>JAXIPA010000133.1:0-9179 GCA_045403145.1 Nitrospirota bacterium | reverse complement strand
GCCAACCTTGTTCAGCATGTAGAGAAGGACTTCCTTGAATTTCCGGAGGTTCTTCTGAGGCACGCTGATCCGCATCTGGGGTTTAGGCGCCTTTTCCGCCTTCCCCTCCTGCAGGCGGACTTCCGGTTCCTTCCCGGGATTGATAAGGTCATCCACAGGCACGTGAAATATCTCTGAGAACTTGATAAGCTCGTCGGTGGCAATCTTCCGCGCTCCGCTCTCGATCTGAGAAATGGCCGGACGGGGCAGTTTCATGCTTTTCGCCAGCGCATCCTGGCTCATTCCGGCCTTTTCCCGCAGCTCCTTGATCCGCTGACCTATTTTCCCATAAATGCTCATTGTTTCCCCCTTGATGACATCACATTATCATGGGTAAGAATATCTGTCAATAGTATGTTTGATTTTATTACGAATAAGGATGCAACAGCCTTTTATACGAAATAGATGAAATGCAGGAAGCGAATTTTTTATATCATTCCGATTTTCAATTTAGCTAAAGTTATTACGATTTTATCCGATAAAATACTGAGAGATACGACTCAGCTCGCTCGTCACAACTGCTGGCCCTCCCAGCTGAAGACGGCGGACGGAGTATCACGATAAGAAGGAGCATCTCATGTCCGGTTCAAAAAAGGCTTGGCAATGGTACTGGATGCCGACGGCGGTTTTTTTGATCGCCCTGTCCTCGATTGTTCTTCTCCTCTGGGCCGGCCGCATGAGCGAGAAACAGCGTATCAATACCCTCATTATCGATGCGGTCATGGATGTCCAGATTAACGCCTCTACAGGCCATCTTTGGCTGGAGGAGGCCGTCACCGGAGATGATACGGCAGATGAAGCCCTGGCTGACATGGAGCAGGCGATAAACCTGATCACCGTGGCCCTCAATGGCGGGAAATCCGAACATGGCATGATACCGGAGCCGTTGGATGATTTGGAACTGCGCGTTCCCGCGGAAGAGCTCAGGTCCCTGCTGGTGAATTTTAAATTGCTGGGCCGGGAGCGCTTGCAGAACCCCCGAAAAGGCGGCGTCGCATCGGACCTCGACCAGCAGTTTGATGCGGTTTTCAAGGAGATCCTCGGCAAGGCGGGAATACTGGAGGACCTTATTGAGAAGAAAAACGCCGAAAGCCGGGCAAAATCTTGGCGGCTTTTCCTGGGTATCCTCTCCGGCTGGTCAGTCGTCGTGTTTGTCACGACGTTCGGGCTTTGGAGCCACGACCGGCGCAGAAGGAGCGCGGAAGAGGCCCTTCGGAAGGCAAATGAGCAATTGCTGTCCCAGACGGAGGAATTGACGGGACACCGTGAGCACCTCGCGGAACTGGTGGAAAAACGTACGGACGAATTAACGACCGCGAACGAGCGGCTCCGGAGCGAGTTCGCCGAGCGGCAGCGCGCCAATGAATTCTTGCGCCAGAGACAACGCGCCATCGAGGCCAGCAGCAACGGCATCGTGATCACGGATATGACGCTGCCCGACAACCCGATCATCTACGTCAATCCCGCGTTCGAACAGATTACCGGCTACCGCACCGAGGATGTGTTGGGCAGCAACCTGCGGCTCCTGACGCGCGACGACCGGCAGCAGACGGCGCTTGAGGAAATCCGTAGCGCGCTGCGCGAGCGGCGTGAAGCACGGGCCGTGCTTCGCAGCTACCGGAAGGACGGCAGCCTTTTCTGGAATGAGCTGTCCATGGCGCCGGTGCAGGACGAAAACGGGACGGTGACCCACTTCATCGGTATTCTCAATGACATTACCGAACGCAAGCAGTACGAAAAACAGCTTGAGCGTCAGGCCAATTATGACGGCCTCACGGGCCTCCCGAACCGCAATCTCCTCTCGGACCGACTCCGCCAGGCACTCACCCTTTCGCGCCGCGCCAAGCGGGAAGCGGCGGTGATGTTCCTCGATCTGGACCAGTTCAACCTCGTGAACGAAGGCCTGGGCCACAGCATCGGCGACCGGATATTACAACTCGTATCCGAGCGCCTCGTGGAATGCGTTCGATCCAGCGATACGGTGGCGCGCTACTCGGGTGATGAGTTCGTCATCGTGCTTTCCGGCGTAGAGAAGAGCGACTACGCCGCCGATCTGGCGCAGAGACTTCACGAGGCCGTTGCCCGGCCGCTCAAGACCGACGGGCATGAAATTGTGCTGTCCTGCAGCATCGGCATCAGCCTGTATCCGAGAGACGGGGAGGACGAAGAGATCCTGCTGAGGAACGCCGATCTCGCCATGTATCGAGCGAAGGAACAGGGACGCGGCACGTTCCAGTTCTATACCGGCGAGATGAACGAACGGATCGTTACCCGCATGACAATGGAGAAGCACCTGCGCCGGGCGCTGGAGAACAACGAGCTGGTCCTCCATTATCAGCCGCAGGTGGAGCTCAAAACCGGCCGGATTACCGGAGCGGAGGCCCTGCTGCGATGGCGGAATCCCGACCTCGGGCTGGTCTCCCCTGCTCGGTTCATTCCGCTCGCGGAGGAGACGGGGCTCATCGTCCCCATCGGGGAGTGGGCGCTCAGGGTTGCCTGCGAGCAACACAGGGCGTGGCAGGATGCCGGGTTCCGGCAGCTCACGATGGCGGTCAATCTCTCGGCTCGCCAGTTCTGGCATCGCGATCTCATCGACACCGTATCCCGGATCGTGGCGGACACTGGCCTGGATCCTGGCAGGCTGGAACTGGAGCTCACCGAATCCATGATCATGCGCGACGTGGAAAATGCCGCGGCAGCTATGAGCGGGTTGAAGGACCTCGGCGTACAGCTCTCCATGGATGACTTCGGCACCGGCTATTCGAGCCTGAGCCAGCTGAAGCGGTTCTCCTTCGACAAGCTGAAGATCGATATTTCCTTTGTGCGGGAAATCACCCGCGATCCCGGCAGCGCGGCCATCGCCAGGACCATCATTGCCATGGCGCACAACCTCAATCTCCTGGTCATCGCCGAAGGGGTCGAGACGGAAGGCCAACTCGCGTATCTCCGCGACCACGGGTGCGACGAGATGCAGGGATATTTTTTCAGCAAGCCGCTGCCCGCGGAAGAGTTCGATTCGTTGCTGCGGATGGGGACCCGGTTGCAGCTCGATGCCTCCCCTGCTTGGAATTCGGTGAAACAGTAGGTCCATGACCCTTTCCCGCTGCCCGGGACCGGAAGGCCCTCAGCTTGCCGGAGGCCGCGGTTTTTTGGTCTTTCTTGAGCCTTCATACAGATCATACTCAAGAAGCCGGCACTCAATTCGCTGTTGCGACGATCATGTCACGACGACCTTGTCCCAGTGCAGGGCCTCCAGCAGAGCGCCGAAGGCATGGTCCAAAGGCGCCTGGATATGCAGTTGCCCTTCAGTAGAGGGATGAACGAACTCAATACTGTGCGCGTGCAGCAGTAACCTGCGGCAATCGAAGTGGCTTCTGAAAAAATCATTCTGCTTTCCATCCCCATGGTTGGTGTCGCCGACAACAGGGTGAAAAATGTGTTTCATGTGGCGGCGTATCTGGTGCATGCGGCCTGTCAAGGGGGCCGCCTGAACCAAAGAATAGCGCGCCGTGGAATAACGCCCTACGGGATGAGGCAATTCAACGGTTGCCAGTCGTCTGTATTCAGTAACGGCTTCCTGCCCCGGTTTGTCCCTTTCCGCTTTTTGTCCGGTCATCTTGTCCCGGCGTTCCTTCAAGGGATAATCGATGCGCTCCGCCTCCCTGGTGAACCCCCGTACCACTGCAAGGTAGGATTTGGAAACTTTTCCCTTGGTAAAGGCTTGTGTCATGTATCGTGCGGTTTCTTTGTCCAAAGCGAACAGGATGACGCCTGACGTGGATTTATCAAGACGGTGGAAGGGATAGACCCATTGTCCCAGCTGGTCCCGGACGATCTTCATGGCGTTTTCATGTTCATGGCGGTCGATATCACTGCGGTGGACCAGGAGGCCCGCTGGTTTATTCACGGCAACCAACTGTTTGTCCAGATACAGCACGGGTAGCGATTTCATAGGGGAATTTCCTTTACGACGAGAGCGAGTGGAGAAGACGAGACCGGTTTTTTCCGGAGCAGGACGATATCGCCATCAGGGAACGTCAGGTCCGCTTTCCATTGGAGGGCCAGCCAGGTAAAGGTTGCCCGCGAGAAAAAGCAAACATGCGTAGGGTCGTTCTTGTAATGCCATCGGGGAAATGCATCCGGCCCGACAACAACTTTCGTCATGATGCCCAGCCACCCGCCCGGCTTCAGGCAGGCCCACAACTGTTCCAACTCCTTTCCGGGATCACGCAGATGCTCCACCACCTCCGTGGCGGTTATGAAGTCGTATTGTTTTTCCAGCACAGCGGGAATTGGTTCGTAAAAAGTGTCGAAGAGCGTCATGGAATGCCCCGCCTCCTCGAACATCAGGGATATCACCGGACCGGGACCGGAGCCGAAATCCAGTCCGCTGCTTCCCGGAGCCAGACATTGTTGCAGGGGAACGAAGAGGCGGCTTAAGAAATTGCGGTAGCCCGGGTCCTGGGGAGAGTTCCGGTGCAGGTCGTATCTCTTTTTTTCATCTTCTCTGGATATGAATTGCCGGGAAGGAACGAACACAAGCCCGCACATCTGGCAGCGAATGTAGCTCCGGCGCTTGTCCTGAAAAAAATCGCATACATCTCCTGTATGACATAAAGGACAAGTTGTTTTTTCGATATTAGATTCCCCTGGCGAAGTCACTGTTCCCCTCTTCTTTTAACTTCTCAAAATTGAAAGAAAATCTGAAAACTTTTTTGCCAGGGATAAACACACACTGCACTCGATACATCCGTGGCTAAAATAAATTTGTTCTTGGTTCCAGTTTGTCCGGGTTAGAAGTCACTTCTGCGTTTTCTTCCCTCTCCCCGCTGCCTTGAGCTCGATCTTTTCTTTCATGTCCGCTATAGTGCTCGTCATGTCCCACCAGCCGTGTTTGAACGCGGTATAGTCGGGAGCGCCGGTCATGGCAGATGCATAGCGCACGGAGTTCGCGAAGAACAGCCACTGTTTCATCCAGCGCTGCTCGATGGGCTCGTCAAAGGGATTGCTTTTATCTTCTATCCCCTGGCCCCATGCCTCCATCATCAGGTCCGTCGCCGCCCGCGTCATGGCGTCTGTTTCCCGCACGGTGCTCGCAAGTTTCTCAAAATGACCGTTTATCCAATCCCTGTTGTGGCAACCGTTGCACACGGCCTTCATGCCGCGGAGTCGATTTTCCTGTTCCGCGCCGTCGATCAAAAATTCCGATGCGGGCAGGCCGGCGAAGGTCGTCGGAAGCGGCAGGCCGTCTTTGTTTTTGATCCCCGTGGTGTCGCCCGACCGGGGCTGGGGATGGCTGTAGATCAGGCCGAAGAGCCTGACCCAGAGACGCGAGCCGAAGTCGTGGGTCCTTTCAGCAAGCACCGAGCCGGATGGAGATACGATCAGGCTGTTGTGACAGACCGCGCAGGTCGGGGCCTTGAAATCCTTCCCTATTGTCCAGGGGACCGCGTTCATGTCCCATTCATGGTGCTTCGAAAAAAAGATGTTCCCGTGCTTGCTCTCCTTGTACACATCCCATGCAGGCACGTCGGGTTCTTCGTGGCACTGGGCGCAGGTATAGGGCTGGCGAGCGACCTCGATCGAAAACCCGTGCCGCGGATGGCAGGCAGTGCAGGCGCCGAAACTGCCGTCGGGGTTTTCCCTGCCCACACCCTGGTTCGGCCAGTTCGTCAGGTCAGGGACGGTGATCTCGCCGGATGCGACGGTCAGGCGCTTCAGTCCCTTTACTTCAACTTTGGTGCCGTGGCAGCCGAGACAGGTCTCATGCAAGGTCTTGTCCGAAGGTTTATCCGCGATGATATTTCCTTTTACGATCTTTTTAACGCTGGTGACGTCACTGACCAGCGTATGGTACACAGGGTTTGCCATCAGGTTCTTTATCGCATTCGCCTTTTTGCTTCCCGAGAACTGCGTGACTTCCGTCGGATGGCAGGTCCTGCAATCATCGGGACTCACGACGACGTTTATCCGGAACCCCATGTGCTCGAAATTGTCCTTATGCTTTTTCGGGTTCCGGCTGTGGCACTCGTAGCATCCCACGGCGTATCCGGCGAGGTCTTCCGATACGGTATCCGCGGAAATCCGCCGTTCCAGCTCCGGCTTTTTCAAGGCGTCGGCCGGCGTCGTTTGTGCGTGCCTGCTCGAAAACCAATCGTGAACGATCCCCGGTGTGTAGACACTGTGGCAGCCAAGACAGCCTTGCGTGGACGGACTCAGGGGGGCGCTTGACAAAACGTTATCCTTTTCCTTAGAGATGCCGGGAGACGCAAACAATATCAAAATAAACATTGAAGCCAGGAAATACACCGCTCTTCGCATGACAGCCTCCTTTTTTTGCGATACGCACGAAATGGTCTGGGCAAGACAACGCTGCTGGTTTAATAGCAGGCTGTTGAAAGAGTCCCGATTGCATGAATAACGCACCCTAAAGGGTGCGGCTACCTTGAAACCTGTTAGTAGTGCATGAACCTGCACGCGAAAAAGAATACACAATGCTCCGATCGCTTGCCTTGATTATATCATCATCAACCAGCAGAACATGGCGCAATATTCTGCTTCCGTATTTTCGGTTGCGGTTTGCCGGGGGATTGTGTAAGATTGGGCCAAGCCATGGCGCTCTATATCCTGAAAAGAATTCTTCTCTTCGTCCCGACCCTTCTCGGCATCACGCTTATTACGTTTATTTTGATGCAGGCCCTGCCCGGCGACCCTGCGGCGGGCATGGCCGGCGAGCGTGCTTCGCCCGAGACCATCACGCGCATCCGCACCGAACTCGGGCAGGACAGACCTCTTCCCCTCCAGTACGTGGGATACCTGAAGCTGCTCGCAACCGGCGAACTCGGCCGCTCCTATTACACGAACCGCAAGATCGCCGACGACATCGTCCAGAAATTTCCCAACACACTCAGGCTCGCCCTCGCCGCCATGCTCTTTGCCTCGGTCTTCGGCATCGGCATGGGCGTTTTTTCCGCGGTCAAGCGCGGCACGGTGTGGGACCGGATCGTCACGCTCATATCCGTGGGCGGCATCTCGGTCCCGGTCTTCTGGCTCGGCCTGGCACTCATGCTCCTCTTCGCCTTCTATCTGCGATGGCTCCCGCCGTCGGGCATGGGGAACGGGGGCCTGGCCTACCTCATATTGCCCGCCGCGACGCTCGGCACGTTTTCCTTGTCCTACATAGCGCGCGTAACGCGGTCCTCCATGCTCGAATCGCTTTCGCAACCCTATATTCCCGCGGCCCGCGCCAAGGGACTGCCTGAGTCGGTGGTCGTGCTCAAACATGCGCTTAAAAATTCACTTATTCCCATTGTCACGCTCATCGGCCTGGACCTGGGCTCCTATCTGAACGGGGCGGTCCTTACCGAGACTATCTTCGGCTGGGACGGACTGGGCCGCTACGCGCTCGACGGCATCATCAAGCGGGATTACCCCATGATCATGGGAGTAGTGCTCTTCGGTGCAATCGTGTTCGTGACGATGAACCTCATTGTCGATATCTCGTATCACTTTCTCGACCCGAGGGTGCGGGTGAAGGGGAACGAGTAACAGTTCAGAGTTAAGAACATACCAAGACCTGCGGTAGTTAAGCCCCTTCGTTCGTCATTCCTGCGAAAGCAGGAATCCAGAGGTTTTCTTGAAAAATTCCTGGATTCCGGATCAAGTCCGGAATGACGGCATGAGGCATTACTTATGACCATCTTAGTAATTACGGACTGAAAAACATGTTCAACAACCTTTCGATCAAAGACCTGTTCGAAAACATCCCCGCGCTGGTTGCCGTGGTCCTGATTGTTCTGCTTCTTCTCACGGCGATCATCGGACCGTTTCTCGTTTCCTACGACCCGCTTGCCATGGACCTCGACAGCCTGAGGCAGCCGCCCAGCAAGGCGCACCTTCTCGGCACGGACAGCAAGGGCAGGGACATCCTGGCGCGCGTGGTCTACGGCTCGCGAATCTCCCTTGCCGTCGGGGTCCTCGCGTCCGCGCTGTCCCTCTGTATCGGTATTTTCTTCGGCTTGGTCGCGGGGTATTTCGGCGGCAGGACCGATGCGGTCCTCTCGCAGTTTTTCGACGTCTTTCTTGCCTTTCCGAGCCTGCTCCTGGCCATCGGCATCAGCGCCGTCATGCCTGCGGGACTCACCTCCGCCATGCTCGCGATCACGCTCGTGGGATGGGCCGGGTTTGCCCGGCTCGTGCGCGGCATCGCCCTCTCGCTCAAGGAGCAGACCTATGTCGAGGCGTCCCGGGCGCTCGGCGCGTCTCCCGCGAGAATCCTGTACAGGCACATCCTCCCGAACGCGCTTCCCCTGATCCTCGTTGCCGGCAGCCTGCGCGTGGGAGGGTTCATCCTGCTCGAAGCCGCGCTGTCGTTCCTCGGCCTCGGCGTGCAGCCGCCCACCCCGACCTGGGGATCGATGATCAGTCTGAACCGCGCCTACATCAATTCTGCCCCGTGGATGGTGATCTTTCCGGGCCTCGCCATCAGCGTTACCGTGATCAGTTTCAACATCCTCGGAGATTTTCTGCGGGACAAGCTCGACCCGAGGATGCAGGTGTAATGCGCGCTTCGCCAATTCCCCGATTGAAAAGTGACCACCTTTATGCTATTATAGTGACTACTTAAGTGAAATACGGAGGTCATATGATATCTGTCGGGATAAAAGAATTGAAGGAAAAATTGAGCAGCTATGTAGATAAAGTTCGCCATGGCGAAGAGGTCGTGGTAACGGACCGCGGTCGAGAGATTGCCCTGCTCACGCCCATTTCACGGGAGCGGGGAGCGGTCAAGGAGCTCGCAGAAAAGGGCAAGGTCAAGTGGGCAGGTGGAAAGCCGGCGGGTCTCCGGGGCATTAAGGCAAAAGGAAAGCCTCTTTCGAAGACAATCCTGGAGGAGCGGCGTTGATACTCTATCTTGATACAAGCAGCATCGTGAAACTCTACCTTACAGAAGCCCACTCCGGCGACGTTCGAGGATGGTCGGAAGAAGCGGAGATCTTGGCAACGTGCCGTGTTGCCTACCCGGAAATGATCTCAGCGCTGACCCGGCGCTACCGGGGCGGCGATCTGTCAAAGCCGGATTATGAGCTGCTCTTAAAGACTTTCGCCGCGGAATGGGCGCATTTTGCCGTAGTTGATTT
>JAXIPA010000190.1:0-16967 GCA_045403145.1 Nitrospirota bacterium | reverse complement strand
CGCCGGCTTGAACGGAATGACAAAAGACGGTCCCTTCCGGTCATAGATGTTCTTCCGCTCTGCGCGGATGTTCTCGGGATTCCGCTGCATGAGGTCAAGCTGATGGCTCGTCTCTTCCCATATGTCGCGGAGCACGAGCATGTCAGCATCTAATACAGTGCGGATTTCGGATTGCGGATTTCGGATTGAAAAGACAACCCGTTTATCCAGTGTCGTTTTGCCGATTACTTGGTAGGGCACGGCTGCTTTGTCCAGTATCGAAAATATTGTCGTTTCGTTGGACGGCGGGTACTCTATCGCAAGACCGAGTTCTTCAGAGAACAGGGCCGCGATGGCATCGGCCCGCCTGCCGAGGTCGATCTCGATGCCGCAGTTCCCGGCAAAGGCCATCTCCAGGAGCGTGGTTGCGAGACCACCGTCCGAGCGGTCGTGGCCGGCGAGGATAAGCTCATCTGAAACAAGCGTCTGAATGGCGTTAAACGTTCTTGTGAGAAGCTGGGGATCGTCGAGGTCCGGCGATTTGTCGCCGATCTGGCCGAAGACCTGGGCCAGGGCCGAGCCCCCGAGACGGTTCCTCCCCGCTCCGAGATCGATGAAAAGGATTTTGCTTTTTCCCGGGGCCTTGAGGTCAGGCGTGACGGTCTTGGAGATGTCCGGGCAGGTGACGTAGGCCGAGATCACAAGCGTACCGGGTGATTTCACCGTCTCATGCGAGCCGTCGGGATTCGTGACCTTGGCTGCCATGGAGAGAGAGTCCTTGCCGCCGTCCACTGCCATGCCGAATTCGATCATCACATCACGCATGGCTACTGCGGCATCGTATAAACGCGCGCCTTCTCCCGGGAGCTTCGGCGCCCACATCCAGTTGGCCGAGCAGCGGATATCGCCGAGGCCGGAGACCTCCGCCCAGACGATGTTCGTGAGCGCTTCTCCCACACTCATCCGTGCCATGGCAGCCGGATCGAGCAGCTCCTTCACCGGCTGCTCGCCGATGGAGATCGCGGCGCCGGTCAGGCCGAAATGGGATTGGGCGATCACCGCCACGTCGGACACGGTGAGCTGCAGGGGCCCGGCGCACTGCTGGCGCGCAATCAGGCCGGTGACCGACCGGTCGACCTTATTCGTGAGGAAGCGCTTGGAGCCGACCGAGACGAGACGGAGCACGCGATCGAGCGCTGTGCGCACCGTAAGGTCCTTGGGAAGCTCAAGCGGTTTAAGCGTTGTTTTTTTTCTGTCGAGCTTAAAAACCTTCTGCGGCATGTCTCCGAGCACTTTCGCGAGCTCGAGATTCTCGGGCACAGAGTTGTCGAGCTCGTCATAAAGCACGATATAGCCGTCGCCGGTGACCGTACCGATGATTGCCATCGGCACCTTCTCGCGCTCGCAGAGCGATCTGAACAGGCCTTCGTGCTCGGGCTTTAAAAGGAGCGCGTTCTGTTCCTGGTATTCAGCGCCCCAGATTTCAAGAACGGACAACGTATTGTCGCCGACCTGGATTTTCCTGATCTCGATTTTGGCGCCTGCTGGATGGACTATCTCTTTCACGACGTTGCAGTTGCCGCCCGCGCCCTGGTCGTGGATGCTCTGGATCGGGTTCTCCTCACCAAGCTCAACGCAGGCGCGGATCACGCGGTTCAGCTTCTGCTCCATCTCGGCGTCGCCGCGCTGCACCGCATTGAAGTCCAGTTCGGCGATGTTTTCGCCCTGGATCATGGACGAGGCAGCGCCGCCGCCCATGCCGATGCGGTAGGCGGGGCCACCGATCTTGATCACAAGCATGCCCTTTTCCGCTTCCGTTTTCGTCGTATGGCGGGAGTCCATCTGGCCGATGCCTGCCGAGAACATGATCGGCTTGAGCCATTCCCTGCGTTCGCCGTCGGGGGTTCTCAGGCCGAAGGAACGCGTGAAGCCCTGAATCACGGGCTCGCCGAACTTGTTGCCGTAGTCGGACGCGCCGTTGCTCGCCTCGACTTCAATCCGGAGCGGCGAGGCGAGGTTATTCGGATATGCATAAGACGCGTCTTCCCACGGTAACTCGTACCCCGGGATCCGGAGGTTTCCCACGCAGTAGGCCGCGGTGCCCGCGACCACGAGTCCTCCCGTGCCCGTTGCCTGCACGTCGCGGATGCGTCCGCCCGTGCCGGTCTCGGCCCCGGGGAAGGGTGCAACGCCGGAGGGGAAGTTATGCGTCTCGGCCGTCAAGATAATGTGATATTTCCGGCGCGTTTCGCGGAACGCCGAGGGCTTGCCCACGCTTTCGGGGATGATGGTTGTGATGTCGTACCCCGTAATAGCGCTGGAGTTGTCGCTGAAGGCGATGACGCTGTTGTTCTTGTTCGACTCCCAGGTGGCCTTCACGATCTTCATCAGCGTCCCGGGGACTTCCTTGCCGTCGACGATGAGCCTGCCGCGGAAGAACCAGTGGCGCGAGTGCTCGCTGTTCGACTGAGAGAGATCGAAGCACTCCACGTTCGTGGGGTTGCGCTTGATGTCCCTGACAAAGAGGTTTGTGTAATAGTCCAGGTCCCAATCGTCAAGCCCGAGGCCCATCTCGCGGTTGATCTTCTCCAGCGCGGGCCTGCCCTTTTCCATGAGGGGGATGATGCGAACGGGCTCGGGCCTGATCCCGGTCTCGAAAGTCTTTAATGGCTCGGGATAGGGGCATTCGGTCATGCGGTCATGGACGAGGGAGAGAAAAGCGGTCCGCTGCTCATGGCTCATGGCTGCTTTCCCTTCAAGAGAAAGCAGATAGCGGCGGGATCGTTCGATGCGCGATATTTTTTTAAGGCCGCAGGCGTGGCAGACCGAGACCGCGTTCGTGGACCAGGCCGTGGTGAAGTTCATGCGGGGGCCGACTTCGAGAATCAATTGCGGATTTTGGATTGCGGATTGCGGATTGAGAAACGTTTTTTCGGAGAACTGATTCGGCTCGAAGGTCTCGGCAAGGAGCCAGCGCAGGAGGCGCGCTTCGTCGGCGTTGAGCGCGCTGTCGGTTGCCACGTTGAAGCAGAACTCGGTCTCGATCCCTTTGATGGCGGGAGAAACCTTTTGCTGTGCCGTCGCGAGCAAGTCCGCGGTCTGGTAGGCCGAGAGGGCCGGGGTGCGGAAGAGGTGAAAAATGGTCATAATTATAAACTTACACCGAGTGTCGTTGAAATGCTGTGCAGCCGCTTATCGAGTGTCCACAGAGGGATGTTCGTCAATATCGCCGAGGCAAGTAAATGCATATCTATGTATCCCAAACCTCTACCCATGAGGCGGTTTTTCTCGATAAAGCGCATCACTTCTTCGTCCTCTGCAAGGTGCGCCACGGGAAGCGTATCAAGCAGAGCAAGTATTCGCGACCTGTTTTTGAGATTTCCACAGGCGAGTTCACCGACAACGAACGGATGACAAAAAACTTTTCCCTCTTCCAGCGGCGCTTCCAGCCCGATATTGCCCATTCGGAAATGCTCCACCCACACGGAAGTATCGACCAGCATCCTGTTACCTGCCTTCTGTCCGCCTGCGGGGTATCGACTTCAAGCCCTTTTCCGTCCCGCCCAGATGGGCGAGTCTTTTACCGCTTTCTATCGCTATCAACGACTCAAGCCCGCGCTTGATGAGCGAGGTCTTTTCTTTTATGCCGGTCAATTTGGACGCCTTATCAAGCAGCTCGTCGTCGATATTGAGCGTCGTTCTCATGTCGTTACCCCTTTGTTCCAATATGCATTAACGTATGTATTAATATGCATCAAGCGTGTGCAGTTGTCAAAGGTTTTATCGTGAACAGTCTGTTGGATAGAACCCTCGCTAAGATCATGCGGGGCAGTCTCCCCTACTTCTCAGAATTGGAACGGGGCTTATTGAGCTTCTCGGAGTTTTCTACCGGTCCGCCGGCGCCACGACCTTCTGCTCCGAGGCCTTCTTCTCATCGGCCATTTCGCACTTGCCGTCGAAGATCACCCCTTCTTCGATGATGAGCTTGGGCGTCTTGATGTTGCCCTGGATGTACGAGGGGGCCATGATGTGCACCTTCTGGCTTGCGTTGATGTTGCCAACGATCTTGCCGCTTGATATAAGCGTTCCGACGGAGATCTCGCCCTGGAGAAACGCGCCGTCGCCGGCGATCAGGGTGTCCTTGGAAACGATCTCCCCTTCCACCTTGCCGTCCACGCGGATGGTGCCTTCGAAGTTCAGCAAGCCCTTGAACTCCGTGCCCTTGCCCAGGAATGCGGTGATCTCCGCTTGCTCCGGTGTGCCCGAACCTTTTTTCAGCATGGTTAATCCTCCTCAAAGAAATGCAAAATTCGTTGCCACAGAGGTCACAGAGGACACGGAGAAGTAATTTGTGGAACTAAAGAGCAGGCTTGCTCGGTGAACTCTGTGTACTCTGTGGCAAAAATGTTCTGTCTTGTTCTTACCCGATCTTTTCCAGGAGCCGGTCCAGCTCTTCCGCGGAATAATACTCGATCACGATCCTGCCGCCCTTCGATTTCGAGGTGATGCTCACCTTGGTGCCGAGCGACTTTTTGAGCTTTTCTTCAATGGCATGAAGCTCGTGGCTCAACCTGGCCTTTTTCTCCTGCGGTGGATTCTTGATCCGCCCGGCAAGGGTCTCGGCCTCGCGCACCGAGAGCCCCTTCTTTACGATCCGCACCGCGGCCTGGATCTGGTCGCGGCCGCGTTCGAGAGACAGGAGCGCCTTGGCGTGGCCCATGCTGAGAGCGCCCGTGGCGAGGCCTTGCTTCACTTCTTTCGGCAGATGAAGGATGCGGAGGAAATTCGTGACCGTCGAGCGCTCTTTGCCCACGCGCCTGGCGAGGTCCTCCTGCGTCAGTTTGAACTCATCCTGGAGCCGCTTGTACGCCTCGGCCGCCTCGAGAGGGTTCAGGTCCTCGCGCTGGATGTTTTCTATCAGCGCCATTTCGAGGAGTTCCCGCTTGGTCGCTTCTTTGACGAGCGCGGGAATGGTCTTCAAGCCAGCAAGCCTGGACGCGCGCCAGCGGCGTTCGCCCGCGATCAATTGATAGCCGCTGCCCGCCCGGTGCACGAGCACCGGCTGGATCACGCCTTGCTCTTTTATCGATGCGGCAAGTTCCCGGAGTTTTGCGTCATCAAAGGTTTTCCGCGGCTGGTATTCGTTCGGCACGATCCTGTCCAGTTCGATCTCGGCGATGCCGAGGGCCTTTTTTTCCCTGTCATCGAGCGTGGAGAGGTCCGGGATGAGCGCACCGAGACCCTTACCGAGCGCCTGCTTTTGCATTGTTGATGACCTCCTTCGCGAGCTCCAGGTAGTTCTGCGCGCCGCGGGACCGGATATCGTAGAGGAGCGCGGGTTTGCCGTGGCTCGGCGCTTCGGAGAGCGCCACGTTCCGGTGGATGACGGTCGTGTACACCTTGCTGCCGAAATACTTGCGCACTTCCTGGGCCACCTGTTCGGCGAGGTTGTTTCTGCTATCGTACATGGTGAGGAGCACGCCCTCGATTGCAAGGTCCGGATTCAGGTCCTGTTTGATCAGCTTGATGGTGTTCGTGAGCGAAGTCAAGCCCTCGAGCGCGTAGTACTCACACTGGACCGGGATGAGGACTCCGTCCGCCGCGGTCAGCGCGTTCACCGTCAGGAGCCCAAGAGACGGCGGACAGTCGATGAGGATGTAATCGTAATCATTTCTGAAGCTTGCGAGCGCGTTCTTCAGCACCCGCTCGCGGGAGATCATCTGGATGAGCTCGATTTCGACACCCACGAGGTCGATCTTCGCGGGGACTACGTCGAGCCAGGGGAAATGGGTCGATTTTTTTATTTCCGGAAGCGTTTTTTTGCCTGTAAAGAGGTCGTAGGTGCTGCCGGTTATTTCGTTCCGGTCGATTCCCATGCCGCTCGAGGAGTTGCCCTGAGGGTCGGAGTCGATCAAGAGCACCTTCTTTTCCGCCGCAGCGAGCGATGCCGCGATATTCACGGTAGTCGTGGTTTTCCCCACGCCGCCCTTCTGGTTGGCGATTGCGATGACCCTTCCCATGCTTCCCTAAAATCCCCCATGATTACCGGTTCAGAACCTGTTTAGTGTACCATAGGATGATGATAAAAGGAAGAAAAAACTCGAATTTACCGCAGAGGGCGCAGAGAACGCAGAGAAAAAGGTGTTAAAAAATAATGACATAAGCTTAAGAGGCGGCGGTTTTTTCGAACAGCAAGACACAGATCCTCATTAAAATATGAGAAGGATCATTACCGGAAGAGTGGGCAACCCTCCACAATTACCTTTCAAATTCCGGAGCGCCCCTCAAAAATTCAGTATCTCCGCGCCCTCTGCGTCCTCTGCGGTGAAAGGTTTAAGAGGTTTGATACCGCCCTCCGCATTGAATGTTCCACGTGGAACATTCCGGAGAGGATAAAAAAAGGCAGGACGGAAAATACCGTCCTGCCGGATGGAGAGAAAGAGACAATTGTTAAGCCGTGACCTCTTCCGCTGCAAGGCACTCCGCCTTTGTTCTGTCCCAGCAGGGACCGAGGATCTCCTCGAGGTCCGCTTCAGCGGTTTCGGCGATGGGCTTGATGCTGAAGTTCTTCACGAGCACGTCCAGCACGTTCGGCGTGATGAAGGCCGGGAGCGTTGGTCCGAGGCGGATGTCCTTGATTCCCAGATGCAGCAGGGTAAGCAGGATGGCCACGGCCTTTTGCTCGTACCAGGAGAGAACGAGTGAAAGCGGCAGGTCGTTCACGCCGAGGTTGAAGGCCTTTGAAAGGGCCAGGGCGATCTGGATGGCGGAGTAGGCGTCATTGCACTGGCCGATGTCCAGGAGCCGCGGGATGCCGTTGATGTCTCCCAGTTCCTTGTCGAAGAACCGGAACTTGCCGCATGCCAGGGTCATGATGATCGTGTCCTTCGGCGCCTTTTCAACGAACTCCGAATAATAGTTCCTGCCCGGCTTTGCGCCGTCGCATCCACCCACGAGGAAGAAGTGGCGGATCTTTCCGTCTTTGACGGCCTCGACTACCTTGTCAGCGACGCCGAGCACGGAATTCCTGGCAAAGCCGGCAAAAACCTCTTTGCCCGGCAGATCTTCCGTGAATCCGGGGAGGGCCAGCGCCCTCTCGACCGCCGGGGTGAAGTTATTGTCGGAAATATGCGGCACATCGGGCCACCCCACGAGGCCGCAGGTGAAGAGGTTTTCCTTGTACGAGGCCAGCGGCTTCTGGATGCAGTTCGTGGTCATCACGATCGCGCCGGGGAAGTGGGCAAATTCCTTGTGCTGGTTCTGCCAGGCCGTGCCGTAATGCCCGTGGAAGTGCGGGTATTTTTTCAAGGCCGGGTAGCCATGGGCCGGAAGCATCTCGCCGTGGGTGTAGACGTTGATCCCCTTTCCCTCGCTCTGTTTCAGGATCGCTTCGAGGTCCTTCAGATCATGGCCGGAAACGAGGATGGCCTTGCCTTTCCTTGCGCCGAGGGGCACTTTGGTCGGGACCGGATGACCATAGGCGCCCGTGTTGCCGGCATCAAGGATCTCCATGGCCTTGAGATTGACCTCTCCGCACTTCAGCACAAGCGCGACCCATTCATTCAGGCCGAGATCAGTTCCGGTCATGGCAGCCAAAGCCTCGGCCATGAATGCATAAACGGAATCGTCAGTTTTCCCGAGGATCTGGGCATGATCTGCATACGCAGCCACGCCCTTGAGTCCGAACAGAAGAATGTCCTGGAGCGACTGGATATCGGGGTTGATCAGCGCATCTGGCACCCGTTCTCTCACCTCGCGGCCCTGTTTCGCCAGAGCCTCGACGGTCGCTGCCGGTTTATAGGAAACGCTACCGTGCGAAAAGTCCGTTCTGCCGCCCGCTGCATTGACCTTTGCCTTCAGCCCCTCGCGGAGCTCAACGCTCTTCTGGATAAGCGTTTCGAAACGCTTGGGATCAAAATCGACGTTCGTGAGCGTTGAAAAAAGACCTTTGGTCAGGAAAAGGTTTACTTCCTGGTCTATGACTCCGTGCCCCCTGCCTTCAACCGCAACGAGCGAAAGTCCCTTCAAGGAATAGATCAATAGGTCCTGAAGCGCGGATACCTCGGGATCCTTGCCGCATACGCCGATTTTGGTGCACGCCTTGCCGTTTGCCGCCTGCTCGCATTGATAACAAAACATTTTAGAGTCCTCCTCAGTGAAGAAATTTACATCGTTTTCATTGATGTGAGCCGATAATACGCGAAGGCGCGGGGGAATCATATGATAGGGGTCATAAGAGTTGCTATTTTTGGAAACTATTTTGAGAATGACAACGCACGTCTTGGAGCATAGGCGGAGGAATTGATTAAGGAGAAAGGGGGAAAATGGAGAAATGGAGATAAAGAATCTATGATACGGATAAACCGGAAAAAGGCATTTGGACGCAGCTAAAGTCGGATAAACGCTGATTAAAGCAAACAATCGTTACTAAAGAATCAAAAGCTTCTCACAATGGCAAGAATATTTTGCCACAGAGGACACAGAGGTCACAGAGAAAGGCTCAGAAGTAGTGAATAACTTGATTCTATTTTTCGTTTCCCTCTGTGTTCTCTGTGGCAGAAAAAAAGCTTTTCCGGCTTATCCGGGTTAGGGAATGAAAAAAGAATCACCCGGATGGCGAGCGGATGCTCACTCGTACTGGATGGACTTTTCGGCGAAAATCAGCGTTCATCTGCGTCCAACCGCCTTTTCCAGGGTAAAAGCGACATGTTCCACGTGGAACACCTGCCTACACTTGCCCCAGTTCTCCCCCCGCCGGGCTCACACGGAGCGAACCGAGCGAGAGATGGCGGACCCCGGAGACATCCCGAAGAGGTGTGATTACGCGCATGGACAGCTCTTTCAGGTCGATGGTCCTCAGAATGCCGAGCCCGAGACAGAGGTTCCGGTCGTCGCAGAGCCCTACCAGCAGATGGTCCATCTCGGACCTCTTGACTACCATGACCTCGCGGACATTGTACTGTTCTTTGGCCGTGTAGAGCTCTTCTTCTGCGTATTCACCTTCGATGACCAGGAACAGCCGGTCGCTGGAGAGCTCCGCATGCACCACGATCGCCTGAAAAATTTTAGAAAGCTTGTTGACGTCGCGGAACCCGAGCCGCTCGCCCGTGCCGAGGCCCGGCCCGTGAACGCCGACATCATGGAGGGCTATCTCCTGAAAGTCTGCTCCCCGAAAATATTCTTTAAAGCGCTGCTCCCGTGCCGCGCGCCGCGCTTCGCCGGTGGAGACCCGGGCGTCCGGAGAAATCGGAAGCCGGCGGATCAACAGCCCGGCCCGGTGCGAATGGGGCGCCAGCAAATGTTCAACCTCGGTCCCCTTCTGCAGCGCTATGACGTAGCGGGGAGAGAGCATGTCGATTTCGTGGAACTTGAGCTCCCTGGCGGCGCCGCCGTTCACGAGGCCGCAGGTATTGATGAGAACAAGGTCCGGTTTGAGCGAATGCGCAAGGCTTACCAGCTTCTGGAGCCCGGAGATCAAATCAAGGAGGCGGCCGACGGGGGAGGTGTTCCCGACGAAACTCATGATCATCGGGTTCCTCCGCTTGAGCAGGTCGGCAGCTTCGGTATAGGGGGTGAGCGAAATCGCGGCAGGAGGCCCGATAAAAGGCTGGCCGGGGTCGGCGTCGATCCAGGCGACCCGTTTATTCTGCCGGCAGAAAAGTCCCGCGAGGTAGAGGCAGAAGGTGGTCTTGCCCGCTCCCGGAGCTCCGATGACAAGCACCGGTCCTCCGTGCTCGACGATCTCTTCGGCAATCTCGCGCCATTCCGTTGGTATTTTGAGTGTGATTTCTGACATAATAAACTGAAACATTTGAAAAAAGTCGTCATTCCCGCTTGTCGTATCGTAGTGCTGTATAACACGCGGAAAAAAGGATTCCGGACAAGCCGGAATGACACCGTAGAGGCTATTCCCGACTTTTTACGAGTTCATCAATCTTTGCCCTGTTTTCTGAAAAACCCATATCGCCCGCTTGTAATCCGAATGCGGAAGCGTCAACTCTATTCTTTTTTCCAGTGAGACGCCGGCCTTTTCCGTGTCGCGGCCGCTGATCGTCTCTTCCGATCCCCGGCTCAGGACCATGAGCCCGCCGGGTTTCAGAAAAGGCGTACCCGCAGAAAGCGCCACGTTCATGTCCGCAAAAGCACGGGCGGTCACCACGTCACAGGTGGCATGAAACGACAGGGGGAGCTCATCAGTCCTTTTATCGATGACTTCAACCCCGGTCATTTTAAGCGTCCTTACGATATGCCTCAGGAAAGAGGCCTTTTTCTTAACAGACTCCACCAGCGTGATAGATATTTCCGGCCTTACGATCTTGATTGGAAGCGCGGGAAAGCCCGCTCCGGACCCCATGTCCAGAAGTTTCAACCCGGGCGCCGGATTGAATCCCCTGATATGGGAGAGCGAATCAAGCATATGTTTGATGATGATGTCCCGCTCTTCCCTGATGGCCGTGAGGTTGATTTTGCGGTTCCATTTCTTGAGTTCGGTCAGATAGACAAAAACAGAATCAACCTGCCCGGCTGAAAGATCGATGCCGAGGTCCCGGGCGCCGGAAATTAATAATTCCCGAGGATTCATGAAACAAGCTCCCATGCGCGCCAGGCTGACCTGCGTTCATTCCGCAATCCGAAATCCACAATCCGCAATTGCTAAACCCGTCCCCTCTTCCTTTTCTCCAGTGCCACCATGAGGAGCGAGATCGCCGCCGGAGTCACACCCGAGATCCGCGACGCCTGACCGAAGGATACAGGCCTCACCTCTTTGAGCTTTTGTTTGACCTCGCTGCCGAGGCCGGTGATCGCGTCGTAGTCCATATCAGAGGGGAGACTTTTCTGTTCAAGAGATGCGAACCGCTCCACCTGCAGGAGCTGGCGCTGGATATAGCCTTCATACTTTACCTGGATCTCTACCTGTTCGGCAGCGGATCTCTCAAGAGTTGTGGAAGGAGGGCTGATTCTTAAAATATCAGAGTATCCCACTTCCGGTCTTTTCAAGAGCTGATCCAATGATGCTTCTCCCACAAGGACAGAAGAATTTGTATTAATAAGGACATCATTAACCACAGATTCAGATTTGACCCAGGTCTTTCTAAGACGAGTCGCTTCGTGCTCTATGCTTTCTTTTTTGTCGAGGAACTTCTTATACACTTCTTCCGATACGAGTCCGATTTCATGCCCCTTCTCACGAAGCCTCATGTCCGCGTTGTCTTCGCGCAGGATGAGCCGGTATTCGGCGCGGGAAGTGAACATACGGTAGGGTTCGCTTGTTCCGAGGGTCACGAGGTCGTCTATCAAGACGCCGATATACGCCTCGGCGCGGGAGAGGACAAGCGGTTCCCGCTTCCGTACCTTGAGCGCGGCGTTGATTCCCGCCATCAAGCCTTGGGCTGCTGCCTCTTCATAACCTGACGTCCCGTTGATCTGGCCGGCGAAATAGAGACCTGAGATTTTTTTTGTTTCGAGCGAGTGCCGGATCTGGGTGGGCGGCGCGAAATCATACTCAATGGCGTATGCCGGCCTCATGATTTCGACGTCCTCGAGCCCGGGGATTGTCCGGTAAAGCGCGGCCTGCACATCGTAGGGCAGGCTCGTGGACACGCCATTGGCATAAAACTCTTCAGTATCCAGACCCTCCGGTTCCAGAAACACCTGATGCCGCTCCCTGTCTGAAAACCTCATTACTTTATCTTCTATGGAGGGACAATACCGCGGACCGACTCCCTTGATCACACCAGCGTAAAGTGGGGAATGACATAGGTTATTTCGGATAATTTCATGGGTAAACTTGTTCGTATAAGTCAAAAAGCAAGGCAATTGTGGGAGAGGATGTTCGTTTTCTGTAAATGAAAAGAAAGGCGGCGGATCGTCTCCTGGCTGTATCTTCATTTTACTAAAGTCAATGGTTCTGCCGTTCAACCGGGCGGGTGTGCCGGTCTTGAGCCTGCCGAGTTCGAACCCCAGTTCGCGCAGGTTGTCCGACAGGCCGACGGAAGGGAACTCCCCTGCCCTGCCTGATGGATAATGAACGAGACCGATATGGATGAGGCCTTTCAAAAACGTGCCGGTCGTTACGATCACCGTTTTTGATGCATACTGAACGCCGATGTTCGTCTCCACGCCGATGATCCGGTTGTCCTCAACAAGGATCTTCTCAACAAGCCCCTGCTTCACATCGAGGCCGTCCTGCTTCTCCAGCGACTCTTTCATGGCCATGCGATATCGCTGCTTGTCCGCCTGCGCGCGCGTGCCGCGGACAGCAGGGCCTTTGCTCCGGTTGAGTACCCGGAACTGGATGCCGGTCCTGTCGATGATCTTCGCCATCTCCCCGCCCAGGGCGTCGATCTCCTTCACGATATGGCCTTTTGCCAAACCGCCGATGGCCGGGTTGCAGGACATGAGCGCGATGCTGTCCAGGTTCATGGTGAGCATGAGCGTGTCGCAGCCCATGCGGGCGGAGGCAAGCGCGGCCTCGCAGCCCGCGTGCCCCGCGCCGATCACGATGATGTCGTATTTTTTTGAAAAAGACATTTGATTGATCCTAACCCGGAAAGCCGGAACTAAAAGTCAGAAGCCAAAAGACGCCTCGCGCTAAGGTGCCAAGCCTGCAAAGAAAGGCCAAATCATTGGTTTTAAACCAAGGCTTAAGATTTCCTTTGCGTGATTCCCTAACCCGGACAAGCCGGAAAAGCTTTTAGCCACAGAGATCACAGAGAACACAGAGGGTAATAAAAAGAAAATAGAATTTAAAACCAGATTTAAAAAGCTTTTCTCTGTGCTCTCTGTGCCCTCTGTGGCAAAATATTCTTGCCGTTTTGAGAAGAATCTGATTCTTTAGTTACTAAGTGGCCGATTCATTATTTGGGCCATTGCGGCTTTGCGCGAAAATTTTCTTGCCAGTTTGAGAAGAATTCGATTCATTAGTAAAGAACCACCACGAAGTCACGAAGGATATATTCGTATTAATATAATTACTTCCCTATGCAGAAATCATTGAATATCCGCTCGAGGATATCTTCCGTGTACGTCGCGCCGATGATGAGGCCGAGGCCGTCCAGGGCGTCGCGCAGGTCAAGTGCGATGAATTCCGGAGAAAGGCCGTCCCGGACCGACGCCAGCGCCTTTTCGAGGCCCCCCTTTGCCTGTTCAAGCGCGGTCTTGTGCCGCTGATTCACCGCCCAGGCATGCTCCCGCGGTCCCATTGTTCCCTTCCTTATCGTATCCGACAAGGCCCGCCTGAAATCATTCAGTCCCGCGTTGGTGAGGCACGACAAGGAAACCTGGACCGCCGGCCGTTCTATCATTTCGAGTCGGCGCGGAAGGTCCGATTTATTGATGATCGCGATCGCATGCCGGTCCTTAACCTCGTCGAGCACCCTGCGGTCATCAGGCGTCAGAGGCAGCGAGCCGTCCAGCACGACGAGCACAAGGTTCGCCGACCCGATGGCTGCAAGGCTCCGGCGAACGCCTTCCTGCTCGATAACATCATGAGAATGCCTGATGCCCGCTGTGTCCAGTATCCTGAGGGGAACGCCGTCGATGTTCAGATATTCCTCAAGCACGTCGCGGGTGGTGCCCGGGACCTCGGTCACAATGGCGCGGTCCTGCTTGAGAAGGGCGTTCAAGAGAGAAGATTTGCCCACGTTCGGCCTGCCCACGATGGCCGTGGCAAACCCGTCCCGCAGAATCCTCCCGCAGGCGCAGCTTGCGAGCACGTTGTCAACGCCGGAAAGGAGGCGGGTAATTTCGTCAGCGAGAGGCTGCCCGGAGTCGGTCTCGATGTCCTCTTCCGGGAAGTCGATCCCCGCCTCGACGGAGGCAATGAGCGATACCAGCCTGTCGCGGAGCGCGCTGATTTCAGAAGAAAGCCCCCCCTGGAGCTGTTCGTTAGCCGCACGGTGGCTGAGCTCGGTCCTGGCGTGGATGATGTCCATCACGGCCTCGGCCTGGGCAAGGTCGATCCTGCCGTTCAGAAAAGCGCGCCGCGTGAATTCACCGGGTTCGGCCTGGCGCGCGCCGGCGGCAATGAGGGCCGTCATGGTGCGCTGAAGCGGCATCACGCCGCCGTGGCAGTTGATCTCTACAATGTCCTCCCGCGTATAGGTGGCGGGCGCGCGCATCAGGCTCACGAGCGCCTCATCAACCGTCTCGCCGGTCCCCGGATCGATAATATGGCCGTAGTGCAGGGTATGAGATGTCATTTCATCGAGCCGTTTTTCCTTGCGCGGACGAAACAGCTTCGCTGAAACCGCGATCGCTTCCCTGCCGCTGATGCGGATGATGCCGATCCCGCTCGCTCCGGGCGAGGTGGATACGGCGCATATCGTGTCCTCTTCATGCATGGGCGTATAATACCATAATGAAGGAGAGCGATGAAGCTCTTTTTGGGCGGGAGTGCTTTCCGGGTCAATAGGACCGGGCACAGACTCTTTTTTCTTACGCCGCGGGTTTTATGATAAAATAACTGCATCAAGGACAACCATGAAGAGCCAGGATTTAAAAAAAATTACGGAAAAATATTCCGCCGAACAACTCGAGTCCTGCATCAGGCAGCAGCTCGACAAGGGCGAGAATGCCTGCGAGATTGTGGACGGGACCGATGACGTCATCACGGATTTAAGCAAAGCCGAGGTGGTGCGCGAACTCATGGAGCAGGGAATGAAATTTTCAGACGCCCTCCGCGAGCTCGGCCGCAGGATACGGGCGGTGTACGGGAAAGAAGAATAAAGTTTTGCGAGGTGAACGCTTTTTACTTTTTTAAAACCTGACTCGATAAAGTATATATAATAGCTTTTGGCCGCGAATCTGCGCGAATGAGCTCGGATAAAAAAGAAGGACAATCTCACATTATTTTGGCGGGAAAATTATGGACAATAAAGCTCTCTGGGATCGGTATAAAAAACATCTCTGCGTATGCCCCTCCATCGGCCTGACGCTCGACGTCAGCAGGATGAACTTCGCTCCGGGGTATTTCGAGCGCATGGAGCCCGTGATGCAGAAGGCCTACGCAGCCATGGACGCGCTCGAAGCGGGCGTGATTGCCAATCCCGACGAGAACCGGATGGTCGGTCATTACTGGCTCCGGGCCCCGGAGCTCGCGCCGTCCACTGAGATCCGGCAGGAGATCGAGAACACGCTCCAGGCAGTAAAGGATTTCGCCTTCACCGTTCACGCGGGAAAGATCTATCCCCGGAAGCGCGCCCGATTCACGCGTATGCTCAGCATCGGAATCGGAGGTTCGGCCCTGGGTCCGCAGTTCATAGCCGATGCTCTCGGAACTCCCGCCGACATGATGAAGCCGTTCTTTCTTGATAATACTGACCCTGACGGGATCGAGCGCGTGCTTGCGGAGATCGGTCAGAACCTGGCTGACACCCTCACGATCGTTATATCAAAAAGCGGAGGGACCATAGAGACCAGGAACGGCATGCTCGAGGTAGCAGCCGCCTACCGGAAAGCCGGCCTCTCATTCGAACGGCATGCAGTGGCTGTTACAGGAGTGGGGAGCAGGCTCGACGATTTAGCAAAAAAAGACGGCTGGATAGCCAGATTTACAATGTGGGACTGGGTAGGTGGGAGAACATCAATAACCTCTACTGTGGGGCTTCTTCCGATGGCGCTTCAGGGGATCGATATTCAAAGCTTTCTTAATGGGGCGGCGCTTTGCGATGAAGTGTGCAGAAAAAAAGACACGCAGCAAAACCCCGCGGCTTGCCTTGCCCTTGGTTGGCATCATGCCACGGCCGGACGGGGCTCCAAGGACATGGTAATCCTTCCCTATAAGGACCGTCTGATGCTTTTCCCAAAATATCTTCAGCAGCTCGTAATGGAGTCCCTCGGCAAAGAGAAAGATTTGAGCGGCAATACGGTAAACCAGGGCATTACCGTCTACGGCAACAAAGGCGCAACCGATCAGCATGCCTATGTGCAGCAGCTTCGGGACGGGGTAAATAATTTTTTCGCTACCTTCATTGCGGTGCTCAAGGACCACGCTGCCGGGTCCCTGGAGGTCGATCCGGGGGTGACGAGCGGCGACTACCTGCATGCGTTCCTGCAGGGCACGAGGAACGCCCTCTATGAGAACGGGCGGGAGTCCATGACGATTACGGTCGAGAAGCTCGATGCGCAATCAGTCGGAGCGCTTATCGCGCTCTACGAGCGGGCCGTGGGGTTCTACGCAACACTCGTGAACATCAACGCCTACCACCAGCCCGGGGTCGAAGCAGGCAAGAAAATGGCCGGCGCGGTCATCAAACTGCAGGGTGACATACTCGCGTTCCTGAGGCGTAACGCGGGGACCGCCTATACGGCGGAAGCGGTCGCCGAGGCAATCGGCGCTGATGAAAACGTTGAATCAATCTTCCAGATTCTCGAACACGCGGCCGTCAACAGAGATCATAAGGTGCTCAGAAAACAGGGCAGGAATAATTTCGAATCCACCTATGAGGCGTGACCCTCCCTGTTGCCTGTCTCAGGCCTCGCCCTTCTGCCCGACGAAGTGGTCCTTCTTGTCCTTGAATAAGATATTGAACGTGGTGAGCGAACCGTAGATCCGTGTAATGTACTGCTGCAGCTCGACCTTTTCAGCGTCGGTAAGGGCCTTGTGGCCGTTGATCTGCGCCTCCATGACCCGCAAGCGGTCGCGGACCATGACGATCTTGTGAAAGAACATTTCTATCGGCACGTTCTTGGACGCAAGGCCCGCGTCCCCGGGTTTCAGAATCATCTCGCCGCCCTGCCAGCGGGCCCCGAGCTCGACCTTGGGCAGTTCCTCCCTGTTTACCTCGTATACAGCAAGCTTCATCATATCATAGGCAGTCGTTTCGGCGTCGGACAGAACCGTCAGCTCGTCTTCAACGACAAGTGCGCTCTTTTCGAGCCTGGGAAAATAGGCGGTGCAATCTCCTCCTGATGACTCCTCAACCCTGCCGATGCCGAACCGCTCGTGGCGAACAAGATCGCCTTTTAAGAAATCAGTCATGCAATGC
>JAXIPA010000051.1:0-3498 GCA_045403145.1 Nitrospirota bacterium | reverse complement strand
TAACAATACCCAGACCAGGAACCTCCTGACTTCGTCTCCCTCAGGCTGCACCGGAGGGACGCCGGTCCTGTCACAGGCCTGCACCTATGTACCGCCGGTCACGACATGCACCTCCTTCACGTACTCGGCCTGGGGAGCTTGCCAGTCTAACAATACCCAGACCAGGAACCTCCTGACTTCGTCTCCCTCAGGCTGCACCGGAGGGACGCCGGTCCTGTCACAGGCCTGCACCTATGTACCGCCGTCATGCACCTACACCTATGATGCGTGGAGCGCATGTCAGACGAGCAACTCTCAGACCAGGAACCTGCTGACCTCGTCACCCACAGGCTGCGTGGGGACGCCGGTCACGTCACAGGCCTGCACCTATGTACCGCCGACCTGCTCCTCCTTCACCTATTCCGCGTGGGGCGCATGCCAGACGAACAACACCCAGACCAGGAACCTGCTGACCTCGTCTCCCTCAGGCTGCGCAGGGGGAACGCCGGTCCTGTCTCAGGCCTGCACCTATGTACCGCCGTCATGCACCTACACCTACTCCACATGGGGTGCATGCCAGACGAACAACACGCAGACCAGGAACCTGCTGACCTCGACACCCACAGGCTGCGCGGGGACGCCGGTCCTCTCACAGGCCTGCACCTATGTACCACCGACATGCACCTCCTTCACCTATTCCGCGTGGGGCGCATGCCAGCCGAACAACACCCAGACCAGGAACCTCCTGACCTCGTCTCCCTCAGGCTGCACGGGTGGAACGCCGGTCACGTCACAGGCCTGCACCTATGTACCGCCGACGCCGGTCTGCGGTTCCTGCCACGCCATCCCGCCGGCGACGGGTAAGCACACGTTCCACGTTTCGTCGGTTGGGGCGACTTGCATCACCTGCCACGGCGCGGGCTATAGCACATCCGGCGTAACTGCGGCGACGCACTCGAACGGAGTGGTAAACGTCGTAAGCACCTTGAACTACAACTCGACTACGCACACCTGCGGCTCTCCCGGGTGCCACGGATCGAGGACTTGGTAAACTGTAAATAAGAAGTAACACATCTCGAAGCGCCCTGCCTAAGGCAGGGCGCTTTTTTTTGCATTGCAATGTTCTCTTGATAAGGCTTAGCATTGATAAACATACTACCCTTTAACAGGTGATAGGTTTATGAATACCGAGCATGTCATTTCCTTGAACACGGCCACAACCCTCTTCCGGGTAAGAAGCATCGCGTTTGCCCTGCTGTTCCTCCAGTTCTTTTTTTTCATTCCAAGCCATGCCTCAGCCGGAGATTTTGCCCCTTCGACGCCACCCCCTGACCGGATGAATAACGCCATCACCCCTGGATCTTCCCATTTCCCCGTGTTCCGAATCCCTCTTCGCGTCCACCTGGGAAAGAGCGGGCGAAGGCCTGCCGATTTCAGGGAAATCCTCGATGAGATCAACGATATCTGGCTGTCCCAGGCTGGCATCTGCTTTGAAATTCAGGCAGTCGCCGACGATGAGCCCTGCGAACAGGGCATGAAAGGCTTTGCCGGACACCAGCCCCCTCCGCTGCGGTCCTCCGCGAATAGACCCGCGATAGAACGGACTTTTTCCCGTGACTGTCATAGTACCTTTCTATGATGATTCCGCGAATATTGAGAGGTATATTATAAGGAGAAGGATGGAGAAAGAGAGGTACGAGTCATGATATCCAAACTCTTGTTGGGAACGATGTTTATTCTTCCGCTCATGGTTGCAGAGGCCGGCACGGTGGGCGCGCCGCGCCTCGAAAAGGCGACCTTCGCGGGAGGGTGTTTTTGGTGCATGGAGCCGCCGTTCGAGAAATTGGAAGGAGTGAAAGAAGTCGTATCCGGCTACACCGGCGGGCAGAAAGCGAATCCCACCTATGAGGAAGTTTCCGCGGGCGGGACCGGCCATATGGAGGCGATCGAGGTCACCTACGATCCCGCAAAAGTGACGTATGAGCAGCTCCTTGATGTATTCTGGAGACAGATCAATCCAACCGACGCCGGCGGGCAGTTCGTGGACCGCGGACCGTCGTACAAGTCAGCCATCTTCTATCACACCGAAGAACAGAAGCGGCTTGCCGAAGAATCGAAAAAAAAGCTCGGCCAGTCCGGACGCTTTGACAAGCCGATCGTCACCGAGGTCCGGCCTCCCGGTCCCTTTTACCGGGCCGAGGAATACCACCAGGACTACTATAAGAAGAGCGCTATCCGGTATAAATTCTACCGGTACAATTCAGGCCGCGACCAGTTTCTGCAGAAGGTCTGGGGAAAGGAGGAGGCGATGAAGACGTCGCAGGCAGGAAACGCAGAAGGCTCTTACACGGTACCGTCCAAAGAGGAACTGAAAAAAAGACTGACTCCGATGCAGTACAAGGTCACGCAGGAAGAAGGAACTGAGCCGGCATACAAAAACGAGTACTGGGACAACAAGAAGCAGGGCATTTACGTCGATATCGTGTCCGGCGAGCCCCTGTTCAGCTCGCTCGACAAGTACGATTCGGGCACGGGCTGGCCGAGCTTCACCAAGCCGCTCGAACCCGGCAACATCGCAACAAAGGAGGACCGGAGCTGGTTCTCGGTCCGGACCGAGGTGCGGAGCAAACACGGAGACTCGCACCTGGGCCACGTGTTCAATGACGGCCCGCAGCCCACGGGCTTGCGCTACTGCATGAATTCGGCTGCGCTCAGGTTCATTCCCAAAGAGGACCTCGTAAAGGAAGGATACGGGAAGTACGCGAAGCTCTTCGAGCAGCAGCGGTAGGGATTCCTCCCTTAAGCCGTATTCTCCAGCAACGCCACGGGAAAGTTCGAGAACAGATCCGCAAGCTGTATGCCGCTGTTCCCGTTTTCCTCCGTGGCGGTCATGATCTCGCCGGTGAAGATATTCCGGTACCCTCGTCCTATCCCGGCCCCGGGCAGAACGAGGCGGGAATCCTCCCACACGCCCTTGCCGAAGGGCACCGCTCCGGCCCCGGTGATCAGCCGGGTCAGGAACCTGGGCACGACGACGACGGCCGAAGCGCTGTTCAGCCTCCGTTCGAAGGCGCAGACATGTTCGGCCCGAGGTCCGGAGGCCGAGAGGGGAAGGTATTCACCCTGCTCGAAAAGTGTCCGGTTGACCTTCCGGTGCACAAGCGCTTTGCTGGTCAGGTACATCTTGATCCTTCCGTCATCCTTGCTCTGCGAAAGTTCCCGGGCAAGACCAACCCCCGTCATCTCCGCTTCCTTCCGCTTTAATTCCGTGAGCATAGCTGCGCGCCGTTCCAGGTCAACGGGTCCGCGGTTGTCGGGGTCCACCAGGCGGTAGTCCCAGAGCTCGGTGCCCTGGTAGAAATCGGGGACGCCGGGCGCGCAGATCTTAAGCAGGGTCTGTGACAGGGAATTGAACATGCCGTAGTGTGAAATCATTTGCTGAAACGGTAAAAAATTGTCCAGGAAACGGTTCTCCGGCGCCGGTGTCAGCAGGGTGTGAACGAACGACAGGAGTGCATG
>JAXIPA010000242.1:0-12929 GCA_045403145.1 Nitrospirota bacterium | reverse complement strand
GACATCGTTTGTCGTCAGTTCCCGGCCGCCGGCATTTACCGCCGACACGGTGAGACCGCCGTAGGAGAGCGGCAGCCCTTCCGACGCCGGAAGCACGAGGATGTTCGCCCCGAATTCGTCGAGGGCATGCATGACCTCGCGGTTCATGGCGTCGCCCACGGAGGTCATGGCCACGGCCGCCCCGATCCCGATCGCAAGACCTGCAACCAAGAAAAAGGTCCTCCCCTTTTTTCGGCGCAGATTGTTCAGTGAGATGTCAAGAAGCTTCATTTTCTTACTCCGAACTTTTCAATGAACCGTTCCGCATTCCGCAATCCGCATTCCACATTAGAAATACTGCGCCCCTTCTTCGAGGTCCTTTGCCTTCAGCACAATCGTCTGCCCGTCCACCGTTTTCCCGATCGGGATGGGATTGCAGCCACCGGTCACCTTACCGATGTCCGCGGGCTTAAATCCCATGCCGCAGTTGTTGCAGACCACGTGATCGCCCTCCTGCCGGTACCCCAGCTTGGCGTGGTTGCAGGCCGTGCACGCATCAAAGGCCGTGCGGATAATTCCGTCCGCGGACTTCATCAGGAAAAAGGTGATGGTCTTGCCGCCCGCTGTGTAGGCGAAGAAGTGTGCGGTGCCGTCCTCGATGGCCGCAAGCGGTATCCGCACGGCACCTCCTTCGCTCGTCACGGCGCGGGCCTGGGCCAGCCTCGCCGAGGAATCGCGAAGCGGCGACGACACGGCCTGGGCCTCCATGCTCTTCGGCGAGGTTACGCTCTTCGCGAACCAGATAACGCCGAGAAGCACAACGGCGGCCGCGGCGACTGCCGCAGGCCTGATCCACTTCTTCTCTTCGGCCAAGACGCGGGCCTTCTTGTCCCTGAACTCACGGACCTTCTTATGGCCGCTGCCGCAGGCCTTGCAAAACTTTGCGCGTTCGTTTATTTCCGCGCCGCACTTCGTACATTTGCTCATGTTCCTCTCCTTCCCTGCTTTACATCTCGGTAATGGCCCCGCCCTGGTAGCGGAGGGAACCGATGATTTTTTCGTTCTTCATGATATCAACCTGGTAATGGCAACCATAATCCGTCAACCGGGTCGCGACTGCCTCCGGCCCATGCTTCGCCCGCCAGTACTGAAGACACGCGTCAGCCGCGGCCTTTGACTTTTCCGATGCCGGCGGCTGCGCCGTGGCAATCGTCTGTTGCCGGGGCCCGCTTTCCTTGTTGCAGCAGCCGCAGCCGCCGGCTGACCATTGCTCCGCCAGCGTTATTCGCACCGAGGCCTTTCCCGAGAGATCGCGCAACCACAAGTTTACCGAGCGGCTCGCAGTCTCGGGATCTGCCCCGGCCGGCACTACCCGCTCGGCGATCAGCCGGTTGATCAGGGTTCTGCGTTCGACCTGCTGCTCGAAACCGCGCACGCTGCCGTACAGTGATCTGATCTCCTTTGTGAAAGCCGCATCATCGAGCCCTGACGAGGTCCGCGCCTGTGCGGCCGCGGCAGCCACCTCCTGCTTCGAGACCTGCAGCCCGGCCTTGCGCGCCTCCTGGAGCACAAGACGCTCGGCAATCAGTTCATTGAGGGCCTGACTCCGGAGCTGTGCGGTCGCCTCGCCCCCGCCCTGGAGGCGGGAGACTGCGGCAGTAAGTTCGGACAGCTTGATCTCCTCGCCGTTCACCACGGCCGCTACACCGTCGGGCAGAAAGTACTTATAATAGCCGATCGCAATCACAATCACGATGACCGGCACGAACAGGAGCGCGAACAAATAGGGTTTGCGCTGTTTTCGCAGAGGCTCCGGCGCCTGACCGTTGAGCGGCGTTCCGCATTCCGTGCAGAACAGGGCATCGGCTTCGTTCATCGTTTTGCATGAATTGCACTGCATGGTCAATCCTCCTCAGATGGCGCACTCGGGGAATTACAGCCCCTGCACACGATTATCAACTCTGGTGGATTTGCAAAGCGCTTGCCACTTGCATGGTGAAACAAATCAAGAGGATGGAAGGATAGCACAAGAGTGAATTGTGGCATTTGATACAGCAGGGACATGAAAAAGTGCAGGAGGGACAGGAAGGTCGGTTTACAAACCGGCACCAAAAGGCGTCTCACACAAAACCGCAAAGGAAACGACGTACCACGTTGAGTCATCCCCGAATGCTCCTATCGGGGATATGATTTTAACACCAGATTCCCCCCGGCTTAAAGCATGCCGGGGCAGGCTTTTAAACCTTCGGGAATGACAGTTTTTCTTATTTTTGATTATGTTGTTTCTATTTTGAGACGATTAATAAATGGAATCGATAACTCAGGTGAGGACGTCGACGGCCATGCTTTGAGCCGCCGCTGAAGTCGTTACAAAAGGACCGCGCCTGTTCCCCCGCGCGCGCCGGTCCCCGTGGTCCGGCTCATACCGGCAATCCCCGCCCCCCGGGACTGCGCAACAACCGCCCTTTACCAGCAGAACACTTTATCATAGGCGAAAACATCCGTAACGAGTTTATCATACGATACCCCGCCCTTGTAGAGCTCAATGGTTTTTACTTCGTTGCCGGAAGCCTGCACGTCGATGATCTTCTTCGTGGTGGCGTCCGGGGCTTTTTTCAGGATGTGCAGAATTTTCATGGCGCTCTCCTTCGTCATGCTTTAATAGGGCACCGCGAAATCATACTCCAGGAGCTTCTTCGACATCTCCTCGAGCGTTATCGTGGTGTAGCCGTTTTCGGGGTTGTTGGAATAGACCTTCAGTTCAAGATCGTTGACCAGTTCAAGCGGCTGCGCGATCTCAGGATCGTTCTTGTCCAGCTTGCGGTCCAGGATAAAAACTTCGATCGTATCGTCCGCAAGCGTGAGCCCGCCAGCAACGCGGAGCGCCTCTCCCTGCCGGTCCCGTACGATTACCGCTATTTTTTTCGTATCTCCCATCTCATGCCTCTCCTCGTGCCCGGGTTGTTAAAACACCAGTATCCGCGCGCTGTCATGCAGCATTCCCGCGTTGTTGTACTGGCTGCCGTATGATATGCCTTCCGTCTTTCCGTGGAGCCCGACCCGCTCGCAACTGTGGTCGCAGCAGGAAAGATCCACACCCTCCATTTTCAGCAAATCGAGGAACTTGGGGTCCGTGGTGAACCGCACCCCTTCATCGGTCAGGAAAATCGCAACGGACTTTCCCGCCGCACGCGCCGCCTTCGCCACGCCTGCTATGTGCTCCAGGTTCTCGTACTTCGTTACCATGATGCCCAGCATCTCTGTTGCCATTCAGCTCACCTCCTCTCACGAACAGTATAATGTATTGCCAGCCTGCCTGTTGCTTGAAACAGGTGGACTAATTGTACCATCTTTTCCCGGATTCTAACAAGTGTTTTATTGTATTCTGCCGCAAAAAAACGGGCGGGAGGTCCCGCCCGGTCTGTTGCGCATGGTGATTATACGTCCATATCCCGCATCGGTTTGATGAGCAGGAAGTAGACCATGGTCCAGTTGCCCAGGATGATGAAAATATTCGCCACCCAGCTCGAAACTGCAAGAGTGGACACGCCCGTGAGGCTGTGGCCGATATTACAGCCGCCGCCGATCTGCGCGCCGATGCCCATGACCGCGCCGCCGAGGAACACCTTGAGGAGTTCGTCAGCCGGCGGGACCTTGAGTTTCACCTCACTCATGAACTTCCCGCTGATAAAGGCTCCGATCGGTACGGCCAGCACGTAGAGAGAGCTCCAGGAGAACGTGATGCCGAGGAGCGTCATGGTATTGTCGCTCGCGGATGCCTGGGAGTTCCCAAAGAACACGGCGAGGAAGAACTCGCGGACCGGACCGGTGAAGGAGAGCCCGCGCGCCCTGCCGCCGAAATAATCGGACCCCCAGAACGCCGCAACGGCAATGAGTCCGACCAGGAAGCCGGCGAGCGCCCACGGATACCCTTTTTTGGCTTTTCGGAACGGATCGCCCTTGTATACGAAGTACAGGATCGGCGCCGCGACCACCGCTATGATGATCCACTTATTGACGCCGGTTATGTTATAGAGCGTGGGGACCTCGTCCTCGCCGATGAACATCTGGTAGGACGTCAGGGTTTCCAGGACCGGTTTCAGAAGACCGAACTTCGTCATGGAAATGCCGAAGAAGAACCCGCATACAGCCAGAACGTACGCCAGATTCCCTTCGCCCACGCGGTACAGGATGCCGCTCCCGCACCCGCCGGCAAGCACGATGCCCATGCCGAAAATGAATCCGCCGATGATGTTCGCAAACGGCGCAAAGCCCTGACGGTAGAGCGAGCCCACAACCATGGCCCCCTCGGCGTTGGCATGCTGAAGCCAGCCCATGTCCTCAATCAGGTTCGCGCCGATCATCGTGACCGCCACGGCGAGAAGGTATGCCCGGAGCATCGTATAGTCCTGAAAGAGCACTTCCCGGAACGCGGAGTTCACGCAGAACCGGCCGCGCTGTAACACGTATCCGAACGCCCCGCCGATGAGCAGCCCGGACGCGATAAATGCTATCGTAGAAACCATTCTTCCCCCCCTCTAAGAGTTATCCCCCCTACGGTTTCTTCAATTTCGTTGATAAACACCCATGCAGGAGTTACGATTTCTTTATGTAGAGCTCCCACATGCCCTTGTCTTCAACCTTCACGGCCTCGAAACTGAAGCCCTGCTTCTCTGCATACCGGGGGATGCTGTCCTCGGCCGATGCGGGGGCATCGCACAGGACCTTGAGAGTCTGTCCGCTTCCGAGTTTCTCAAGCGCCTTCTTGGTCAGGAGCAGCGGATAAGGACACACCCTGCCGAGAGTATCCAACGTCTGATCTGGTGTTGCGGTTTTAACTGACATGTTTTCCTCCTTATAGCAGCACGTGAATTCGGGTCATTCATAAAAATGAACCGTTAAAAAACATCGTGATTCGAACGGTAAAAAAAATTGGCCGCATGCGTCGTTTCGGTCTTGAAGCATCACCCCCCTCATGTGTCCTTTCGTAACACGACACGCGAGGACAAGTATTGAACGTTAATTATTGATCGTTGCGGGCAGGTGCAGGTGAATACCTTATCAAAAACCCCGTTTCCTGTCAATACTCGTTTTCGGTTTTTACCCATAAACAAGCGTTATTTGCGATAATTATAGCCTCCGCGGAATTACTTATAGTAATGCCAGGACCGTCAGTACAATGACCGACAAGAGCAGGCCGAAGCCCGCTGAGGCCGCCGCCTTGCGCCGCAAGAGCGCGGTCTCTTTGCCGCTGTCCAGAAACGGAGCAAGGAGCAGAACGCTGAAGGCGAGCCCCGGCAGCAAGACAGCTCCCACGAATGTCCATTTCCCGGGAAAATATTTCGTCAACTGGTAGATAAATAGAAAATACCATTCAGGCCGCGGGCTGTACTGCGCGGAGAAGTCGATTTCCCGGCCAACGACGGGCGAAAACAGGACCGCGGCAATCAGGACCGCTTCGATGGTAAACAGCGCCACCAGCGTGACCTCGAAAAAATAATAGGGGAAGAATTTATTCTCGTCCTTTTTTTCCATCAGTTGTCCTGAGCACCGGTCGTATCACGCAGGCTGAAGCCTGCGGCTACAGGGTCTTTCTCCTGCCGGTTTTCAATCCGCATTCCGCATTCCGCAATCCGCAATTCCTACATCCCCCCTGATATCCCGGTCCTTCTCAATATATGGAAATGGACCCACAGAAAGAGCGCGGTGAGGAGGGGGAACCACAGGACATGCATGCTGTAGAACCGCAGAAGCGTCCGGCCTGTCACCTCGGCGCCGCCGCGGACAAAAGCCGCCAGGTACGGCCCGGCAAGTGGCGTTGAATCAAGCATGTTCGTCCCCACCACGGTGGCCCAGTATGCTTTCTGGTCCCAGGGCAGCAGGTAGCCGGTGAAACCGAAGGCCAGCGTCACTGCGAGCAGGAGCGCGCCTGCGATCCAGTTCAGTTCCCGCGGGTTCCTGTACGATCCGGTGATGAAAACCCTGAGCATGTGGAGCAGGACCATCACGACCATGAAATTCGCGGCCCAGTGGTGCGTTGAGCGGAGCAGGCGGCCCAGGGGTACGACCTGGTGCAGGCTCTGGATGCTGCGGTATGCCTCCGCCTCCGACGGCGTATAGTGCATTGACAGGAGCAGGCCGGTTAGTACCTGGACCAGGAAGAGGGTGAACGTAATTCCGCCGAAGCAGAAGAAGTAATTGATCCATCCAGGCACTGGCTTGTCCATCACCCTGCGGTGCCTGCTCGTGAATCCCATGCGGGTATTGAGATAGTCGATAAGTCTCATGGTGATCCATGAAACGGAGAATCGGAGAATCGGGGAATCGGAGAAAAAGCAATGCCTCTTCCCCCCGTCGCCGTTTCCCCGTTTCCCCGTTTCATATGCCTCCTCATACCCTGACTCCCACCAGGACCATCCCGTCCTGTTTTCTGACCGGAAACCGCGTCAGCGGCGCGGGCGGCGGACCGGCTATGTTCCTTCCCGTCAGATCATACCGGCCGCCGTGGCATGGGCAGACGAACTCACGCTTGTCCTTGCGATAGTTGACGAGGCATCCGAGATGGGAGCAGGTCGCGGAAAACACGGTCAGGCTGTCGGGGGATGATACGATGAAGACCCGGGTCTTTCGTTCCTTTCCCGCGGCCGTAAAGGTCAGTTCCGCCTTTTTCACGCCAAAACGGGGGATTTCCTCCTCCGCAATGAGCGGGAAAAAAACCGTTTCCTTCCGCCGCTCACTGACAGGGGAAATCATTTTTATGCCGGGAACGAGAACGCCAAGCCCCAGGAGCGCAAGCACGCCGTAGATCGACTTTTTGATGAATTCCCGGCGGCCTGATTCCATGAGTTTTTATACTACGATAGGGAGGTCGTGTCAACCAGGAAACATTGCGGGGAGTGATACCGGAGAAACGCAGGCCGTTATAGGCGGGACCGGAGCGGCAGCGGCCGCTATTGCTTCATGATCGTCGGCGTAATGAAGATCATGAGCTCCGTCTCAAGCTCCTGCTTGGTCTTCTTCTTGAAGAGCCACCCGATGATCGGGATCTTCGACAGGAGCGGCACTCCCGATTCGGACTCATTTTCGCTCTTCGTGATGATCCCGCCGAGAACCACGGTCTCGCCGTCGTCCACGATCAAATGGGTGTCCGCGGACCGTCTCGTAACCGTGGGAATGCCGTCCACCACTCGGGAAAAGTCCGGTTCCGACTTGTCGACTTTCAGGACCATGGCTATCCGGTTGTCGTTCATGATCGTGGGAACGGCCGAGAGCGCGAGGGTTGCGGATATGGTTTGCACTCCCGCGGTCGTGGTGCTGCCGGCGCCGCCGACCGAAGTGGCGCTTACAATTCGCACCGGGATATCGGTGCCGCTTGAGATTTTCGCCTCCTTGTTGTTCACCGTCATCACCTTGGGGTTCGAAAGGATCTTCCCGTTGCCTGTGGTTTGCATTGCCGAAAGCTGGAGGTCGAGCGACAGCTTGCCGCCGAGCTTTCCGAAGGAGATCCCGAGCGCCCCCCCCGAACCGCTCCCGACGGCGGCCGGAAGATTCACGGCAAAGGCGTTGCCGCTCGGACCGATGTCGCCGGTCAGGGGGAAGAACGTCGTATTGCCGACTACCGGGACCGTGGAACCCGTTGCGCCGGCTGTGCCGCCGACTCCCGTGGTCCCGCCGGACAGGACGGTCGTGCCCTGGTTGCTGACGCCAGTATGCTGGCCGCCCCACTGCACCCCGAGTTCCCGTGCGTAATTGCTCGATACCTCGACAATCTTCGCCTCGATCAGCACCTGCGGTATTCTCACATCAAGATTCTTGAGCAGGCGGGCCATTTGATCGATGTTGAGAGACAGGTCCCTGACTACGAGCGCGTTCATTCTGCTGTCGACCGAGATCCTGGCCTTTTCACTTTTGACTTTTTCCACAATGGGGAGAATGTCCTGACTGCTCGCGTTGCCGAGGGAAAAAACCCTGGTCTCCATGTCATTGTCCCGCGCCTCTGCGACCGATAAGACGCGGACCATGTTTGCATCCCTCACGTAGGTGAGCCCTTTGGTCTTGAGGATCGCCTCGAGGGCCGCCCACAGGTCCACGTCTTTGAGGCTCATCGTCACATGCCCCGTTACCGTGTCGCTGATGATGATATTCAGGTCGGCAGCCTGCCCCACAGCGCGAAGGACATCTTTGATGTCCGCGTCCCGGAACTCCAGAGAAAACGGCGATGTCGCTTCCGCGGCCTGGGTCGAAGCGGCATGCACGGGGCCGAAGCCCAGCAGTAACAGCAGCGCAACCGGCGCCAGAAGCCGGCAATAACTTGAAAACGGGTATGATGACATGGACGCCTACCTCCCCTACTTTCGGATGGAAAAGTTCTCCAGGAAGATCTCTTCAGAGCCGCCGGAAGCGCTCATAAGCACCACGCTCCGCTCGCGGATCTCCGCCAGCTTCTGATCGCCGACCATACCGCCTACCTTGTAGAACTCGCCGCTGATGATGGCAAGCCGGACAGCGTTGCCGTAGATTATGCCAGTAAGAATTTTCCCCTGCGACGGGGACCCCTGGACCTGCGGCACGGCCGCCTTTCCTTCAAAGGGCCGGTTAAAAGGGTCCCTGCCCCATGCATCGTCCTGTTTTAGCGTGCCCGTGCCGGCCGAACGCGGACCGGCTGAAAAAAACGGGTCCCGTTCGCGCCCGGCATCCTGAGCAGCAGAGTTGCCCGCGAAGGCCGCCGCCATCAGTACCATTATGCACAGTATTCTCTTCATTTCACGGATTCGCATTGCTCATTCCGCATTAGGGATATTTACTTTACTCCACCAAACTCAATATGGTTTCTCTGAAACACCAGATTCCCGATTAAACCTTCGGGAATGACATTTTATCAATCAGTTATTTGTCATCCCCGAGTGCTCTATCGGGGATATGGTTTCAAGATGTTGGGGTCGTGGAGTCAAGTAACCAACCCTATTTTGCATTTCTTCCTTCACTTCGCCATGTAGGTCACTGCCTCAAGCTGTGTCGCGCATACGGAAGAGGAGTCCGGGCAGGCCTCTACCCTGATCTTCCTGATATTGACCAGCCGCGACTGGTTTTCGATGTGCTTGAAGTATTCGGCAAGCTCGCGGTAGCGCCCCTTCAGGTCGAGGCTCACGGAAACTTCCTTGTATTTTTCCTTTTCCACTTCCCGCGAAGGGTGCACGGAAACGAGATTCACCCCCTGCCGCCTTGCCTCGGCGGAAACATCCTCCAGGAACAGGATCACGCCTTTTTGATCAACCAGTTCCCATCCCGCAACGCCGCTCCTCGCTCCGGCCTTTATCTCCGCTTCGAGGACCTTAAGGTCGGCGAATTGCACCGAAAGATCGAGGATCGCCTTCTCCTCCGCGCGCAGGTTCGCCTGTATCGCCGCGATGTTCTTCTCCAGGGCCGCATAGGGAAACCGGTACACCAGCCCCCCGATGAGGGCCAGCATCGTCAGGAACGCGATGAGTTGCTCGCGCTTCGTGAGCTTCCGCTGAAAGAGCGCCGCCATCAGACGGTTTTCAGCCATTACCGCCCTCCCCCCGGCTTCCTGACGCCGCAGAGGATTTCGAACCCGATGATCTCATTCCCCTGGACAACTGATTTCTGGGCAAACAGGAGCTGCGGTGTATCAAAATAGGAAGACTCTTCCATGGCATGCATAAAGTCGGCGATGGTAACGTAGTTGAGCGAACCGCCCCTGATCCTGATCTCGGCCTTTCCCACTGTACTGCCCTCCAGGTTGTCGAACCACAGCCCCCGGGGGACGATGCGGGAAAACTGTTTGAAGACTTCGGACCAAAGCACGCGCTCTTTCAGCAGAGTCTGGATCAAGACGGCGCTCTGCGGGTTCGAGCCCGTCAACCCGAGCTCCTTGCGGACCGCCGCCACCTGCTGATCAAGGACCTGCTTCTTCGCCGTCAACGACCCCAGTCTTGTCTGGAGGTCCGACCTCTGCTTGAGCTGCAAACCGAAAAGAACGAGCCAAATCAGCACAAAGAGGACCGTGATGATTTGCCATGCGCCCACGGCGGGGAGCGCTCTCTTCGCTTCCCGGGGCAGAAGATTGATATACTCTTTTTTCAGTTTCTGCATAGGTACAGACCGTTCGACAACCGGTTAGTGCGTTTGGCCCCGGCCCTCACGCCTTGCGGAGGGCCAGGCCGACTGCCGCGGAAAACCTCGGCGCAATCGGACCGAATTCCTCGAGAAGCGCGTCCGTACAGGACAAGCCGCTGAAGGGCTGATCGATCTCAACGGGACCCGTGAGGGCCCCGGCAAAATATTCCCTGATCCCCTGCATGAGCGCGAGGCCGCCTGTCAGGACCGTCCCCTCGACTTCTTTCTCGCGGAACGTGGTCTTATAGTACTCAACGGAGCGGCGCACCTCCATGAGCAGCCCGTCGAGCCTGGTCCGGGCTACATCGATCGCCTGGTCCTCGTTAGCCGTAGCGGCCGGGCTGAGAGAGCGCAACTTCGCTTCGGCCTCCGGGAGGCCGGTCCCCGTCGCATCCGCCACCGCGCGGGTCATGTCCAGGCCGCCGCTTTCAAGGCACCGGCTGAACCGGAGAACACCGCCCTTGAAAATATTGATCTCCGTCTTTCCCGCGCCGATATCCACCACGAGCGTGTTGACGTTCCCGGGCGTCTCCCGGAGGCGGAGAACGTTGCGGAGCGCCAGCGCATTCGCGTCTACTGCCGATACTTTGATCCGGGCCTGATCGAAGGGCGCAAGATGCTCCCTGATCCTGCTCTCCTCCGCCGCCACCATGAGGATGTCGTACTTTTCAACAGCTCCGTCCCGTCTCTCGCCGGAGATCAGGTATTCCACGAGCGCGGCATCGAGCGGATAGGATATGTGCCGCTTCGCCTCCCACCGGACCGCTTCGCGCAGCTCTTCAAGCGGCATTCTGGGCAGGGAGAGGGAACGGATCGTCAGGTCCCTCCCGGGCATCTGGGTGACGACGTTCCCGCCGCCGATCTTCTTCTCCAAGAGAAGATACCGGAGATCGGCGCTCACCGACTCCCGCTCCGACCCGAGGGGGAACTCGATCATTGCCGCCGCCGTCAGCGTCGGCCGCTTGCCGGGTTTGATCCGGACGGCCTTGATGCTCCCCGCGCCGATGTCGATGCCGGTTATTTCGTTCGATCCGAAAAGGCCCATAAGTTCAGAGTTCTCTTATTCCAACTCAGTACAATGCGCTAATTCCGCAATCCGCAATCCGAAATCCGCATTACTTATTTCCCTGCTTTCAGTTCTTCCGTGGCCCGCTGATAGGCGGCCTTATGCCTGAAGCCGCGTTTCAAATACTTCCAGATATGTTTCACGCGCTCGAAATCCTCGTCGCTGAACTCACGCGCTTCAAGATCTCCCATGGGAATCCGCTTGGGTTTGACGTATCCCTTCTGCTCAAGATAATAGAGCTTGTGCCGCGGGATGTCGAGCTTGCTCAGAATTTCGGACGTCTTCATTTGCCTTCTCCCTGACAGGGGCAGTACCTAAAATAAAGTTAAATTTAAGTTTGGGTTTATTTTTCTATAGATTAGACGAAAGATAGTAGACTTTTCATCATTTGTCAAGATAAAAACGTATTTTTTCTAACCGGTTAGGGTCAGAGATGCGATTCGAGAGACTGAAAATCTACGGTTGAGATTAACGCCGATGAGTCGACAAACCATCCTCAATACATCTCCCGCCAGTAGAGTATCCTCATTCTCCTGTTTACAAAGTTAACCGCAACCGGCTCATCCCTCGCAGGCGAACCGTACAAGGCTGCATGAAAGGTTGCCGGAACAATCCTTACTGCTTCCTTAGCACTGTCGGTAATGGTTATGGTGGCGGTCCCCGTTATGTTGTCGAGCCGTCCCGTAACAACCTGACCAACAATGACAGCCCCGGCCAGGGTCGTGGATACAATTGACGCTGCACCATCGACTGCTGCCGTTATTAACAGCGGGTCATCTGTTGTAGGCGGATTTCCTCTGACAAGATTTCCAAACGGATCAACGGGCACGAGATGATTCCTGCCATGAAGAGAGAGAGCAATGGTTACATTGGAATTTACCTGTACAGGATTTGCGCCTGCATAGCTTGCGTTTAAATGGTCTGGGCCGACATAGAAATTAACCGCGGGGGTAAAAAGAACGCCGCCGGTGGTACTTACCACAACCGTCCATGTACCCAGGGGCACTCCAGCCGGAATGTCATACGCGTCATTTAATGTCCCCGGACCGGTCAAAATCGGCGAGGTTCTTCTTAGGAAGCCACCGGAATCAAACCAAGTGAACCTATAACTGGTGGCCAGCGTGCCGAATGCCCTCGCATAAACCAAATTTCCCACGGGAAATATGTAGCTTTCATGCATGTAGCCTGGATCTGAATAAAGGATCAGGTTGCTTACTGTTGTAGAATTGGTAGCAGAGACTGCATTGGCATTTACCCTGACATTGCATGTTGATCCCGTTGCGGCTCCCGGCGGTATGTCTATCCTGACCACTATATCCGCAAATCCACCAAAAGGTCCAAGAGTAACGGGACCAGGCGGTATCGCTGCCCAGTTTGTGCATGACGGACCTAACAATGCAGTCGTGAAGTTAACCATCTGGCTTGCGTCCGTGCTATTTCGCACCCTGTGATTATAAAATACCGAAGAGCCCTTTCCCCCCGCGCCCGTGTTGTTTGGCGTTATGGTCAAGGGAGCACTAACGGTCGTGACTGCGGTTGCTGCTGCTCTCTTGCTGGGGTTATTGCCTGATATCGCGGTAATGGTCGTCACATCAACCGTTCCGATGGCTGCGCCTGGTGGGACTTGTACGGTGACGGTAAAATTTCCCCACCCGCCTGATGTCACGTTAATCGACGGCGGGATTGTTACAGTCCAGCCATGATTGGACACCGCGGAAAGGCTGATCGTATCATTGCCGGGGCTTGG
>JAXIPA010000104.1:0-7230 GCA_045403145.1 Nitrospirota bacterium | reverse complement strand
TTGCTGCTGCTTGGCTGCACTTCTCAATTCTCCCGCGATCCGGCAATCGCCCGGTCGAGCGACCATTTCCCTCCGCCCGCGATCATGAGCGTGACGCCCATGCCGATGACCAGCAGGTGATATTCGATGCCTTCGCCCGTCTGGCTCCCGAACCAGTTCATGAAGAAGCCGTTCTGGACATGGAGCATCATCGCCGCGACCGCGATCGTGATTGATATGCCGAATGCGGCAACGCGAGTGCCGAGCCCGACGATCAGGCCGATTGCCCCGAGACTTTCCGCTATGATCGCCAGGAAGGCAAAAAGAGCCGGGATCCCGAGCTTGCCCGTGAAGAATCCCATGGTGCCTTCGAACCCGTGCCCGCCGAACCAGCCGAGCAGCTTCTGCATGCCGTGCGGGAAGAATATGATCCCGAGCATCAGCCGCAGGACCAGCGCAGCCACATCATCGTTTGTCTGAAAGAGTTTTTTCCACATCGTTCATTCTCCTTGTGCTGTCGTTCTGTTACTGTTCATTTGTTCCCGTGCGCTCCGTCGCAAAAGGGCGGCGTCTTGGTGCGGCCGCAGGTGCAAAGCCACACCTTCTTTTTTTCCTTCACCTCGAACTGCATTGGTGATTTTCCCGTTGCCTTGTGCGACCCGTCGCACAAGGGCGCGGTTTTGCTCAGACCGCAGCTGCACCAGTAATACGTTCCTGCTTCCAGTTCTTTCTCGATCGGCTGTTTTCCGCTCATGTCCTGTCTCCTTTATGGTGGTTTTGGATCAAGGGGTCGGACGGTCCGCCGCGGCCGTTCGGCTTCGCGTCCCTATTTCCCGCTTGATTCCTTATTGCTGTTGGGGTATATTATGGCAGCTGCAATCAAAAAGCAAGTAGGCACTATTTTGTAATGTACTTACCATTTAGTAAGTATGAGGTAGGGGGCAGCGGGAACGAGGAGGGCGGTCATGGAACAAGAGCAGGCGAACTGTCCGGCGGAGATAGCGATATCCCTGCTCGGGAGCAAATGGAAGCTGTTGATCCTGCGGGAGCTTTTCAAAGGCATGAGGCGCTTCGGCGAGCTATCCCGGAGCGTGCCGGGGATCAGCCAGAAGATGCTGACCCAGCAGCTCCGGCAGATGGAGGAGGACGGTCTGGTGAACAGGAAGATCTATCCCGAGGTCCCGCCCCGGGTCGAATATTCGCTGACCGCTATCGGCACGAGCCTCAAGCCGGTCCTGGACGCGATGCACAAATGGGGCGCGAAGTACATGATGCAGAGCGGGAAGTCGGATGCCTGCAAGGTGAAGGGCTCGGCGGCGTAGGGCGACCGAGAGTGGCGTTGCTGCACCCGTTCGATAGTACCCGTACTTCCCGATTGCCTTCCCACGGAAACCCGGTACCATGTTGCATGACCCGCTTCAAAACCCCCCTTGAGATCTATGCGCTCCTTCCGAAGACGAACTGCGGCGATTGCGGCATAGCGACTCCTCAAAGAGGGGAAAAGCGGCCATCCGACTTTTTTGTTATATACTACCTACAGTCCCCTACCGTCTCCCGTCTACTGTCTCTCCGGTAGGTTTCAAGATCGGCGATGGGGCCGCTTCCCGGTAATTAGAGATTCCCACCGATTCGAGGAAGCGCTGCATTGCCGCGGAATCCAATCCGGCCGGCACCCTGACATCCGATTGGCAGGCATTCAGGATCGTCTGAACGAGGTCCCGTGCACTGAACGCGAGGATCTCCCCGGCCGCTTCGGGAGACGCGTCCTCGATCAGGAGGGCACTTTCTTGATACCAGCCGTCTCCGCGTCCGCTCGCTGATTCGAAGGGGATGTGGGCGTCCTTTGTCACGATCCCCTGCTGGAGGGCAAAGTAGGAAACATCGGCCTGAAGCTGCTGCAGGCCCTTGAATGCCGCATTGGAGCAGATCCCGGTCCTTCCCCAGATGATGGGGTTGAACTTGGGGAGGCTGATCCCGCTGGAGAAGATGTAGCTCCCGGGGCGGTGCTCGGACTCACGAATGACGAGAGAGAAAAAATCGTTCTTGTACTCCAATGGACTGATAGCTGTCGTCTGCATGATCAACTTCCTCCTTTAAGAAAACTTAATTAGCACAATTTTCATCCTGTTTTAGAGAATTATAACCGAAGCAGGAGTCGGGTGCAAGTAAAAAAGAATGATTTTAAACTGTATTTCTAATTTGACATCTCCTGATGATGCGTTGGTCATCCAGTTTCCCGATTGCCTTCCACGCTGAAACCCGGTACGATATTACATGGTCCGCTTCAAGACCCCTCTTGAGATTTATGCGCTCCTTCCGAAGACGAACTGCAGCTTGCGACGTGCCTTGCCTTCGCGGCTGCGGTCCTTAAGGAGGAAAAGCGGCCATCAGACTGCCCGCGCCTGGACCAGGCAACGCTTGCCCGGCTTGGAGGCGCGATCAGCAGACAGGTCAATATCGAGAGCATCAGGGATGAACAACTGAAGGAGCTTAAAGAGAAAATCGCGAAACGAGACATTATTTCCCGGGCAAGGCTGCTTGGCGGGGCAAGCAGCGGCATGAGCATTACGATCAGGTGTCTGGGCAAGGACTTCGAAGTCGATGGGCAGGGATCTGTAGCGTCGCAGTGCCACACCCACGCGTGGTTCACCCTGCCGCTTTTGGATTATATCCTTAACTGCGAGGGAGCGGAGCCCTCAGGCAGGTGGGTGCCCTTCCGGGAGCTTCCGCAAGGGAAGACCTGGAATCCTCTCTTCGAGCAGCGGTGCGAGAAGCCGCTGAAACGCATCGCCGACAGCCACAGCGATCTGTTCGAGGCCCTCGTCGGCATGTTCAGCGGTACGTCGGCCGCCCGCGCTTTCAATTCCGACATCAGCGTGGTCCTTTTTCCCCTGCCGCGGGTGCCGATTTTGGTCTGCTACTGGAGACCGGAGGACGGCATGGAGTCGCAGCTTCACCTTTTTTTCGACGATACCGCGGAGCGGAACCTCTCCGTGGAATCGCTTTTCACCATGGCGACCGGGATTGCGCGCATGCTCGAACGGATCATGTACCGGCACACGGACGGCACCAGCGAGCTGTCTTGACGCGCGAAAGGAGAATTCCCATGCGAAAACTGTCCGTTTTCAACCTGGTGACGCTTGACGGTTATTTTGCCGGACCGAACGGCGACATATCCTGGCATATGGTTGATGAGGAGTTCCAGGAATTGGCAAATGAGGCTTCAAATTCGGGAAATACGCTTTTGTTCGGACGCGTTACCTACCAGCTCATGGCCGGCTTCTGGCCGACCCCGGAAGCGATGAAGACCGATCCCATCGTGGCCGGGGGAATGAACAGGGCGGAGAAGATCGTCTTCTCCCGCACGCTTGAAAAGGCCGATTGGAACAATACAAGGCTGGTGAAGGACGATCTGCTGGGGGAAATCAGGCGAATGAAACAGCAGCCGGGAAAGGACTTGACGGTCCTGGGAAGCGGCAGCCTTGTCGCGCAGCTCGCACCCCATGGCCTGATCGACGAATACCAGCTCCTGCTGAATCCCGTGGCGCTCGGCAGCGGGAAGACGATGTTCGACGGCATCAGGGAGCGGTTGAGCTTCAAGCTGATACGGACGCGGACCTTCGGGAACGGGAACATCCTGCTGTGCTACGAACCGGCAAGGCCCTCTTAGAGTATCGTTGGCGATGGGTGAAGCGGACGGGCTTCCCCTACCGGGCGGAAGATGGAACGTACGAGCTTGTGGGCATGTACAGCGGCGCGATCTGCAGCGTGATCGACCTGGCGGGCGCAAGAACACCTGATCTTATGGTCTGGCTGGAAAGGCGGTTCGGCAAAGAGATAACCACCCGCACCTGGAAAACAGTCGGCAGGATCCTCAAAAAACTGGCTCCCGCCGGGTAGCGGTCATTCGGCCGTCCGCCTCGATTTCCTTCCGGCGGCTGCTGAAATAGCTCAGCGCTTCATGAACCTGGACGAGCGTCAGGTGCGGGAGATGCGCGATGATCTCGATGATCTCTTCGGGCGAACGCATCAGCCTCCAGTTTTTAACGACTGCCCTGACCGCGGTATGCGTTCCCTTAATGACCGGTTCACTGTGAAAAACAGCCGGGTCATGAACGATATACACGGGTTCTGTTGAGTCTTTCATGTCTTTTATCATCGGAAAAAACCTCAAATCGTTACATTGCCATCAGCAACCTGACGAAAACGGGGATAGATGGGACGCCCTCCGGAGAAACCTTCAGCTATAAAGACGCCTATTTTCATGATGCCGCCTCTCTATCTTTGCCTATTAGACGCGGGACGAGAAACTTGGTTACCGGGAACATCCGGAGAACCACTCAGTGGAGCCCCTCCGGCAGGAGCCGGAGGCTCCCTCGATTAACGCGACCTCCCGCGACTTAACCGCGCCTACGCGACTGCGCTTGCGCAAGTGCCAGGCGCGCGTTGCCGACGTGGCGAACGTAGCCCGGGCATGGACCCTCGCCTGGGCGATCATGAACGATGTTGATGCGCCCGATGAGATCCCCGAAACCTTTCTCCAACAGTATCCCGGCGCGGGACTTCTCGGCAGGAAACTGCGGGATGAGCCTTTTGTCATGGCGGGGAGAAGAAAAGAGGAGATGAGGAAGGAGGTTGGCCGGGTGATCGCCTCTATCCTGGAACAGGTGCTCCGGAATCTTTGACCTATGGACTCCGCTCTCCGAACCATGCTTCTGACCCTTGCTCTGCGATCCCGGACCCAATCCGTGAAAATCCGCATTCCGCAATCCGATATGTTCACCTGAATTCCCTCTTGCAAATAAAACCGAGTTATAGTACTGTTTTCCCACGGAAGGTGGACCGAGGCAGCCATGAAAAAAATACTGATCGCGCAGGATATCCGCGTCATCCTGGAAAAGGATAAATCCCTTTTAAACCGGACGGACCTTGCAGTATTTTCCGCGGCAACGAACGACGAGGCGCTAAAAATTCATCGTGCGGAGCGCGTGAACCTCATCATTACCCATCTCGATATGCCCGGCATGACCAGCGAGGAGTTCTGCTCCCTGATCAGGGAGGACGAATGCCTTCGCGTGGTTTCCATGATCATGGTCTGCGCGGATATTCCCGCGGAAATCGAACAGAGTTCGCGATGCAGGGCGAACGCCGTGCTGCTGCGTCCGGTCCATCCCCTCGTGCTCATGGTAAAAGCCCAGCAGCTTCTGGATGTCGCCGCGAGAGAGACGCTCCGGGTGCTCCTGAACGCCAGCGTTGACAGTCGTTCAGAGAGCGAGTCGTTCTTCTGCCGCTCGAGGAACATCAGTGCCACGGGCATGCTGATCGAATCCGATAAGCCTCTTGACGAAGGCGCGCGGCTCTCCTGCATATTCTACCTTCCGAACGCAAAGAAAATACAGGCGGCGGCAAAGATCGTCAGGGCCATTGAGCGGGCCCCCGGAGACGAAGACCATCGATACGGGCTGATGTTTACTGATATCGCCCCCGAAGCCAGACAGCAGCTTCTTGATTTTGTCGAGCAGACATCGCTCAACTCGCGTCCGGACCGACCGTAAGCGCATCATCGACATTCTCCCTCGTCACATACTTTCCCCCCTTGCCCTTTGCTATAATTACCTCATGAGGCAGGAGTGCCGTCTTTTTTCCTGCCGGGGAGGGAATTATGCATTACCTCACAGGATACGACGAAGGGAAATCAAGGCCGCGCGAGGCATTTTTTCAACTTCTTGCCGTAGTGCTTGCCGCCGGCTTATTATTCTCATGCAGCTCCGGGTCCAGCAGCACTACCACCACACCCACGGCAACTTTTGAGGGAGAGCTCGTTACCTCGACCCCGGCCGGGTCGTTGGACGCGGCCGGTCTTACCGCGGCCGTAGTGAGCCTGGGACTTACTGGCGTTACCGTACGCTCCGGCGCTACCTGCTACAAACTCACGTACGGTACTCCGGATGTGTCCGGCAACATTATCAATGCGTCAGGCCTGGTGTGCCTGCCCTCGGCCGGGACGGGAAGCCGGCCGGTGATCAGCTATCAGCATGGAACGATCTTTCAGGACAGCGAGGCGCCCTCGAGTTTCATTACGAGCGGGGAAGCGGCTCTGGGCGCTGTTTTCGCGGGGCTCGGGTACATCGCGGTGTTGCCGGATTATATCGGCTATGGCGATTCAACGGCTCTACTGCACCCCTACGTGCATGCAGCCACGCTCGCTTCCGCGACCGTCAATATGAACCGGGCGGCGCGCACATGTCTCGCATCACCGAACATCAACAGGGCCAGGAACGGCCAGTTTTTTCTTACCGGATATGCCGAGGGGGGATACGCGACGCTCGCAACTCAGAGGCTTATGGAGCAAAGCCTAACCCAGGAGTTTCCGGTCACCGCTTCGGAAGCCGGCGCCGGACCCTACGACATGAGCACCACCACCCTCGCCATATTAAGTAGTCCCACCCAGTCGCAACCGGGTTTCGCCGGGTTCTTTTTCAAGGCCTACGATACCATATACAACACGCCAAGCCAGATTCAGAACTATTTTGTTGGACCCAAGGTGAATATCGTCAATACCTATTTTGACGGCAGTAAGACGAGAAGCGAGATCAGAGACGCGCTCGGGGGGGCCGGGGTAGCGACAAACGCGCTGTTCAATCAAACGTTTCTTGACAGCTATCTGGGCACAGGCGAGACCGCGCTCAAAGCGCGCATCGTGGAAAACGACATATACGACTGGGCGCCCCAGGTCCCCACACGATTGTTCCACAGTGAGACCGACGACACTGTACCGTACGCCAATACGACGAAGGCCAAGACGGCGATGGATCTAAGGAGCGCACCCTCGGTCACTGTGGTCAATTGTATTACCATTGCCGTACCGGCGGACCATACCAACTGCGCCCGTCCGTTCGCCGCAGATATGATCATCTTTTTCAATTCCCTTGCAACGGATTTATGACGGGCGTCCGGGCTGCGGCCCACAAAGCCCGCCAGGAAAATCTGACGAGGAAACAAAAAGGCCGGAGAGATACATTCCCTCCGGCCTTTCATTTGTGAGCAGGATACTTTCCCAGCCCGAAGCTTGATGGCTTCGTAAAAGTCGGAAAACACCCAATTTGTCATTTCGAACGAAGTGAGAAATCTTGGTTTTCCAACCAGTTGAAAGACCCCTCACGTTGTTCGGGGTGACACATTCTGACTTTTTACTAATACAAACGCACTAAGTCATGTTACAAAGTCGTTTGATTTTGCGTTTTGACCACG
>JAXIPA010000059.1:0-19060 GCA_045403145.1 Nitrospirota bacterium | reverse complement strand
GTGGCGGACATGATCAAGGTCTTTACCAAGGAAGACTGGATACCGCCCTTTGCGGACAAGGCCGTGTTCATCATTGCTCCGGCGGTGATCGTCGTGGTTGTGCTTATGTCCTATACCGTGATCCCGTTCGCGCCGGGGATCCAGGTCGTGGACTTGAACATCGGCCTTCTGTTCTTCCTCGCGATGTCGTCGCTCGGCGTGTACAGCGTCGCTCTCGCGGGCTGGGCGTCAAGCAGCAAGTATTCCCTGCTGGGCGGGCTGCGCGCCTCGGCCCAGATGCTCTCCTATGAAGTATTCATGGGTCTGTCGCTGATGGGCGTGGTGATGCAGGCAGGCTCGTTCAATCTGCGGGAGATAGTCGAGGCGCAGCGCCAGGTATGGTTTGTCGTGCCGCAGTTCGTCGGTTTTGTTGTCTTTTTCATTGCAGGGATCGCGGAGACGCACCGCCTGCCCTTCGATCTGCCGGAGGCGGAGAGCGAGCTCGTGGCCGGATACCATTCGGAATATTCGGGACTGAAGTTCGGCATGTTCTTTGTAGGGGAGTATCTCGGCATTACCCTTATCTCGGCGATAACGACGGCCCTGTTCTTCGGCGGATGGCTGGGACCGGCGCTGCCGCCTTTGCTCTGGTTTCTGATCAAGACCTTTCTGTTCATCTGTTTCTTCATCCTGCTCCGGGCATCGCTTCCCCGGCCGCGGTATGATCAGCTCATGTCGTTCGGGTGGAAAGTGATGCTGCCGCTGTCGCTGCTTAATATAATAGTGACGGGGGCGGTGGTTTTAATGAGGACAGAGCAATAACTTAGACTATGATTTCGACGGATTATTGTATGAAGTCGGAAAAAATCGATTTTTTCGCTTTTGACGTCATTCCGGCTCGTCCGGAATCGTCTCTTTCAGTACGGTTAAGTTAAATACGATTCCCGACAAGCGGGAATGACGGCTTTTTATAGGGCCATTAATAAAAAACCATGTTCAGCCTTCTAAAAACAATCTGGACGGTCTTTTTGACCATGTTCCGGAAACGGGTGACGATCCAGTATCCCGAGGAGAGGCCCTACATCCCTCCGCGGTGGCGCGGACGGATCATCCTCTCCCGCGATCCCGACGGCGAGGAACGCTGCGTAGCGTGCTACCTCTGCGCCGTGGCGTGCCCCGTGGACTGCATCTCTCTCCAGGCGACGGAGGACAAGCACGGCAGGCGGTATCCGGAATTTTTCCGGATCAATTTCTCGCGGTGCATTTTCTGCGGATACTGCGAAGAGGCATGCCCGACCTACGCGATCCAGCTCACGACCGATTTCGAGATGAGCGAGTACAAGAGGCAGAACCTGGTGTATGAAAAGGAAGACCTGCTCATCAGCGGACCAGGCAAATACCATGACTACAATTTCTATCGCGTCGCCGGGTTGTCGATCAAGGGAAAGAACAAGGGCGAGGCGGAGAATGAAGAAAAGCCCGTGGATCCAAAGAGCCTGATGCCGTAAACACAAATGCGAATACCAAATAGTTTGTCATCCCCGAATGCCTCTATCGAGGAGCCATTGTTCAAGTATTAAACTGGATTCCCGCTCAGAAGCATTGCGGGAATGACATCCGTACAAATTATGAATCTCCTCTTCTACATATCTGCACTCGTGGCCGTCATCTCGACCTTCATGGTCGTCACCAGGAAAAGCGCGGTGCACGCGCTCCTGTATCTTATCGTATCATTGCTCGCTGTGGCGCTCATCTTTTTTTCCCTCGGCGCGCCCTTCGTTGCCGCGCTCGAGGTGATCATCTATGCGGGCGCGATCATGGTGCTCTTCGTGTTCGTGATCATGATGCTGAATCTCGGCACGCAGGCCGCGAGGCAGGAATCCCAGTGGCTGAGCCCCGGTGTATGGACGGGGCCGTCGATCCTGACAACGGTCCTTTCCCTTGAACTTGTCTATCTGTTCGCCGCAGAGCGCCCCGCGTTATCAGCTGCGGTCCTCATCGGCCCCAAACAGGTCGGGATCGCGCTGCTCGGTCCCTATGTGCTCGGCGTGGAGCTGGCTTCCATGCTGCTTCTGGCGGGCTTGATCGGAGCATATCATCTGGGAAGGCCGCATAAACATTGAGCTAAAAAAAGCGGAGACGGATATGTTCGTCATTCCTGCGAAAGCAGGAATCCAGTGTCGTATCTAAGTCGCTGGATTCCGGGTCAAGCCCGGAATGACGGCGGGAAGGCATGAGGTTTTTCTGCCGGGCGCCTTAGTATCATGACTAAAAGGAGTTTACTTTGATCGCAAACGTCCCCATGGAACACGGCCTCATCCTCGCCGCGGTGCTCTTTGCGCTGGGCTTGGTCGGCGTACTCGCACGCAGGAACATCGTGTTCATGCTGATGAGCGTTGAGGTGATGCTGAATGCCGTTGGTCTGGCCTTCATCGTCGCCGGCGCTCGCTGGGGACAGGTTGACGGCCAAGTGATGTTCATCTTTATTCTGACCATGGCCGCGGCAGAAGTTTCCGTCGGGCTTGCGCTTGTGCTTCAGATGTACCACAGTTTCAAGACACTTGATGCCGATGCAGCGAGTACCATGAAAGGATGATTGAAATTGAGAATTGAAAATGGATAATTGACAATTAAGAAACCGTCCCTTACAGCCATTTTCCATTTTCCCTTTTCCATTTTACAGTCATGTTGAACGTCCTCTATCTCATCCCTGCCCTCCCCTTTGCCGGGTTCGTCGTTCTGGCGCTGACGGGCCGGCGTCTTACTAAAAAAACCGCTGCTCTGGTCGGCGCCGGTTCAGTGGGCATGTCCGCGCTCCTGGCCGTTCTCATGGTGATCGATTTCATCGGCAACCCGCCTGAAACCAACGCCATTACCCAAACGCTCTGGACCTGGATGCAGTTCGACGGCTATGCGCCCGCGATCTCTTTCACCCTCGATCCTCTCTCGCTGCTCATGGTGCTTGTGATCACGGTCGTGGGGTTCCTGATCCACCTCTATTCGGCCGAGTTCATGCTCGACGAAGAAGGATACAGCCGGTTCTTCGCCTACATGAACCTGTTCGTGGGCTCCATGCTCACCCTCGTGCTTGCGGACAACCTCTTGCTTCTTTACCTCGGGTGGGAAGGCGTCGGCCTCTGCAGTTACCTCCTGATCGGCTTCTGGTACAGCGACCCGGCCAACGGCCGCGCCGCGCGCAAGGCCTTCATCGTGACCCGCGTCGGCGACACGGCCATGGCGATCGGGCTCTTTTTGCTGTTCACCAACCTGGGGACGCTCAACATACAGGAACTGATGCACGCCGCCCGGCAGCAGTGGCCTGCCGGCTCTGAAACCGCCGTGCTTGCAGCTGCCCTGCTTTTGGGAGGCGCACTCGGCAAGTCCGCCCAGATCCCCCTCCAGGTCTGGCTGCCGGACGCCATGGCCGGTCCGACACCCGTCAGCGCCTTGATCCATGCGGCTACTATGGTAACTGCCGGCGTATATCTGATTGCACGCACGCACGTCCTGTTTGAGCTTGCACCCATCGTGCAGTCAGCCGTGGCCGTGATCGGCGCCGCGACGCTGCTCGTGGCAGGTTTCAGCGCCCTTGCGCAGCGTGACATCAAGCGAGTCCTCGCCTATTCCACCATCAGCCAGATCGGATATATGTTTCTCGGACTCGGCGTTGGGGCCTGGTCAGCGGCCATGTTCCACTTCATGACCCATGCGTTCTTCAAGGCGCTCCTGTTCCTCGGTGCGGGCGTGGTGATCCTCGCGCAGCACCATGAGCACGACATGTTTAAAATGGGCGGACTAAAGGATAAACTCCCCGCGACCTTCTGGACGTTCCTCATCGGTTCCGCTTCCCTGTCCGCACTGCCACTCGTGACCGCGGGTTTCTACAGCAAGGACCTGATCCTGTGGCAGGCATGGTCCTCTCCCTCGGGAAGCGCGGCATTATGGGCGGCCGGGCTCCTGGGGGCTTTTATTACTTCACTTTATTCATTCAGGATGGTCTTCGTCACGTTCTTCGGAATACCGAAAATAGAAATAACACATCGACCGGGCACACGAATGATCGCGCCGCTTATGGTCCTTGCTGTTCTGTCTATCATCGGGGGCTTTGTGGAACTCCCCGAGACGCTCGTCCGCATGGACCTGTTCTCCGGCTTTCTGAAACCTGTCTTTCCCGATCAGGCCGCACACCATGCAGATCCGGGAAACGAACTTTTGTTCCAGGTCATCGCCTCGGTAGTATCGCTGTCCGGCATCGCTGTCGCTTATCTCCTGTACCTCCGGCATCCGCAGATGGCCGAGAAACTCGCGCAGGCCCCAGCGGGCGCGGGCTTGCAGCGATTCTGGTTCTCGGGCTGGGGTTTTGATCGGCTTTACAGTGCTCTCCTGGTGCGGCCTTTCGAATGGATTACGCGGATCAGCAAGGACGACATGATCGATTCAGGCTACACGGCCATAGCGCACCTGAATCGTACAGTGCATGCCGTCTTGAGCAAAACCCAGACGGGCAATATCCGGTGGTACGCGATGGGGATAGCCTTTGGTGCTGCGGTGTTTTTGGGGATCATAGTGATGTTCCAGTAACCGCCGCAGCCCCAAGAGCAGTAGCCCCGGGACGCGGACGTTAGTCTTCGTCGTCATTCCGGCTTGCCTGCGCCCAGCGGAGCGTAGTGCAGGGTGTCCGGAATCGTCTCTTTTTCAAGATTCAAGTCAACTACGATTCCCGGCAAGCGGGAATGACGGCATAAATAATAACAGGAAAGACGGAACCCATGATCCTCGCATGGCTCATCATCATACCGCTTGCGGGCGGACTGGCAGCATGGCTCCTTGACCGGAAGAACGGCGCGCTTGCCCGATGGATATCGCTGGCTGCGCTCGTGATTGATGCGGTCCTCCTGGCAGCCTTCTGGTCGGGATCTTCACTCCAGACGGAACTCGACCGCGGTGCCTGGCTCGTTGAGCTGAGCATGCCCTGGATCCCGCAGCTTGGCGTCAGTCTCCATCTCGCCATGGACGGCCTGAGCCTGGTGCTCGTCGCGCTCACACTCTTTCTCGGCATCATCTCCGTGATCTGCTCCTGGACCGAGATACGCGAGCGCGTCGGCTTCTTCCACCTGAACCTGCTCTGGATCCTCGCCGGGATCCTCGGCGTGTTCCTCGCCCTTGACCTCTTCCTGTTCTATTTCTTCTGGGAGCTGATGCTCGTGCCCATGTACTTTCTCATAAACGTCTGGGGCCACGAGAACCGCGTGTACGCGTCGCTCAAGTTTTTCCTGTTCACCCAGGCCGGCGGCCTCTTGATGCTCCTGTCTATTTTGGCGCTCTACTTCATCCACGGCAGGGAGACCGGCCAGTACACCTTCGACTACTCGCTGCTTCTTGGCACGCCGATGACTGCAACCGCGGCCTTCTGGATCATGCTCGGTTTCCTTGTTGCATTCCTGGTGAAGCTGCCCGCTGTTCCGTTCCACCCGTGGCTTCCCGACGCGCACACCGAGGCACCGACGGCCGGGAGCGTGGTCCTCGCTGGCCTCCTGCTCAAGACCGGGGCATATGGAATCCTGCGCTTCGTCCTTCCGCTCTTTCCCGATGCCGCGGCGTCAATCACGCAACCCATGCTGGTCCTTGCCGTTGTCGGGATCATTTATGGCGCCATACTCGCATACGGTCAGACCGATCTTAAGCGTCTCGTTGCCTATACCAGCGTAAGCCACATGGGCTTCGTGCTCCTCGGCATTTTCGCCGGCGGCCAAACGGCCCTCTCCGGCGCAGTCATGCAGATCGTGGCGCACGGCGTAAGCACGGGGGCGCTCTTCATCATCGTCGGAATGATCCAGGAGCGCATCCATACGCGCGAGATGGACGGGATGGGCGGCCTGTGGTCAGCGGCGCCTCGGCTGGGCGGCATCGGACTGGTCTTTGCCCTGGCCTCGCTCGGCCTGCCGGGCTTCGCCAACTTTGTCGCCGAATTCATGGTGCTCCTCGGCTCATACCGCACCCAGAGCGCTATAACAATCATTGCCGCGAGCGGACTTGTCCTTGCGGCGATCTACTCCCTCTGGATCGTACAACGGGTCTTTCACGGTGCGCGAAGTGAAGACCTCGGCATCCGCGACCTGACAACGCGTGAAACAGGCATGATGACGGTCATGATCATCGTCATTCTCTGGCTCGGACTCTTCCCGCGGCCGATGCTGAGCATAGCCGGACCCGCACTTCATGCCGGAGAATATGGTTTCCAAAGCATGGATAAGAACACCGGATCCCCCCCGGCTTTAATCATGCCGGGGCAGGCTTTAGAAGCACCCGGGGATGACGGAAGGACCAGCGTGGGAGGCGGGAAATGACGAGTACGGACTTCATTGCCCTGTCGCCCTATATCACTCTTGCGATCACCCCGATTGTCATCATGCTCGTGATAGCTTTTTACCGGAATCACCTGCTCACCGTGCTCCTGACACTTGCAGGCTTCGTCCTCAGTGTCGCAAGTTTTTCCGGCGCCTCCCGCGTTCTCCCGCGCGCAATAACGCAGCTGCTCATGATCGACCGGTACGCCCTGTATTATACGGGGTTGATCGTACTTGCCGGGTTCGCGGTCGCCGCCATTTCGTATTCCTACCTTGAGAAACACGAGGGACATAAGGAGGAATTTTATCTCCTCCTGCTGCTCGCCGTGCTCGGCTGTACTGTGCTCGCCGCCGCCTCGCATTTTGCGTCATTCTTCCTCGGTATCGAACTTCTGAGCGTGTCGCTGTATGCCCTTGCTGCATACCTCAGGCACAGCGACAAGAGCGTCGAAGCCGGCGTCAAGTATCTTATCCTCGCGGCGGTATCGTCGGCATTCATCCTCTTCGGTATGGCCCTCGTCTATGCCGGGACGGGGAGCATGGCTTTTTCCGAGATCGCCGCGCGGGCCGCAGGCGCCGGCGGCAACGGCCTGTCCTTTCTCGCCGGCATCGGCATGATCATCGTCGGCCTCGGGTTCAAGCTCGCGGTGGTCCCCTTCCATCTGTGGACGCCCGACGTCTATGAAGGCGCACCGGCGCCCGTAACGGCCTTCATCGCCACCGCGTCAAAGGGAGCTGTCTTTGCGCTCGTTCTGCGCTATTTCACTAGCATCGCCATCCATCAACATGCTCCGCTCCTTGCTATCATCACGATCATCGCCGTCCTGTCCATGTTTGCGGGCAATCTCCTCGCGCTGATGCAGACAAACGTGAAGCGCCTCCTGGCCTATTCTTCAATCTCCCATCTCGGCTACCTGCTCGTGACAGTGCTGGCAAGCGGACAGATGGCCGCGGCTGCCGCGGCGTTTTACCTTGCCGCCTATTTCCTGACCACCCTCGGCGCCTTCGGTGTCGTGGCCGTGCTTTCCGGGAAGGAACGGGATGCAGACAGTATGGAGGATTACCGCGGCCTGGCGTGGAGACGGCCATGGCTCGCCGGTGTGTTTTCGGTCATGCTGTTCTCGCTCGCGGGCATCCCGCTGACCGCCGGGTTCGTGGGCAAATTTTACGTCGTGGCCACGGGTGTGGGCTCGGCGCTCTGGCTGGTGGTGATCGTCCTCGCGATCAACAGCGTCATCGGGTTGTTCTATTATCTCCGCATCATCGTCTCGCTGTTTGCGCCTTCCGGTGATGAGTATCTCGCTCATTCGGCGACATCGCGCAGCAGCTATGCGGTCCTCGCCATACTCACGGTGCTGCTTGTCTGGCTCGGCGTGTACCCGGGACCGATGATCGATCTGATAAAGACGACGATACAAAATCTGATATAGTTACTAAGACCTGCGGTAGTAAAGCCACTTCGTTCGTCATTCCTGCGAAAGCAGGAATCCAGAGTTTTTCATGAAAAGTCCCTGGATTCCGGATCAAGTCCGGAATGACGCAATGGGGCATTACCTATGATCGCCTTAGTAATCATAGCTGCTCAGGTATTTAGGCAGGGATTACGGGTTTCGGATTGAGAATTTTTAAAACTCGCGACAATTCGCTCGCCGCAAATCTCACAGAGGTGAATCATGAACAACCTGGAAAGCATCGCCAAGCTCATCCGCTACTACAGCCTCGTCATGTCAACCGCAGCGGGCTCCGGGCACCCGACATCGTCATTGTCAGCCGCGGACCTGATGGCCGGCCTTTTGTTCGGGGGTACGTTCAAATACGATCTTGTCGACCCGCTCCATCCGAACAACGACCGGCTGATCTTTTCCAAAGGCCATGCCTCTCCCCTCTTCTACTCGCTCTGGGCCGCGGCCGGCAGGGTCACAGAAGCGGAACTGCTCGCATTCAGGAAATTCAGCAGTCCCCTGGAAGGCCATCCCACGCGGGAGTTCAAATACACCGAAGCGGCGACCGGATCGCTCGGACAGGGGCTCTCCATCGGCGTCGGCATGGCGCTGAACGCGAAATATATCGACAAGCTTCCGTACCGCACCTACGTGCTCCTCGGCGACAGCGAAATGGCCGAGGGCTCCCAGTGGGAGGCCATGCAGCTCGCGGCTTTTTACAAGCTCGACAACCTCGTCGGAATCATCGATGTAAACCGACTCGGCCAGCGCGGCGAGACCATGTACGGCCATGACCTGGGAGTTTACCGGTCAAAGGCTGAGGCATTCGGGTGGGAGCCGTTCGTCATCGACGGCCACGATCTCGAAGAGATACGGGAAACGTATCAAAAAGCCGCCCGCGTAACGGTCAATCCCGTCATGATTATCGCTAAAACGCGCAAGGGCAAGGGAGTGTCATTTATCGAGGACAAGAACGGCTGGCACGGCAAGCCGCTCAAAAAAGATGAGCTTGTGAAGGCGCTCGAAGAACTGGGACCGATCGACAATACGATCCGGGGAGAGATAGCGAAACCGGGGGATGTCCGGCCTGCAGTGCGGCCTGCGCAGGCAATCCGGCCCCCGGCTTACACGGGAGGGAAACCCGTTGCCACGCGGCACGCTTACGGCAGCGCCCTCGTCCGCATCTTCCCACGATTCCCCGAGATGGTGGTCCTGGACGCGGAAGTGAGCAACTCGACATTCTCGGAGCTGTTCAAGGAAGTGCACAAAGAACGTTTCTTCGAGATGTACATCGCCGAACAGAACATGGTCGGCGCGGCGCTCGGCCTCTCGATCCGGGGCAAGATACCGTTTGTCTCGACCTTTGCCGCGTTCTTCACCCGGGCCTGGGACCAGATCAGGATGAGCCAGTATTCACTCGCGAACATCAAGTTCAGCGGCTCCCATGCCGGCGTGTCCATCGGCGAGGACGGATCGTCCCAGATGGGCCTGGAGGATATCGCCCTGTTCAGGACCCTGTTGAACAGCGTGGTCCTGTACCCCTCTGACGCCGTGTCCGCGGAGAAACTCGTGGAAGAGATGGCGCAGCATACGGGAATAGCCTACATCCGCACGACCCGAAAGGACACGCCCATCATCTACCGCAATGATGAAGCGTTCCGCATCGGCGGAAGCAAAATATTGAAGTCGAGCAAAACGGATGTAGCCGCGGTCGTCGCCGCCGGCATTACGCTCCATGAGGCGCTTCGGGCGTATGAAGAACTGAAGCAGGAAGGCATTCTGGTACGCGTCATCGACCTCTACAGCGTAAAGCCCGTCGATGCCGCAACGCTCGGCGAGGCCGCACGCGAAACAGGCGCGATCATTTCGGTGGAAGACCACTTTGCCGAGGGGGGGCTGGGCGAGGCGGTCATGAGCGCTTTGTCCGCAGAGAGTGTCCCGGTGTATTCTCTGGCCGTGCGGAAAATGCCCCGGAGCGGCAAGCCCGCCGAACTTCTGGAGTACGAAGAAATTTCGGCCGCGGCCATTGTCGCAAAGGTGAAGGAGGTCGTGAAGGGTCAGGCGGGAAAATAAGAGAAACTCATTTTAAAGAATCGTCTTGCCCCGATCACCATACTTTTTGTCATTCCCGAGCGCTCCTATCGGGAATCAGGTTTTGGTTATAAAACAACACCAGATCCCCGATTAAAACAATCGGGGATGACACCTTTTGGTTCCGGTTTATCCGGATCGGCCTGTTACGTGACCGTCGAAACCCGGTCCCGCCCTGCCTGCTTGGAAGCGTACATCGCATCATCCGCCCGTTTGATGAAGGTATCCATGTTGTCGCGGCCGATCGCAAGACAGGCGACCCCGATGCTTATGGTAATCCCTATCCGTTTCCCATCCCGGGACCGGAGGTCCATGTCCCGCACAGCCGCGAGAAGCTTGTTCGCGAGGCCTTCCGCCCCTTTGACCGAGGTCTCGGGCAGAATCAGCAGAAACTCGTCCCCGCCGTGCCTCCCGACGATGTCCGCCTTCCGCAAGATTGTCTTCAGGGTCGCCGATACGGCCTGCAAGGCCCGGTCTCCCATGTCATGGCCCCAGGCGTCGTTGATTTCCTTGAAGTTGTCGATGTCGCAGAGGATGATGGACAGCTCGGAGCCGTACCGCTCCGCACGGTCGATCTCATAGAGGAAGCTGTCGGTAAGCGCCCTCCTGTTCATGAGCCCCGTGAGGCTGTCCGTCCTCGACAAGTATTCAAGCCGCTCGATCAGAAGTTTCTTTTCCTCTTCCACTTTTTTACGCTCGGTGATGTCGCGTGTGTATTCCATGACATGGGTCACCTTCCCGTAATCGTCAATGATGGGATAGGTGTAGGTCTCCACCCAGGTCGCAGCGCCGTTCTTCAATACGACCTGTTTTTCCTTGGCGCAGGGATCGGCGCTTTGGAAAGACTTGTCCACGATGCAGCCTTCGCACACCTTCTCGCTGTTTTCGAGCACCTCATGGCATTTTCTGCCGATCAGATCGTCGGCCCGGACATTCTTGAGCGCCGCGTAGGCCGCATTGGCGCGGATGACCCGGAATTCGCCGTCAATAACGCAAAAGGGATCGCGAATGCTGTCAAAGATCATGTTCAGGAAACGTTCAGAGCGGCGCAGCCGTTCCTCGCTCCGTTTGCGCCAGGTTATGTCGCGAATAATGCACACCCGTCCGCCGTCATCCAGCATGGTTACAGACGCTTCCTGAAAGTACGTGCTGCCGTTCTTCCGTTTTGCGATCAATTCCCCTTGCCAGCGATAGTTCTTCTTCAGGGCCGGGAAATGGATCTGTTCAATTCTCTGAATCTCTTCATCGCTATACGCAAGCCTGAAGGTTTTACCGATCAACTCTTCAGGCATCGAATAGCCGTTGATTACGGCGTAGGCATGATTGACGTAGACATACTCACCCGCCGCGTTGTAAATGGCAATGCCGTCCATGGAGGACTCGATTGCGGCGGATTGTTTCTTGAGAGCCGCCTCGGCGCGGTTATGTTTTGAGAGCATCCGTGAAATAATGATACCGACGACAAGAAAGCCCAGGGTCAGCATTATCCTGAGGAAGGGCTCATGGCGGGAAACATTCATGAGCAGCTGAAAAAAGGTCCCCTCACGGGCGATAAGGAAGTCGTATGCTGCGTCAGTGATCCAGATGAGGATGACGGCGGCAGCGGTAATGAAAACGACTTTATGTTCGTCCTTGATTTTGATCATAGCCCCGCCATGCCCCAGATACTGCACTGTTCATTAGTATACCAAAAAAAGACGGCAAAAAAACCCGCTATCAGACGTTAGACGTTTGTTTTGATGCTGTCTTCCTGGATCCCCAGGACCTTGTCCACGATATCGGCGAGTTCCTTGTCATGATCGTGGTTCAGGGTAAACACGCGGCATTGTACCACGCGGGCGGGAATATAATCGAAGAAGTCCTTGAGCGGTTCTTTCTCCACCTTGCGGGTCGAGGGGTTGAATACGTAGATCTGCCGCTCGCCCATCATGAGCGGGTTGACAGGCCGGGGATCCTGGCTCGCCATGTCCACCCGGAACGGCAGGTCCTTGATCTTCTGGGGGAGATTTTTTCTGATCCTCTTCACCAGTTCGGTTGCATCAATGATCGCTTTGCCTTTTTCAAACACACGCATGGAAAGTGTGACATCATAGGCCATCTTCCACCTGACCTCCCGGGAGAGAATGGCTGACCATTCCCTGCCAAGTGCGGCCAGCTCCGCATTCTTGCTGCCCTCCCATTTCCGCACGCCCTCGAGCAGCGACCAATCGGTGAGATGGAGGTACTCTTTCAGATTTTTGACAGGGTTATCAAAAGGAAATATTTTGGCCATGGTGTCCTCGAACATTTCCTTGAGGTGCTCGTCGATGGCCCGGGTGGTCCGGTGGTAGTAGACATTCGTGTACAGGTACAGGCGGGCGTTCAGGAACATGTTCAGGGCCGAAAGGCCTGACTTGTGGAGCGTAAGCCCCTTGTCCGTGAAGAACGTGTAGTACATGAGCCGGTCGATGTCCACCGCGCCGATCGCAACGCCGCACATGTACGCGTCGCGCATCACATAGTCGAGGTTGTCCACGGTGTAGATCCCGGAGAGGAGCGGCTGGAGAAACACGACCCACCGGGGCTGCTTCGAGGAGGATGCAGGGCCTTTTCCGATCAGGAACGCTACCTGATCGGGGTTCAGCTTTTCTCCCTTTGCGAACTCGCCCGTGGGGCTCCTCCGGATGGCCCTGATGATGTCCGCAAGCTCGGTCCTTATGATGTGCTGCCCCATCTTCTCATGGGTCAGGTCGAACCGGGCCAGGTAGTTGTCATCGAAAAAGTGGCCGAACGGGCCGTGTCCGATGTCGTGGGTTAGAGCGGCGAGCCTGAGAAATTCTTCCACATAGTTGGCCGACGGACAATCGGGCACCGCCGCCTTGAGCGATGGATAGAGGTGGCGCGCAAACCTGCCCGCCAGATGCATGGCGCCGAGCACGTGCTGGAACCTGCTGTGCTCCGCCGAGGGATAGACCCACCGGGCGCTCTGAAGCTGATAAATCTGACGGAGCCGCTGCATCCAGGGGGTGTCGAGCAGGTCTTTTTCCGTTTTCTCCCCGGCCGTACGCGGCGTGGTGAAGGAAATATACCCGTGCACCGGATCTCCCAACAAGGCCGTCCCGTCGTAAAACTCTTCACCGCTCGCCAGTTCACGCATAAAACGATTATACCGGGAATTTGAGGTGAGTCAACCGGAAAGTGCCGGTATAACGCGCTCGTATCCGGCTGGCAGGGAAAGGGCTGGATGATATTTTCTATTATTCACGAAATGATTCAGCGCATGCTTAGGGACAGGACAAGAACAATTAAGAAGGTCGGTTGAACAATGACACGTGAACATTATTCGTCTCGACGCTCGCCTTTTGGTTATTTTAAGGGTATGAACAAAATGCATAATTATGTTACAGAATCGGAATAGGGGGTGTCCAAATATGGCAGTCATGCGGACATATTCCGTCAATTTTCTGTATATCGCCGACATATTGGTTGCTCAATTATTTGTATTATCGATAATTTTTTAAATGTCGCGGGATGGCAAAGGATATGCTTTATCTAATATATTCGGGTTACCCTGGGAGGAAGAACTGAAACCTGATCAGCCGGGCGAAAGTTAACAACCTGTTATCTTCTGTTTGAAGCAATTACCAATTTACTTTCAGAAGGGAGGACCAGAAACATGGACGGCACCGGAATACCATTCGTAACAGAATTGAAAACCCCGATGAAGCACACCTGCGCCGAGTGTCATGAATACACATTACTGGTATATTTAGTTATGAATGATCAGGGCCAGATGTTCGGAGTCTGCAAAGAATGCGGGCCGCATTTTCTAAATCTGGCGAACGCCACTGAGGATGGGTTACCTGGATAAAATCAATAACGGATTGATAGAAGCGTAATCAATGTCATCGCACAAGATACACCATTGAACCTTCCTCCAGAGCGTAGAATATTGACAGGAGTTCTTTTCTCGTCAGCGAGATAATGGGGATGTCCCCTTCCTTCTGCCTGGCCATTGCCGGCTTCCACCGCACCATAAAAGATTTTCCAAAGAGCAGCGTATGCCGGTCGTTTTTGCCTTCGATTTTTTTCGTAAGCTTCAGTATACCGGGACGAAATGTCTTCCCGGGGAAATTCTTCGAGGTCCTGAACCGAAGGTCCTTCAGCACCCTGTTTTTGTACTTCAGCTGAGCTGTTTTGCTTCTGGTGTGGATGATGAGGTATTTCGAATCCGAACCGTACATTACCTTCTGAAACAGGAGAAAATCCTGTTCGCGCTTGAGGACTTCGATCCCCGCGCGCAGGGTCCGCTGCGTGTCTCTGAGCGCGGATCGCTCGTCCCGTTCCAGGCCGCCTGTGTCGGCGCCCATAAGGAACGTGGATAACACGATCAGCAAGCATATCATTATTTTATAGCTTATATTTCGCACTAAGCAATCCATCATCAGTAGAGGTACACCTTCGTCCCGACCTTGACCGCCTTGTAGACCGTTTCAAGATCGTCATTCCCGAGCGAGACGCACCCATGGGTGAAATGGGTCCCCAGAAGATGGGTATATTTCGTGCCGTGGATCTTGTATCCGTTCCCCAGGAGCAGTGCGTACTTGCCCAGCACTCCGCGTACGTACCGGTCCGGGTCGTTCTGCGCGGGCACGGGCATGTTCTCCTCCACGTAGGACCAGTCCGGCCTGATCCAAACCGGGTTGCGTTCCTTTCCCAGGATCGTGAAGGACCCCAACGGCGTCTCAAAAAACCAGTTCGTCCCGGTTTCCGCCTCGATGAACTGGCGGCTGCCGCTACCGCAGACCGCGGTATGGAGAACGGTGTTGCCCTGCCGAAGGGTCAGCCGGTTGCTTTCCGTGTCCACCGCGATATAGACCTCGTCATCCTCCTGCTCCGCCAGGATCTTCCGGAGGCCCCTGTTCTCCTCTTCGAGGCGCGCGGCCTCCTGCTGCAATGCCTGCACGTCCACGCGAAGCTCCTCGATCGACGGGGCAGCGGAAAGAGTGTCGGCACAGGATAGTGAATACGACAGCGATAAAAATACCAGCACAGCAAAGATGCCGGCCTTTTTCCGGTACACAGATGTCAACCTTTTATTCCGCATTCCGCACTCCGCAATCCGCATTCACAAATATCTTTCCCGGATTCAAAATATTGTTCGGATCGAGGGCCTGTTTGATCCGCTTCATCGCGGCAAGCGCATCCGGCCCCACCTCCAGGGGAAGGTACGCGGCCTTTGCGACGCCGATCCCGTGCTCTCCGGTGATGCTCCCCCCGAGACGGAGCGTTGCCGCGAAAATTTCCTTTACCGCCGCTTCAGCCCTCGGAAGTTCGCTCTCGTCGATCAGAATATTCGTATGGATATTGCCGTCGCCCGCATGTCCGAAGTTCACGATCAAAAGATCATGCCGCTTTGCTGTTTCTCCGATCTCGCGGAGAATCTCGGCAAGCCTGCTCCGGGGTACCACGATGTCTTCGCTTATTTTTTTCGGCTTGATGGTATAAAGCGCCGGCGATATCAAGCGCCTCGCCTTCCAGAGGTGTTCCCGCTCCGAAGCTGACTCGGCCCGCTGAACACGCGCCGCTCCGGCTCGCTGCATGATATCGGCGACCCGGCGGCTCTCGAGCGCCGTGGACTCGGACGGTCCGTCGACCTCCACGAGCAGCATGGCCGCCGCGCCTCCGGACAAGTCCTCCTTGAGATAGGCATCCACGGCCCGGAGGGCGGCCTGGTCGACGAATTCGAGCGCACGCGGCAATATCCTGTTCGCAAGGATCTCCGATGCTGCCCGGGCCGCGTCATCGACACTGCGAAAAAAAGCGGCCAGGGCCAGCACGGTTTCGGGCAGGGGCAATAGCTTGACGATGATCTTCGTGACCACGCCGAGAGTGCCTTCCGAACCGACGATGAGCTTCGTGAGGTCGTACCCCGCCACGCTCTTTACCGTGCGCGCGCCGGTAGTGATGATCTCTGCCGTGGGCAGCACCACCTCAAGGCCGAGCACATAATCCTTGGTTACGCCGTACTTTACGGCCCGCAGTCCGCCCGCGCACTCGGCAACATTACCGCCCAGGGTGCAGAACCGGCTGCTCGCCGGATCAGGCGGGTAGAAAAGTCCCCGCTCCTCGACAGCCAGTTGGAGATCGCCGGTGACGACGCCCGGCTCCACTACGGCGATGAAATCATCTTCGTTGATCTCCATGATCCTGTTCATGCGTTCGAGAGAAAGAACAAGACCGTGCTCCACCGGGACGGAGCCTCCCGACATGCCCGTCCCCGCACCGCGCGGCACTACGGGGAAGCGCTCCCGGTTTGCAAGCGAGAGGATCCGTGACACTTCGGCTGACGAGGAAGGCCGCGCCACGGCCCAGGGGAGCGACTTCCGCTGCGTCGCGTCATAGGCATATACCGCGAGCTCTTCAGGCAAGGTGGAGAGATTGGATGGGCCGACGATTTTTATAAGCTCTTTGACGACGGATGGCTTAAGCATAATTTATTTGCCGCGGAGATACCGCTGGCTGGTCATGTTCTTTGGACATTATGAGAATGCTTCACTATCGCGATAGCAACAAGCCGATTTTTTGCAGCACTTCGGATATCGTCTTGGGAGGCAAGGTGCCGATCAATTCCGCATTTCGCGTGCGCCAGTCCAAACTCTTTACCTGGTCAGAAAGAACTGCTCCAGTTACGGACAGGTCAGCAGGAATGACAACCTCAAAAGGATATCCTTTGATTTGATTGGTAATAGGGCAGAGAAGAGCCAAACCAACCTTTTCGTTATAAGGTTGTGGTGACAACACCACCGCAGGTTTTCGGCCTGCTTGCTCGTGTCCTGCTTGAGGGTTTAAAGTGACCCAAACCACGTCACCCCGTTTAGGGACATACGATTTGGGATTTACCATGTTTCTATCCCGACGGCAGGGCCGCTGTCAATCTCGTGATGAATATTCTCCTCGGTTATCTGGGCCAGAAGCTTTTTAAGCGATAAGATTGGTTTTTCAATGGGAACAACGACAAGTTTTCCATTGGTCAACGATACTTCAACCGAGGAATCGTTAAGCAGGCCGACTTCCTCCGCAAACGATTTAGGAATCCGCAGGGCAAGACTGTTTCCCCATTTCTGAACACGAGTTTTCATTATCGTCCCTCCCTCAATGTATCTACATTGAAGATACACCACTACAACGTAAGGGTCAAGACATTTTACAGGTTCTGTGATTGCTTCACAGGTGGGGGTGCTGTCACGGCAGTCGGACGATGATCGATTTCCATCCTCTATTGTGAACGCAGCTCATGAATGTTTCTTATGAATATACGGAATAGTCGATATCAGTGAAGATGTTGTCTTTGGATTCAATGTCCGAGAGCCAGCCCTCATCAATGGAGTTTGCCTTGATGTCCTCGTACAGCTTCGTAAACCGGAGGATGTGCTCTTTCGTTCTCCGGACAGCGTATTCCACATGGCTGCCGGTCTTCATGATGAAGGCCCAGTCGGAGCTCTGCGCAAGGAGCAGCTCCCGCGCCGCCTGGTTCAATGCCCGGCGCATCAGGCCCTCCGCGGAAGGAAAGGACTGTGCAAGCTCGATCATGCGGTCCGCCGCCTTGTGCAGGTGCGGATAGATCCAGTCGTTCGAACCGTCGAGCCAGACCTCGGCGTACCCCTTATATCCCCAGCTCGACAGGGACGGCGTCGCAACCTGGCACGTGGGGTTCTCGCGCAGGTATTCCATCGGGGTGATCAGACGCACCGTTTTCTGGTCGAAGACGGCCTTGCGGACCAGAAAATTGATCCAATCCGGGCCTTCGAACCACCAGTGGCCGTACAGCTCGGCGTCGTAGGGCGCTACGATGAGCGGTTTTCTGTCCTGAAACATTCCGGCGAGCCATTCGACCTGCTTCTCACGATTGAACAAAAAATTCCCCGCATGCTCCGCCGCCCGGTCGAGCGCCCGCTGACGGTGGTAGGGCTCCTTGTGGTTCGACTTGCCGGTGATCTTGTAGTATTTGATGCCGAGATTGACGCGCACGCCGTCCGGGTGAATATAGGGACGGACATAGTCGAAGTCGAGATCGAAGCCGATATCACGGTAAAAATCACGATAATGATAATCGCCGGGGTAGCCCTCGATGGAGCTCCAGACCTGCTTGGATGATTCGATGTCCCTGCCGAAGGCAGCCACGCCGGAACGGCTGAAGATGGGCGCGTACACTCCGTACTTTGGCCGCGGCGTGGCGTGAAAGACCCCGTGGGAGTCCGTGAAAAAATAACGGATGCCGGCCTCGGAGAGGACCTCTTCAAGGCCGGGGTAATAACCGCACTCGGGAAGCCAGATGCCCTGCGGCGCCCGGCCCAGATGTTTTTTGTAGTGCTCGACGGCGACCATGATCTGAGCGCGGACCGCCTTCTTGTTCACCATGAGCGGCAGAAAGCCGTGCGTGGCGGCGCAGGTGATGATCTCAAGCTTGCCCAAGTCCTGAAACTTCCGGAACGCGGAAACCAGGTCCCGTCCGTACTTCTCCTCGAACACGAAGCGGGCGTTCGTGAACATCTCATGGTACATCTGCGCCAGGGCATGGAAGCGGGGATCGTGTTTCGTGCGGCCGATCTCCTTCTCGGCCAGTTCGATGAGCATCTGGATGTGGCGGGCGTATCGCTGCTGGAGCAGCGGGTCGGTGAGCATGGAGATGAGCGTGGGCGTCAGGCTCATGGTCAGGCGGAAATCCACGCCGTCGTCGACGAGGCCGTCGAACACATTGATGAGCGGAATGTAGGTCTCCGTGATCGCCTCGTACAACCAGTCTTCTTCAAGGAAACGGTCGTGTTCCGGATGCCTCACAAAAGGCAAATGGCTGTGCAGCACCAACGCAAGATATCCTTTTTCCAATATGCTCTCCGAACTGCCGGTTCGCCCCCCGGCGGCCTTTGACCTGCCCGCGGGTTTGCCGGCGTTACTCTTCTTTCGTTTCTTCATCTTCTTTTAATATTACAAGGGATCTTTATTGTCATTCCCGCGAAAGCGGGAATCCATTTTGAAGCTTTTTCGATGAAAGCCATTGGATACCTGCTTTCGCAGGTATGACAGATAATTTAACGGGGACAAAAGAAAAGTCCATCCACAAACGGATGGACTTGACAAACTCGATACGTCACGCGACTTGCTCTGTCGAAACGGCCCCGGGCATGAAGACTCTACTTCCGCCTGACCTTTGCCCGATCG
>JAXIPA010000107.1:0-12127 GCA_045403145.1 Nitrospirota bacterium | reverse complement strand
TTAACCTGAATATATGCCGAATTGAACCAGCTTTCTTTTACTTACTCCGCTTTCATTTCAAGAGCTGCATTTCTCTGCGACCTCTGCGATCTCTGCGGTAAAATATCTTTCGTTTTTTTCATAGAACTTTTGACAGTACCTTAACGAGGCGTAATGTCCACATCTTTTGCCGCAGAGATTATAGGACGCAGAGAAATCCTTGAACCCGTTCCTCTGTGGAAAATGCAAGTTCCGCACCCTTTTTTAACAACTGAATTCGTTGGAATATCATGTGGTTCCAGAAGGAATACAGAGAAGTATTTGCCATTTCTGGCTGGAGGGGTGACATAATGCGGCACTTAGCGCGATAGTTATTAACTTTTGAAACAATTTTAATTATTTACTTCTAAAGCTTATTTTTTGTTACCTTCCGTAACATTTTCTGATAATATTAGAAAAAAAATACTTCTAAAAACTCTTCCATTGGTACATCAGCATCGCATTAGATCTCTTGACAGACATTACCCGAAGCAAACAGGAGGACGACGTGGGAAAGAAAGGGTGGATCGTAACAATAGCCGGGATGTGCCTGAATTTAGCCTTGGGTATTCTCTATGCCTGGAGTATGTTCAGTAAACAGCTCACGGAAGCGGTCGAGAAGGGGGGATTCGGCTGGACAAAGACGCAGGCTACGCTTCCCTATACAATAGCCATTGCCTGCTTCGCTGTCATGATGGTGCCTGCCGGACGCTTGCAGGACCGTTTCGGCCCCCGGATCGTAGCCGCCATGGGCGCGCTGTTCTGCGGCGTCGGCCTGGTTGTTGCGAGCTTTGGCAGCCCTGAAAGCGTCTTTCCTGCCGTAGCCGGCTTCGGAGTTCTTGTCGGAACCGGCATGGGTCTCGGATACTCTGCTGCAACACCGGCGGCAGTCAAGTGGTTCCCGCCTGAGAAGAAGGGACTGATTACCGGACTTGTCGTGGGCGGCTTCGGTCTCGCGCCCGTCTATATCGCGCCTCTTTCAAAATACCTTCTCGGCACCTACGGAATCAACGCCTCATTCAGGATACTCGGCATCGCATTCATTGCCGTAGCGGGAATTGCATCGCAATTCATCACGAACCCTCCGGCGACGCCTAAGGCGGCAAACGCAAAGAGCGCCTCATCGAATGACTTCACCTGGCGGGAGATGCTGAAGACCCCGGCCTTTTATTCTCTCTACATCCAGTATGCCTGCGCCGCAACGGCGGGGCTCATGATCATCGGCCATCTTGCGAAGATCGTCGCCGTACAATCGGGTGGCACCATCAAGACCGGCTTCCTCTTTGTCGCCCTCCTCGCGATCTTCAATGCGGGCGGCCGGGTGGCGGCGGGCATTGTTTCGGACTACATCGGCAGGATCATAACCCTTGTCTTCGTCTTTATACTGCAGGCCGTGATCATGGCTTTTTTCCCGCAGCTTTCCACGATCTCCGGCTTTATGATCGGATCGGCAATGGCGGGATTCAATTACGGCGCATGCCTCTCCCTCTTCCCGTCTACTACGGCGGATTACTGGGGAACGAAAAACCTCGGGTTGAACTACGGAATCCTCTTCACCGCCTGGGGCGTCGGCGGCGTCTTCGGCCCCATGCTCGCGGGCTCCATTGCCGATGCAACCGGCTCCTACACCCCGGCCTACTATATTGCCTGCGTACTTCTGGCGTTCGCCGCATTGCTGGGAATGATCAGCTATATAAGCGTCTCGGTCAATCTTCCGCAGAAGCAGATCGTTATCAGTTTCAACGGGAAATCGGCCGGGAAAACGGAAGACCCTATGCCGCCGATCCTTCCGTCCACAGCCGGCGGGGGGGTACGCGCGCAAGAATAACTGATTTTTTTCGCGGTCAGGGTGAAACCCGGAAAGTTCCCTGGGCGCGCCGTATTTGCAAGGCCCCGACGAGGGTCATGACGACTTGCTTTATTGCCTTTGTGTTGTGATCCCGCGGAAAGCATGGTTAGAAACAACGCCACCAAAGTCATCTCGCGTCACCAAAGTCATCTCGACAGGGCGAGTTCGCCGGCTTGTTGCTATTGCGCAGACACGATGTCTTTCTTCTCCCGCCAGGTGCAGTAGGGCGTTTCCCTCTTCGCTATCCGCCCGCTCTGAAGTATCGCCCTGATGTCCTGGAGGCATTGGTTTTCTTTTATGATCAGTCTCGAGACGGCTTCTTCGATTGCCGCCTGGCCGTCCGCGTCGATCTTGAAATCGGTTTTTATCCCCGACAATTTATGTTTCAGTTCGCCATTTTCCAGATCTGAAAACTGCACATGGTAGAAAATAATCGAGTCGCTTTGCAGGGATTTCAACTGGCTTTCCAGCATGCTGATCATATTTCTTCTGTTTTCCAGGAGAAGGCTGTCGAAGCTGTCGAGAAAGTTCAGGTCCACGGCATAGTCCAATGCCCCCCGGGGATCATACCGGCCGGAGGACACGCCGGGAGGAGGGATGAAGGCGTCGACAAGGATGACGATGATCTTCCGATAACCGGTATTTTCATCGATCAGCCTCATGGTGCTTTTCAGGCCCAGGTTGTCCGTGTTCCCACCGTCGAAAACATGGGCGTATTTTTTTTCGCTTCCCCGGTAATCTCTCAGGGTCATATAGTTGAACACGCTCGGAAACGACGCGCTGGCCATGACCGCCCTTGCAATTTCGTAGCTGTAAATGTCGGACTTCAAAAACAGGGAAAAATCGTCCGTGGTAAAGGTGAACGTCTCTCCCATCTGGTCTTCGGTGGCGTTTGTGGCATTAATGATGAGATTGGGCCTTTTCGGATTCATGTCCTGAAAGGAAAGGTCGAGGCCCATAGGGGAGGTGTCGTAGAGATTGTCGGCGAACGTCTGGGCCATGATATCGGAGCGGTCATACGCGGTAAACCAGTATTTCAGTATGTTGTTGGGCCAGAACCAGTTGCCGACCCATCTCCGGACATAATTTCGGGACATGAGGTCCTTTACCGTCTTTTCGTCCCACATCCTTCCGGAACGGGCCGTGACGGGGCCCGGCGCGGGGTCCTGCGATATCGCATAATATGCCGCCGGGAGGGACCCTCCGGACACGGACGTGATGGCGTCGACCTCTTTCAGAAGATTGATCCCTTCAGGGGAAAAGACCTTTTCCATCTGGAGCATGGTCATGGCTGAAAAATAGGCCGCCCTGCTTCCCCCGCCGGAAAGTGCAAGCACCATGAGTACCTTATCTCTGGACTCCCCTTCGATTTTGAACTGGGCCAGCCTGACCGGTGACTGGTCCGGGGTCTCGCCTTTGTTCGTCGAACTGTAATTTGCGCAGCCGGCAAGGAACAATGCCGTCACCGCGCATGCAACGATGGTTCGGAAGCTGTTTCGGCATGACAATCTGAGACGACGGAACATGGCAACCTCCTCTGCATAGTGAAAAATAGCATCGCCAAAGCCACGGATCATTTTTCGCTCGCGGCGGCGCTCCCTTTTTTTATTTCTTCACCGGTTATAAAATCAACAGTTGCCGGCGCCTTGACCCAGTTGCCGCACTCTACCTCCCAAAGCTGTGCGCATCTGCGAAAGCAATCACTTACCCAGCCGGCTTCACACCTTATCAAACGGCCGTCGTTTACGCAACCGCACTTGGAACCGCATAGCTCCGTGGTTGTTTGGATCATGTAATTATTATCAGGATTATCGTCGCTTGACCCCCGGTGCGTCCAGCTTTCACAGTGCGTCATGTGGACGGTCGTAGAGCATCCGAAAACAGACGAAAGCAGTAAAACTAACAGCAGCGATACGCTCCTCGCAGTCATAGTATACCTCGCAAATTTTTTTTGCGCTTCGATTGAAATATCATTGCTCCGCGAGAAGCTCCATGGATGCGGAATAATTTATAAACAGTTCAACGTCGATATCATTGGTTTGGCGAATCACAACAGGATTTTCAAGGCCGGTGATCACCACTTTTCCTGACTTCTTTGCCTGCAGTCTGGCCTGTTTCAGATCTTCAAAAATCAACTGAAGCAGTTTGGACCTGTATTTCTCCGGGCTGTCTACTACAAGTTTGATCGTTGAATACCGGTATGATGCTTTACCGGACGCTTTCATGTTTTTTGCCAGCGACGAAAGCTCCCGAGCGGCCTGGAAAACATCCTTATTTTCGGCCAATGAATAGAGCAAATGGACAACAGCGGTGGAGCCGCCGTAAGACGAGACTTTCATCATCGAGGATTTAGCTTCCGTTGACAGAAAAACCGGACCGGTGTGCAGAATTATTTGCGGGTTCTTCTTTGCCTCTTGCGCTATTGCCTGTCTCGCGAGACCCAGTTCCTGGAACTGATCAGCGGGCTCCTTTTCGTCACTTGATATCGTCACCGTCATAGATGCATAATCCGCTCGCTGAACAAGACTGACGGCGGACTGCCTGGAATTATCGTGCTCGGTTGCGAATACCAGAATGTGCTTTTCTCCGGCAGATGCCGTTGATGCTGCCAGAAACAGTAAAACAAAGAGCTGTATAATTTTCATGGACACTCCTTTCAGTGCAACTCAATCTTCCATCCAGAGCAGCTGATTCGTAATCAGCTGGTCGGCGTTTCAACCTTGATGGCTTCGTAAAAAGTCGTCATTCCCGCTTGATTTTAAGCCTGCCCCGGCATGCTTGAAGCCGGGGGGAATCGTAGTGCTTTACAACATACTGAAAAGAGACGATTCCGGACACTCTGCACTACGCTTCGCTCGTACCGCTGGGTGCAGGCAAGCCGGAATGACACCGTAGAGGTTATCTCCGACTTTTTTGCGAGTTCATCAACCTTGATGGTTTCGTAAAAAGTCGAAAATCGCCGAATAACCGTCATTCCGGCTTGTCCGGAATCGTATCTAATCAGCACGTTATTTGGCAACATGATTCCCGACAAGCCGGAATGACGACATTTTACGAGTTCATCAAATTTGACAAAGTCGCAGAAAGTCGGAGATAGCCTCTCTGGTGTCATTCCGGCTTGCCTGCACCCAGCGGTTACGAGCGAAGCGTAGTGCAGGGTGTCCGGAATCCTTCCTTTTCAGCGTGTTATACGACACTACGATTCCCGACAAGCGGGAATGACGACATTTTATAAAACCATCAATTTTGCTGTTTGGAATTGTTTGTTATTTGGTGCTTGGTATTTCGTGCTTACGCACTATAGGTGCGTCCTGTCGATCTCGAACGCGTTCTGGATAAGCTCCACCCCGTGTTCCGTGGCCGAGCTGATGGCCACGACGTCGAACCGGCACGGGACCTGGTGAAGCTTCCCGCGCTTGATATAGCCGAGCGCCGCCTTGATCATCCGGCGCTGCTTCTGAGGGGTGACCGCGAGCTCAGGCGCGCCGAAGGCGTCGCTGGTCCTGGTCTTGACTTCGACGAACACCACCTCTCCCTTATGCAGGGCGATGAGGTCTATCTCACCGCCCGAAGCGCGGTAATTCCGCTCCAGGATCCTGTATCCCTGCTGCGTCAGAAACCGCGCCGCCCGGTCCTCGCCTTCCTGGCCGAGGCGTTTTCTGAAGAGACTCACTGCCGCTCTCCCGCGAGCATCCGCGCGACGGGATTGAAGGTCCTGCGGTGCGCGTCACAGGGGCCGTGCTTCCTGATCAGCTCGACGTGCTCCCGGGTCCCATATCCTTTATGTCGCTTGAAATTGTACTGGGGAAACCGCTCGTGGAGCTCAAGCATCATCCGGTCCCGTGTCACCTTGGCAAGGATCGATGCCGCGGCTATGCTGTGGCTGCGGCAGTCGCCTTTGATGAGCGGCTTCTGGGGAAGCGGAACACGGGGAAGCGTGAGTGCGTCAAGAAGGAGATAATCAGGCCGGGGCGTAAGCCGTTCGAGCGCCCGTTCCATGGCGATGATCGTGGCCTGGAGGATATTTACGTCATCGATGGTCCGCTCTTCGGCGATACCGACGCCGAAGCAGACCGCCTTTTCCCGGATGACCTCGAAGAGCCGCTCCCGTTCAGGCTCCGTCACCTGCTTGGAATCCGTAAGCCCCGGGACCAGGAGTCCCTGCGGAAGCACCACCGCGGCCGCCACCACCGGCCCGGCAAGCGGCCCCCTGCCTGCCTCGTCCAGACCCGCGATACAGGTGAAACCGGCCTCGCGCGCGCGATTCTCGAAGAACCAGGGGTTGCACACAACGTCGCTGCCGAAAAGATCTCCGGTGCGGTCTGCATGCGATTCCCTCAGGCGGGGACGGCCACGAGGCATGGCAACCTCAAATAAGTTCAAAACTCAAAATCCAAAGATCAAATCAATCCCTGAAAAACAGAATGCCGGACAGTGCATTTGTTAACGCGAACAGACGCCATTTGACATTCATTTGAACTTTGAGCTTTGTAATTTGAACTTCCCGATGCTACTTCTGCTCCGTCGCTTCCGGCTTTGAAGCGCCGGCCACGGATGCGAATACACGCTCTTTCTCCTTGATCCTGGCGGCCTTGCCGCGCAGTTCGCGGAGGAAGTAGAGCTTGGCCCTGCGGACCTTGCCTTCCTTGGCGAGCTCGATCTTGTCGATCATGGGAGAGTGGACCGGGAAGAGCCTCTCGACGCCCACGCCGTAGGACAGTTTCCGGACCCGGATGAGTTCGCGGACACCGGCGCCCTGGCGGCCGATCACCAGGCCTTCGAACACCTGGATCCTCTCCTTGTCTCCTTCGACGACCTTCGCATGAACGCGGATGGTGTCACCCACGCGGAAGCTCGTGATCCCTTCTTTCATCTGCGCCTTTTCCAAAGACTGAACGATGTTCATGTCAAACCTCCCTCAAACTATTATTGCGGAATGCGGATTTCGGATTGCGGATTGGTTGCTCCGCATTCATTTATCTATTCATCTCCTGCTTCAATTCTTCCAATATCTTTTGATCTTCACCGGAAAGGTCCGCCGTTTCCAGAAGTTCCGGCCTTTTCCTGAGTGTGGCCTTGAGCGCCTCTCGCCTCCGCCACTTCTCGATCTCCGCATGGTTTCCGGAGAGAAGCGCATCCGGGACCTTCCTGCCGCGGAATTCGGCGGGCCGCGTATAGTGCGGGTGGTCGAGAAGACCGTCGCCGAAGGAATCCCGGTAGGCCGATTCCTCGTCGCCGAGGACCCCGGGCAGGAGCCGCGCCGCGGCATCGATCACCACGAGCGCAGCAAGCTCTCCTCCGGTCAGTACATAATCGCCGATCGAAAGCTCTTCATCAACGAGGGCGTCCACCACGCGCTCGTCGATTGCCTCGTAGTGGCCGCAGAGCAGAACAACCCTCCTCTTTTCTTCGGAGAGCCGCTCCGCCCGCTCATGAGTAAAAAGCCTGCCCTGGGGTGAGAGCAGGATCGTCAAAAACTGTTCTTCGGGGTGCTCGGCCTTCATCTCACCGAAGGCTTTGAAGATCGGTTCGGGCTTCAAGACCATGCCGGCGCCGCCGCCGTAAGGGCTGTCGTCCGCGGTCCGGTGCTTGTCTTCCGTATAGTCCCGGATATTCCTGACCGTGACGTTCAGGAGCCCCTTTTCCGCCGCGCGCTTCAGGATGCTCTCGTTCAGCGGACCCGCGAGGATTCCGGGAAACAGGGTGAGCACCTCGAAATTCAGTCTTCGCATAGATAAACCTGGACGGTGGGAAGATGGGAAGAGAGCACCAGCAAAAAAGATTTCCTTCTCACCTTCTTAACTTCCAACGTTCCAACCTTCAGGTTCATTCGAGCAGGCCTTCAAGGAGCCGGACCGTCATCCGCTTTGCCTTCTTGTCGACCTGCCTGATCACTTCCTGCGTGGCGGGAAGGTAAATCTCCTTCCTGCCGTGCTTTACCACATACACATCATTGCTGCCGGTCTCGAAAATGTCGACGATTGCGCCAAGCGTATCGCCGCTTTCGGTAACGACTTCCATGCCGATGAGTTCAAACCAGTAATAGACGCCCTCCGGCAGCGGGACCGTCTCTTCCTTGGGCACCTTGATGAGCCATCCGTTCAGGGCTTTCGCCTTTTCGGGAGAATCATATCCCGCAAAATGAAGAAAGGGAACGCCGCCTGCATACCGTACGGACGTCACCTCACAGACGAGGTCTTTGCCCGCAGGCGAAACCAGATGGACGCGGTGTAATCCGTTGAAACGCTCCGGGAAGTCCGTCACGGGTTCGATCTTCATCTCGCCCTTGACCCCGAAGGGTTTGACCGCTTTGCCTATGGTGATGAGCATGGTACTCAGCTGGCCGGCCTGTAAGCTTACAAGCTGAAGCTTATTTCGCTTCCGCGTGCTGCTTCATGACGCCCACCCTGGAGAGCAGGGTCTTCACCGTATCGGACGGGACCGCGCCCTTCTTGAGCCAGTCGAGGGCCTTGGCCTGGTCGACCTTGACCTCAGCCGGCTTCTTAAGCGGGTCATAGGTGCCGACCATCTCGATGAAGCGGCCGTCTCTCGGCGACCGGGAATCCGCGACCACCAGGCGGTAGTACGGCTTTTTGTGGGTCCCCATCCTCTTGAGTCTGATCCTTACTGACATTGTTTCACCTCTTTCTGTGTAAATAAACCTACGGACAACCCGGAACCAGTTCAGCCACAAAGACGCGAAGACACAAAGAAATTCATCGGCGTCGAATGTCTGCTGAGCGAGTTATTTTTGTCCTTCTTTGCGCCTTCGTGCCTTCGTGGCAAATCCTGGTTTTAAATTAAAACGGCATCCTGCCGCCGAACATCTTCCCCATCTTCCCCATCTTGCCGCCCGTCATGGACTTCATCATCTTGCGCATCTCAGCGAACTGCTTCAGGAGCCGGTTCACGTCCTGCACCTGGGTGCCGCTGCCTTTGGCGATGCGGGCCCTCCGGCTGCCGTTTATGAGCATGTAATCCGCGCGCTCCTTCGGGGTCATGGAACTGATGATGGCATCCACCTTCGTCAGCTCCTTTTCGTTTACCTGCGCGTCCGGGAGCTTCATCTTGCCCATCCCCGGGATCATGCCCATGATCTGTTCAAGGCCGCCGAGCTTCTTCACCTGCTTCAGCTGGTTGCGGAAATCGTCCAGGTCGAAGGAGTTCTTCCTGAGCTTTGTCGCGAGCTTCTGCGCCTCTTCCCGGGAGACCGTCTCCTGCGCCTTCTCGATCAGGGACATCACGTCGCCCATGCCGAGGATGCGCGAGGCCATGCGGTCCGGATGGAACGCTTCCAGGGCGTCCAGTTTCTCACCCATGCCCGCGAACTTGAGCGGTTTGCCGGTAACGGCCCTTACCGACAGCGCCGCGCCGCCCCGTGCATCGCCGTCGAGCTTGGTCAGGACCACGCCGTCGAACCCGAGATCGGCGTTGAACTTCTCCGCGATGTGCACGGCTTCCTGGCCGGTCATGGCATCCGCCACGAACAGGATCTCATGGGGCTTGACCCCGGACTTGATCTGCCGGAGTTCCTCCATGAGCGGCTCGTCGATCTGGAGCCTGCCCGCCGTGTCGAGGATCACGACCTCGTACAACGATGAAACCGCCTGCTTCACTGCATTGCGGCAAATAACGACGGGGTCTTTTTCGTCCGACGCGAAGGCGTCGACGCCGACCTGCTTCGCCAGGGTCACGAGCTGCTGGACAGCGGCGGGTCTCCGCGTGTCGGCCGGAACGAGGAGGACCCTTCGGCCGTCCTTCTTGAAGTTCTTCGCGAGCTTGCCCGCTGTGGTCGTCTTGCCTGACCCCTGCAAGCCCACCAGCATAATCACGGTCGGCGGGTTCGGCGACAGGTGAAGCTTTGCCTGAGTTCCGCCGAGGAGGGTGACGAGCTCCTCATGGACGATCTTGACCACCTGCTGGCCCGGCGTGAGGCTGCCGAGAATGTCCTGACCGACGGCCCGTTCCTGAACCCGGTTGATGAAGTCCTTGACGACCTTGAAGTTTACATCCGCCTCAAGGAGCGCAAGCCGCACCTCTCGCAGGGCTTCTTTGACGTCTTCTTCTTTGAGAACGCCCCTGCTCCGGAGCTTCTTGAAAACAGACTCTAATTTACCAGTCAGGGAGTCAAACATGAACAGCACCTACTCGAAAAAAGAATATAGAATATATAAGATAAGTCCATTATTGTCAAGGATTTTCTCCGTGACGAGTGATATTGTACGCTATTCCGGTTCATTTTCCACCTCAAAAAATACGTGTCGTTATCCCTAATAGTTGACAATTTTATTGACGAGGGCTAAAGCTGCAATTATAATATCACCTGGAAATTGAAATAGAGGCGCGATTTAACCATCTCTATAGATGAGGAAGCCTCATAAAAGCCATAGGTTACACGCAGCGGTTTCCATGTAAACTCGCATATTGGCGAGCATTCACGTACGAAGGAGGAAAAGATGTTGCTTAAACGAACGAGTAGTACCGCTTTTGCCGCAGCACTGGCGCTCGGACTCATGATCACGCCCGTTAGTCAGGCAGTCGCGCAGGGAAAAGCCGCCGCGCCGACAGCTCTGCAGGGAAAGCCAGCCATGGCCAAGATCTGCGCGAACTGCCACCAGCCGCAGCCCGGAAGTCTCCGGGGTAACTTTGACAGCGTTGCCTACAAGACGAAGTCCATCCAGATCAAGATCGACGAGGCCACCGAGATTCTGATGTTCGATGATAAACTCAAAATCGCGAACATCCAGGCCCCGGCCGATAACCCGGACCAGCCTCTCAGGGGGCTCAAGAAAGGGAAAGAGGTACGCATCGAGTTTACCGAGAAGGACGGCAAGAAGTTTGCCTCGCTCGTCGTGGCCAAGCCGCCCATCAAGGTCGCGCCGGAAAAGCAGGTGAAGACCGAGGATGTCGAGAAGCTCGTGGCGCAGGGTCCTGAAAAAGGCAAGTACCTGCTCATCGACGCCAGGCCCGCGCCCCGGTTCATGGAAGGCGCCATTCCGACGGCCGTCAACATCCCCTTCCCGGCCTTCGACAAGATGAAGGACAAACTCCCGCAGGACAAGAACGCCCTGATCGTGTACTACTGCGCCGGCGTCACCTGAGCTATGAGCCCTAACTCCGCCGGTCGGGCGGAAAAGCTCGGTTACACCAACGTGAAAGTGTACCATGAAGGTCTTCCCGAATGGACGAAAAAGAATTACACCGTACTGTCTGCGCAGTTCCTGAAAGATGCATTTATCGACAAGGACATCCCGCATGTTCTCCTGGACGTCCGGCCTGCCGCGGTTGCGGAAAAGGGATTCATCAAGGGCGCGGTTGCAATGGCCGCTGCCGATGTAGCGAAAAATATCAGCAAGTTCCCGCCCAAGGACATGAAGCCGCCCATAATCATCTATGACCAGAACGGCGGAGACGAGGCGAAGACCGCGGCCAAGGCGCTCGTTTCCGCGGGCTACACCATGGTCGATATCGTCACGGCCGGTTTCGATGCCTGGAAGACGGCGAACTACCCCGTTGAGGCGGGCAAGCTCGCGACGACCATCGTCTATGTGCCCAAGCCCAGGCCCGGCGAGATCGCGATCGAGGACTTTAAAAAGCTCGTCGCCAATACGCCGGCGGACATTCTGATCCTCGACGTCCGGAACCGCGATGAGGCCAATGCCGGCATGTTCAAGGGCGCCAAGCTCGTTCCCGACGAGGAGCTCCTCGACCGCGTTGCCGAGATACCGAAGGACAAGCAGATCATCACCCACTGCTCCACGGGCGTGCGAGCAGAGATGTCGTACCACAAACTCAAGGAGAAGGGGTATAACTGCCGATTCCTGAACGCCAAGGTCGAAATCGACGACAAGGGGAACTTCAAGATAGAAAAACCGTAGGGATCCCTTTCACACACGTTACAAAAGCCCCGGAAGCAATAAGCCTCCGGGGCTTTTCTGTTCCTGTGGGACTATAATGGGCTGCAGCGCGCGGCGCTGCAGCCGCCGGCATGACGGGATTCATCGCCTACTCCGGAAGCAGGTCCAGGTTTTTCATCTTCGTCCTGAGCTGTTTCCGGGTTATCCCCAGGACCTCCGCCGCCTTGCTCTGGTTCCATGACGTCTGGTTCAGCGCCTTGATGATCAGCATCTTCTCGGTCTCCAGCAGGTTCATTTGATCGAAGGACCCCCGTGGTCCCTCCTCCTGCGGAAGGAGCTTCGACGGCAAGTACTTCCGGGTGATGGTGACGGTGGGGCACAAAATATAGGCGCGCTCAATTAC
>JAXIPA010000058.1:0-13387 GCA_045403145.1 Nitrospirota bacterium | reverse complement strand
ACCCCACCGTGGAGCTTGAGGTGTACCGGGGGAAAACACCGGTCTTCAAAACCCATGTCATGAAAATAGAGCCGGGTGAACCCTACATGCCTGAGGACTATGTCATCAGGTACAGCGCCTTCTGGGGAGCGCGCTACACCGGCCTCCAGGTCGCCAAAGACCCGGGCGTCTGGGTCGTGTATACGGGGTTCATTTTGCTCTGCATCGGGCCGCTCATCGCCTTCTTCGGCTCTCACAGAAAGCTCTGGGTGAGGGTCGAGGACCGGAAAGGCCAGGCGGTCATTCTCGTGGCCGGCTCAGCCAACCGGAACCGGATGGGGTTCGAGCGCGAGATCAACAGGATTGCAGAGGAAATCTCCAAGTAGCAGCGTAAAGCCAGTCAGGAGGAATCGATGGACAGTTCTTTACTTTTTACCATAGCTACCTTGTCATATCTGGCCGCCATGGTGCTGTATATCAGCTATCTTGCATTCCGGAAGAACGGTATCGGCCAGACCGCGACAGTTGTTACCGTGTTCGGATTCGCGGTGCAAACGGCCGGCTTGTTGCTCCGATGGTATGAATCTTATCAGATGGATATCGGGAGAGTACCGCTCACGAATCTTTACGAATCGCTGGTGTTCTTTACCTGGAGCACCGCGTTGATCTATCTTATTGTTGAATTCAAGTACAAGACCCGCGCGTTCGGCGCCTTCGTGATGCCCGTTGTGTTCCTTGCGCTTGCCTTCATCAATGTGGCGGGCATCAGCAGCGACATCACCCCGCTCGTCCCGGCGCTCAAGAGCAATTGGCTGTTCTACCATGTGCTGATCAGCTTTTTGGGCTACGCCGCTTTCGGTGTCGCTTTTTCCGTATGCATCATCTATCTCCTGAACGACATTGAGGAGCGCGGTTCCACCACGAATCTGTACGCCGCCCTCGCCGCGATTGCCATCATCGCTCCCTTGGGATATTTCATGGCGGCTGCGGGCGGCAATTTGAAGAGGACGTTCTGGTATGGACTCGGCATCGTGTTCCTTGCATGGGTTGTGTACCTGATTCTTGCCGGGGCGCGGAATAAAAAGCAGGTATACCTTTTCTGGACATTCTGCGTGACGCTTGCCGCGGGACTGCTTATCGCAATGGGGGTCGATTTCCTGCTGTTTAAAAGCGCGGCGTCCGATGAGAGTTTCCGAAAACACATGTTCGAGTCCACCTTTTTAAATCCCTCGGTGGTCATTCGCTCTGTTTCCTGGGCCGCTGTCGCCGCAACGTTCGCGCTGGTGTGGACTCAGGGAATGAAGCTGAAGAATCTTTTTAAGCAGTATGCCCTGTCCAGTGAGCTGCTTGAGGAAATAACTTATAAGATGATAGCAGTGGGCTGGCCCCTGCTTGGCGCCGGCATCCTTACCGGCGCTGTCTGGGCGAACAGCGCCTGGGGCACGTACTGGAGCTGGGATCCGAAGGAAACATGGTCGCTCATTACCTGGTTTGTATATACGGTTTATCTCCATGCGCGATATGTCCGCGGCTGGAAAGGGACGCAGATGGCCGTGATAGCATGCCTCGGTTTCCTGTCCGTCATCTTCACCTATCTGGGTGTGAACCTGGTGCTGTCCGGTCTCCATTCATACGGAGGGATGAATTAACTCCTAATCGTTTTATCGCAGAATCGCATCGTTTCAAGCTCCTCGAATGCCGGTCGTCGAACAGATGACCGGCGTGTTTGTTGTGCGCCTTGCTTTCTTTCCTACTATGGCGTGGTATACTTTATTTGAGAGTGATTCAGGCTTGTTTAATACTTTATGATCAACAGGAGGCGACATATGAGAGAGGTTACCTGCAGAAGTCTGGGAAACGATTGTGGATGGAAACATATTGCCAGGACAGAAGAGCTTTTAACGGATGTCGTAGCGGTGCATCTGCGGGACGTTCACGGAGTGGCCGCCCTGACACAGGAAATGGTTGGAAACATCAAGAATGCCTTCAGCAAGGCCGCACCACTCGAACTGAAGGACAATGACAAGGCGCTTGTTCTCAAGGAATTCAAATGTAAAGACCTTGGTACGGACTGCGGCTTCAGGTATATTGCTCAGACCGAAGAGCTGATCGCCGATGGTGTGGCTGTTCACGCGCGGGAGGCCCACGGTATCAAGGAGTTTTCCTCCGAGATGGCCACGAAGGTCAAAAACCTCTCACATGAGTGGAAGGGATAGACATCGGGGACGGATGAACGATCATAGCGCATGGCGCATGGCGAACCGCATGGCGTAAAGATTTTACGCTCCGCGCCTTGCGCTATGCCCGTTGCGATTCACGCTCATCGCTTCACCGTCAGATCAACACGCTTATCGATGGAATAGATCGGATAGATCTTGAAATCCCTGACCCACGGCTGAACGACAAAATAATCCGCACGGTGCCACATGAACACCCAGGGCGCATTTTTGATGATGCGGTCCTCGGCCTGCCGGTAGAGACGGTACCGCTGCCGCTCATTCATGGTTCGCTGGGCAGTCTCTATCAACTGGTCAAGTTCCGGATCAATGCAACGGGTCCGGTTTCCTCCGGGGCCGGCGCTTGTGGAGTGGAAGAGAGGGAACAGGAAGTTTTCAGGGTCAGGATAATCAGCCCACCAGGAGAGCCAGAAAGCGTCCGGTTCTCCTTCATTCACCGCATGTTTGAAGGCGCTCCAGTCCAGTTGTGTTATTTCGGCTTTTAACCCAGCCTTCGAGAGATAGCTCTGCACCACCTCCACAATGTCGAGGACCTCGGGATCGGCGGAAATATAGATCTTTATCGTCGAGCCGCCGGCGCCCGCCTGGCGGACCAGATCGTTTGCCTTGTCCGGATCATATCGATATCCTTGCGCTGTAAGCGGGAAGATGCTGTTCTTCCATAATCCCGGCGGAATCGGTCCAGCGGCAAGCGCCCCGCGTTTTTCAAAGACCGTGTTCAGGATGCGCTGTCGATCCAGGGCGTAATTGACCGCCTGCCGCACGCGTAGGTCATTGAAGGGCTTCCGTGTGCAGTTGAGGCCCAGGTAGTAGCTGTTCAAGCCCGGTTTTCCGTGAACGAGGTTGCGCCATTTCGGGTCGGTCGTGAAGCGCCGGTATTCGGACGAGGGGATCTGCAGTATGTCGAGCCGGCCGGTCTCGAACTCGAGCACCGCCGTGAGGTCCTCCGGTATTATGCGGTAATGGATGCCGTTCAGCTTCGGCCTTCCTTCAAAGTAGTCCTCGCGGGGCGCCAGGACCACCTGCTGTCCGTGTTTCCATTCACTCAACGTATAGGGGCCGCTCCCCACGGGGTGTGTTCCGAAATCCTGTCCAAGCCGCTCCACTTCCTCACGGGGGACGACGTAGGCCGTATTCATGGCGAGCAGTGACAGAAAGGGCCCAAAGGGCTTCTCGAGCCTGATGATCAGCGTATGGTCATCCGCCGCCCGGATGCCTGAGAGGTTCGCGGATTTTCCCGAGATCACCTCACGCGCCCCTTCGATCCTGTCGAGAACCCACGTGAGAGGGGCCTTCGTCCGGGGCGTGAGCACGCGCTCGAAGGAATATTTGAAATCCTGCGCCGTGACTTTCCTGCCGTTGCTGAACATGACGTCGCGCCGGAGCTGGAAGGTGTAGGACATCTGGTCGCCGGAGACTGTCCATGAACGGGCGATGTCGGGTACGATATCCAGGTTTTCATTGAAGCGGACAAGACCATTAAAAAGCTTCGCGGCAATGCCGCCGCCCTGCACGTCGGTGATGAGCGCGGGATCGAGGGTCGTGGGATTGCTGTTCAAACGAAGGTAGAGGGCGCCTGAGACACGCCCGTCATCGGACCTGAGGCAGCCTTGGAGAGGGACGAGGAGCAGGAGCACGAGGAGCAGGCGAAGAAAGGGCGTCCCGCCTCCTCCCTGGAGGTTATTTTTTTGACGCGCTGATGAGCGCCGCGAAGAGTTTCCTGGAATATCGGTCATTGGGTGTTTTTTCTGGGTGCCATTGCACGGCTATGAGAAACTGGCCTGATCGCGGTTCAAGCGCCTCCACCACCCGGTCGCGGGAAACGGCGGAGAGGTGGAGCCCATCGCCGGGGTTTTTTACGCTCTGGTGGTGAGCGCTCCGCACGCGGATGCGGGATGCGCCCATGATGCGCGCGAGCTGCGTGCCCTCAAGGATGTCGACGTCATGAAATACCTTTTCTCCCGCGCGGGAGGGGCCGTGTTTGATGGGATGGGGGAGTTGCTGCGTTATGTCCTGGAACAGCTTGCCGCCGAGAGCCACGTTCACGAGCTGCGCCCCGTGGCAGATGGCAAGGACCGGTTTTTTTGCCCTGGCCGCCGCCTTGAAAAGCCGGATCTCGAACCGTGTCCGCGAGTCCGGCGACAGCGTCATGCGCGTGTCGGCAAGCGGCTTCTCCCGATAGACGGTGGGATTGATGTCGTCGCCGCCCGTAAAAATAAACCCGTTGAAACGCCTGATCAGCTCGGGGATGGAGTTTTCGATGCCGAGGATGGGCACCGGGACGCCGCCGGCCTTCACTACCGCCTTGCCGTAGTCCTGGTCCAGGATGTTCAAGTTCCTGGCCGGCTGGACCTCCAGGTTCATGGTGATCCCAATGAGAGGTTTCATGCGCACACCTCCAAATTCAGCACACCGGATGCACTTCGGCATACATATAACATATTTCTGGAGGGTTGTCAGTGTGAGATTGTAATTTGAGATTTATTATTCACCCATTACGGGCTGTTGTCGCCACTTTTTTCTCATTTTACGCGGAAAATCTGGCCCGGGATCAGAAACCACGGCGTTACTTCATGAGCAGTTCCAGCACCGCTTTCTGGGTGTGCAGGCGGTTTTCGGCCTGTTCGAAGATCACCGACTGCGGCCCGTCTATCACCTCGGCGGCGATCTCCTCGCCGCGGTGCGCGGGCAGGCAGTGCATCACGAGCGCCTTCGGATGGGCGGCCCTCATCAGTTTTACATCGATCTGATATCCTCTGAAAGCCCGGACGCGGACGGCATGCTCCTTTTCCTGGCCCATGCTCGCCCAGACGTCGGTGTAAACGGCGTCTGCGTCCCTGGCCGCCTTGGCCGGGTCGTTCATGATATGGAACTCGGAGCCGGTCTTCGCCGCTTCACGCTTTGCGCCGCGCATCACCCCCGCATCGGGTTCGTAGCCATGAGGGCAGGCGATGGAAATATGCATCCCCACCTTGACGCAGGCCTCGATGAGGGAGTTCGCCACGTTATTGCCGTCGCCCACGTAGGCGAGCTTGAGGCCTTTCAGTTTGCCCTTCTTTTCCCGGATGGTAAAGAGGTCGGCAAGGGCCTGGCAGGGGTGATGGAGGTCGGACAGGCCGTTGATCACCGGTATCGTCGCGTGCCGAGCCAGCTCTTCGACCGTGGCCTGGGCAAAGGTGCGGATCATGATCCCGTCGAGGTAGCGGGAGAGGGTGCGCGCCGTGTCGGCAATGGGCTCTCCGCGTCCGATCTGGAGGTCCTGGGACGATAAAAAAAGGGCCTGGCCTCCGAGCTGGTACATGCCCACCTCGAAGGATACCCTCGTCCTCGTGGACGACTTCTCGAAGATCATGCCGAGGGACTTTCCCTTCAGCGTCCGGCTCGCCTTGCCCTGGCGATGTTGTTTTTTGAGCGCAGCCGAGCGCTGGAGGATCTTCTCGATGTCCCCGGGCGTCAGGTCCGATATGGCAAGCAAATCTTTTTTCATAAGGTCCCCACAATCATGATGGTTTCGTAAAAAGTCGAAAATCGTCGCAGAACAGTCATTCCGGGGGCTTGCCTGCACCCAGCGATTACGAGCGAAGCGTAGTGCGGGTGTCCGGAATCGTTTTTCTTTTCAGAATGCTGTATGGCAATATGATTCCCCCCCCGGCTTTAAGCATGCCGGGGCAGGCTATGAATCAAGCGGGAATGACGACTTTTTACGATTTCATCAAACATGATGCAAACGTTTATCTCAGCGTTTTGTGAATATTCCATCAAGCACGAGAAGGAGCGCGTTGATCTCTTCCTCGGTGATGATGAGCGACGGCATGAACCGGAGCACCGTGTCCATGGTGCAGTTGATCAGCATGCCCTCCTTGAGGCACGCGGTAACAATGTCCTTGCCCGGGAAGTCCAGCTCCATGCCGATGAGCAGGCCTTTGCCCCGGACGTCCTTTATGAACGAGTATTTCTTCTTGAGTTCGCCAAGCCCGTCCATGAACTGTCTGCCCAGCCGCTCCACGGACGGGATGATGATGTTGTCTTCTAATATCGCTTCGAGAGAAGCGAGCGCCGCCGCGCAGGCAAGCGGGTTGCCGCCGAAGGTGGAACCGTGCGTTCCCGGAGTCAAGGCCTGGGCGGCCCTGTCCGTGGCAATGAGCGCGCCGATGGGCATGCCCGCGCCGAGCCCCTTGGCGAGCATCGCAGCGTCGGGCGTGATGCCTTCATGTTCATAGGCGTAGAGTCTTCCGGTCCGGCCCAGGCCGGTCTGAATCTCGTCGAGCATGAGCAGGATCTTGTGCTTGTCGCAGAGCTCCCGGAGCGTCTTCAAATACCCGTCGGACGGGACATTTACTCCGCCTTCGCCCTGGATAGGCTCCACGAGCACGGCACAGGTGTGTTCGTTTATAGCTCGCTCGGCGGCGCCGACGTCATTGTACGGGACGTACCGGAATCCGGGAGCGGTAGGCTCGAAACCCTTGTGGAATTTCTCCTGGGCCGTTGCCGCGAGGGCGCCCAGGGTCCGCCCGTGAAAGGAACCCCGCATGGTGATGATCTCGTACCGGTCCTGTTTCAGGACCTCCCGGCCGTACCGCCGCGCGAGCTTGATGGCCGCTTCAACGGCTTCGGTACCCGAATTGCAGAAGAACACCTTGTCAGCGAAGGAATGCTGAACAAGGGCCTTCGCGAGATTGATCTGCGGCTCGTTGTGATAGTGGTTCGATACGTGCATCAGCCGCTGGGCCTGTTTCTGGAGCGCCACGACGACCCGGGGATGGCAGTGGCCCAGATTGCACACGGCTACGCCGGACACGAAGTCGAGGTACTCCCGGCCGTCGGAGTCGTAGACCTTGCTGCCCCGGCCTTTTACGAGCACGAGTGGCTGCCGGCCATAGGTGTTCATGCAGTATTTGTGGGAATCCGCAAGGATGTCGTTCGTGATCATGAAGGGAAAGTATCATAATCAGTATGAAAAATCAAACGGAAATTGGGGCGGCATAGTTGCTGTATCAGTGCCGGCTTGACAATCAGCGCTGCCGGATTATACTTTTAATAAGAGTCCGCAATTTTTTTTGGCAAATTGATTTTTCGGGCCCTCGAATGCAGCTACAAGGCGAAAGGAGACAAGGTCATGAGAAAAGAAGTTGCTTCAACGGCGGCGCTTACCCTTCTCGCAATAGTCTGGATATTCTCCGCCATCAGCTACGCCGCTGAAGATGCGCCGCGGATCACGAAAGAGGAAGTAAAGACACTTCTGAACGACCCGAAGGTCGCCATCCTGGATGCCAGGATCCTGTCGGATTGGAAAAAGAGCGACAAGAAGATCAAAGGCGCGGCCCGCGTAGATCCCCATGACGTCGGCGCCTGGGCCGGCAAATATTCCAAGGATAAAAAAATCATCGTCTATTGCTCCTGAGCTGAGGAAGCGACGAGCGCCAGTGTGGTGCTCAATCTCAGGGGACGGGGCTTCACGAATGCCTTTGCGCTCAGGGGCGGCTGGAATGCTTGGGTCGAGGCCGGATTTCCCACGGAACCGAAGTGATGTGTGGTCAGGGGCTGCGCACAGAGGTGTACCGCTCCTATCATGATCAAGGAGAATGAGTCATGAAACGCACTACATATGTATTTGCGGGATTGCTGGTGATGCTTGCGTTGTTTTGGACGGCCCCTGTATCGGCCGTGGCCGATGATGACGCTCCCCGGATAACCAAGGAGGAGCTGAAAGCGAAGCTCAACGAACCCGCTATCACCGTGATCGATGTCCGGTACGGCCCGAACTGGAAAAAAAGCGGACAAAAGATCGCCAAGGCAGTTCGCGAAGACCCGAACGAGATCGGTTCCTGGGTCGGAAAGTACGGAAAAGACCGGACGCTCGTCTTCTACTGCGACTGACCGAATGAACAGACAAGCGCCAGTGTGGCGCTCAGTTTGATGGAACGGGGATTTACAAAGGTGTACGCGCTCAAAGGCGGTTGGTGGGAATGGGTTGGTGCAGGATACCCGGTTGAGGCGAAGTGATACACGGACTTTGTCATGGGTCGTTCGAAAATGGTCTTCTCTGTTCAGAGGTGGTGTGAATCCCGCGACTTGCAATCCCCCGACGGGGGTTCGCGCCGTAATCCGCGGGAGGTTGCGTTATTAAAGGGAGCCTCTGGCTCCTGCCGAAGGAGGCTCCACTAACCATGAAACGCGCGCTTCTTTTGATCATGACTCTGGTATTCTTTTCAGTGTGTTCAAGCTTTGCGTTTGCGGGGTCCGGCACGGCAAAGACCTTTCTTATCCATGTCAAGAGTCCTATGACCAAGCACTGTGCCCGGACCATCTTTATCCCTCACCTCGCCGTGAACGCATTACAGCAAGGCTACGAGGTGGTCATTCTTTTCGATGATGAGGGGGTGTCGGCGATAAAAATCGGCGCATGGTACGGCGGACACACGACACCGCTCGACAAGACTGCGTTGCCGGAAGAGGAGCGTCGGGCTCTCTCCGCCCTGCTTGGTGTTCCCGATTCGAGCATTCCGGACAATTATGGCGATTTTGTCCGCTTCCTGAGGGGGAAAGGGGTTGAGCTGTACGCAAATAAGATCGTGATGGAACTCCGGAATATCAGAGGCGACAAGTACGACCATGCTGTGACGCCTGCTGGAATGGACAAGATGGTGGAGATATTGGGGAGGGCCACGACATACGTGGCCTATTGATTGCTTCGTTGTTTCAACATTCCTGCCATTTTAAATCTGCGTTCATCTGCGAATATCCGCGTCCGAAGTTTTTTATTTTTTTCCCTTACAACCACAGCCTGATCAATCCCACGACAAACACGAGGAGCACCGGAAGGTACATCAAGCGGTAGGTCCCCGCCATGTCTGCTTTGAAGTATTTGATCGTGAGCAGCAGGCAGAGGTGGGTGGGGGAGAGCATCACTCCGGCGAAGCCGGAGGCAAAGGCGAAGGTGATCGACGCGGGGTCGGGGTTTCCGCCGAGCATGGCTGTAATGATCGGAAACGTGGCGCCGACGAAACCGACGGTGAGGCCGGTCAGGAGGCCGACGATAAAGGGGAGCGCGAAGAGGACCACTCCGGCGGGGAGCCCGCTCTGCCTGAAGAAGCCCGGCAGCGCCTCGATGGCGCCTGAAGCGTCGAGCATGCCCTTGAACGCCATGATGCCGGTGACCATGAGGATGACGTTGACGGATACACTCTCGCGGAGCGTGGTCATGAGCTCTGTCGGGGAATAGCGGTAGAACAGAAACATTCCCGCGACTATCGACAGCATGGCAAAGGACAGGGGCATCTTGAGCGCGACGACGAGGATGAGTGAGATCGTGATCGGCAGCAGAGTCACGAAGAGCGCCTTGAACTCCTCCCGGTCCCTCCGTCCCGCAACTTCACCGGTTTTCATTCCCCTAAACCCCAGAAGCGCGCCCACGCCGACGACCGCAAGCGGCAGCGGGAGCTGGGAGAGCAGCAGCTGGTTGATCGGCGTTTTTGTCACTGCCGCGGCGAGCACCACGCCGGGATAAAGCGGCGAGATGTACTCCCAGATGTGCCTGAACCAGTAGTTGATGAAGGCCTTGCGTTCCGGTTTCATATCCTCATCGGCGGCCGCTTCCTGCACCATGGGCGCGGAGAAGGCCGCGCCTCCGGCTGAAGGCAGAAGGCCGATCACGCCGGGCAGGACGGCCATGGCGATCCTGCGGTCCCGGGCCACGTTCACAACCGCCTCCATCATACGCTTGAGCACGCCCTTTTTCCTGATAATGTTCTCCAGCACCATGATGAGCACGAGACCGGTCACGAGGTTGATCGTCACCGGATCGATGCTCGACCGCAGTATGACCCGCGCCTGCCCGGCTGGCCCGATGCGATAGAGTGTGCCGAGAAAGACGGCGCCGGCGAACATGACGAGCCCGAGGTTCCAGCGGAGGCGCAGGAGAAGCACGATGAGCGCGAAGGCCGCCCCGATTTTGAGGAGGTCGGTCATCGGATGTAGCCCTCGCCCAGGTAGAACAGCACGGCAGCGCGGATGGAGTACCGCTCCATATGCCACTCTTCGGGAAGCGGCTGGAACGGCGCTGACGCGCGGATCGCGCGTACCGCTTCGTCGTCCAGGATCTTGTATCCCGACGATTTCAGGACTTCCACATCGCCGAGGAATCCGTCTTTCAAAATGTCGAATTTGATGTAGAGCGTTCCCTGATATCCGGACATGGCCGCAAGTTCGGGATACTTGAGTATGCTTTCAACCCTGACCTTGAGCCAGCGGTTGTAGGAAATGAATTTGAACTCATCGGTGTCGAGGGTGACGGAATCATCTCCGGGTCTTTTCTCGGGCATGCCTTTCCGGGCGAGCTCATCGATGTCGGCCTGCGAAAGGAAGGGGAGCGGCCCGGTATGCTTGCGCGGCGTCGACGTTGCAGACGACTTACCCGTTTCCTCGCCCTGCTCCGCTCCCTCAGGCGCGCCTGTTTGCGGGAGCGTCTTCGGAAGCGTGACCTCCTCGCTTTCGCCGAATTTCCTCGGCAGGGGCACGGCTTCGGGAGGGAGCGGCTTTTCCGGAACCACGCTCTGCGGGACCGGCGGCGCGGGAGGAACGGGACGAGGGGGAGCGGGGCGCTGCAAGGGTGGCAGCTGCCTGGCCGTCTCCTGCGGAAGGTCCACGATCCTGACAGGCGTGTACACCGGAATTTCCGGAGCGGGTTCGATCAGGAACATGGCTGAGGCGATGACCAGCGCATGGAGTGCGAGGGAGAGGATGAGAAACGTCGTGAAGTGTAAATGCCGGGGCATGCGGGTATGGTTAAAAAAATTTGGACGCAGATTTACGCAGATGAACGCATGATGAAGCAGGTCTTCCTGGAGTGGGGCTTTTTTCACCCCCGCCTCTATCCGCTTTTATCCGCTTTTATCTGCGTCCAATGGATTGCTTTCGATTTTATCCGTGTCCATCGTTCGACTGAGCTCACGACGAAGTCCGTGGTTATCAGGTCTTCTGCATTCTGTCCGAAACTTCCCGGACGAGCTTCAGGATCGCTTCGGCCTTCTCCGGCGTGAGGCTGCCCATGCCGCAGGAGGGTGTGATGAGGCACTGCCGCAGGATGGTCTCCCGCCTGATGCCATTGTCCTCCAGCCGCTTCATTCCCGTTTCCAGTTTGGCGACGAGCTGGTCCGCGGTTTCGTCGCCGGTGAATGCGCCGGTGGGCACGACGCCCCAGGCCAGCGAGCCGCCGCGTCCCAGAAATTTTTTGATGTCTTCCGGGTAGAGCATCACTTTTTCCATGTACCCGAAGGCGTCGAAGTTCACGATGTCGATCCTGGTGTTGAACAGCAGGGGCCAGTCCGCGTTGCCGCAGCAGTGAATGCCTGCGATGCCTCCCTGTTCGTGGATCGTATCGATGATCTCGTTCAGCTTTTCCGCCACGACGTCGGACGAGACAGCGGAAAAGCCCGAGCCGAGGGACTCCATGGCCGGCTCGTCGATGAAGATGATGACGGGTTTGCCGTACTGCTTGAGCTCCCGGATCTGCCAGGCGGCCTTCATGGCGAGCCCCTTGACCACCGCGTCGAAGAGCACGTCATTATGGATGATGTCCCTGCCTGCCGCGTCTTTGAAAGATATGCCGGCAGTCAGGGGGCCGGTGATATGGCCCTTGACAAAGCGCGCGGCCGCGGGAAGGCCTTTCGTAAGCGCGCGGAGAAGGGCGTAGAACCCGGCGGCGTACTCTTCCGATATCCTGAAAAATCCGTAGTCTTTCTCGATGTACCGCTCGAAAAACTTTTCGAGCTCCGGAGTGAAGTCGCTCGCGGTGTCGAAATAAAACCGGTTCTTCGCCGCGTCCAGCCGGAGGCCGGGAAGCGTTTCGCTGTATTGTCCGTCCATTTGCTCGCGGAAGTCCCGCTGCGGAAGCTGGGGCCAGATCGGCGCTTCCGGAAGATATTGGAGCGATAGGGCGGCCGCCTCGTCCGGGTCCGAGATCGGCAGGCTGCCGATGCCGGTCGCGATGCAGTTGAAGCTGTGCGTCATGATGTTGTTCCTTTCGCAGTCATGGTATTTTATGATTATATAGTCACGGGGACAAAAAAACAATTCAAATCGACTCTGGCCCGGTCCCGAGAAGAAAGGCAGCTGCATTCCGCCGGCAACGAATATAATCGACAATAAATATCATCTTTACAGGACACGACAAACTCTGTAATATGCATTCCATGAAATACGGAACCAAGGCGATTCAAAAGATAAAGCTTGAGCTCTGGCCCAACCCAAACCCGGAACGGGACTACGTCATCGATATCTCCTACCCGGAGTTCACCTGCCTCTGTCCCCGGTCGGGCTATCCCGACTTCGCTACCATCAGGGTCACCTATACACCGGACAAAAAGTTGGTGGAGCTCAAGGCCTTGAAGCTCTATCTGAACAGTTTCCGCGACCAAAGCATTTCCCACGAGGCGGTAACGAACCTGATCTTCGACACTCTCGAGAAAAACCTCAAGCCGCGGTCCCTGGAGGTCGTTGGCGATTTCAATGTCAGGGGCAATGTGAAGACCGTAATACGGGTTACACTTTGACGTGCCGTGTTTAGGGGTCCGGAACATCTGCGGCGGCAATGAAGACCGTTTTTGCATAGTCAGTAATGCCAGTCTCCGGTCTCAGGTCTCTGGTCTCAAGTCAGGCAAAAAACATGAGACTTGAAACTTGAGACTTGAGACTGAATTCCTGATATTGTATCTGTCCTTTTTTCGCGCTATACTAACTCAGAAAGCCGCTAACCCAACGAAATAACTTGACTATATCACAGTGCCATGTTATCTATGACCGTTGTCGCCGGCAATTATCATGGAGGTCGGGTATGAGGTCGACGATAAAACTCTCGTTCGTCGCGGTTCTCATTGCATGCTTCGTCCCTGGTTCGGCCTTTGCTGCGGCCGCTCCCGAATCTTTCGCTCCCCTGGTGAAAAAAGAGATGCCCGCAGTCGTGAACATCTCGACCAGGCAGGTCGTGAAGGCGCGGCAGCAGTCCCCCTTTGGCGATCCCCAGATGGACGAGTTTTTCTACCGGTTCTTCGGCAACAGGCCGCAAAGGGAGCAGGTGCGGCAGAGTCTCGGCTCGGGTTTCATCATCAGCCCGGACGGGTACATTCTGACGAACAACCATGTCGTCGATATGGCGAAAGACATCAAGGTCTCCC
>JAXIPA010000140.1:0-3130 GCA_045403145.1 Nitrospirota bacterium | reverse complement strand
TGTTCCTGGGAGCCCTGATTCTTTCGGGAGTCTACTATTATATCCAGCAGTTCAACTACGGCCTGGGCATTACCGGACTCTCCCGGGACGTTTCGTGGGGCCTCTACATCGGCCAGTTCACGTTCCTGGTCGGCGTCGCGGCCTCGGCCGTGATGCTCGTCATCCCCCACTATCTGCACGATTACAAGAAGTTCAGCAAGATCGTGATTCTCGGCGAGTTTCTCGCGATCTCCGCCGTGACCATGTGCATCCTGTTCATCTTCGTGGACATGGGACAACCCATGAGGATCACGAACGTCGTGCTCCATCCCACGCTGAACTCGGTCATGTTCTGGGATTCGGTGGTGCTCATGGGCTATCTCTTCCTGAACCTGATGATCGGATGGGTGACCTTGAGCTCCGACCGGAAGGGCGTGGCGCCTCCCACGTGGATCAAGCCGTTCATCTACCTTTCCATCCCCTGGGCAGTCAGCATCCACACGGTGACGGCGTTCCTGTACGCCGGTCTCCCGGGACGGCACTTCTGGCTCAGCGCAGTCATGGCTGCCCGGTTCCTGGCCTCGGCCTTTGCCGGCGGCCCGGCGCTCCTGATCATCCTCGCCCTGATCGTGCGGAAGCTTACCAAGTTCGATCCGGGCAAGGAACCGATCCAGACGCTGGGACAGATCGTGGCTTATGCCATGTTTGCCAACGTCTTCCTGCTTGGCCTGGAGTTCTTCACGGCGTTCTACAGCAATATCCCGGGCCACATGGAGTCCTTTATCTACCTTTACGCCGGGGCTCATGGGCATCACGAGCTTGTTCCCCTGATGTGGACCTCGAGCATTCTGGCTGCAGTAGCGCTCGTCATGCTTCTGATCCCGAAGATCCGGAGGAACGAAGGGACGCTCGCTTTCGCCTGCGTCATGCTGTTCATCTCTCTCTGGATCGACAAGGGTTTCGGCCTGGTCATCGGCGGCTTTGTGCCGAACATGATGAATCAGATTCGGCCCTACTGGCCGACGAGGCAGGAGGCTATCATCACGCTCGGCGTTTGGGCCATCGGGTTCCTGATCCTGACGTTCCTCTACAAGATCGCGGTTTCGGTCCGGGAGAGGATGGCGGGGGTCGAAATAGAACATTAAAAACCGGCATATACCGGTTCGTTTTCCGGAAGGCTCTCTTCGCAGTCAGGGGAGAGCCTCCTTTTTTTCTTCATTTCATGCTTGATTTTATCGGTCCCGGCGGGTAATATGTCGTGCTTTTGAAATTTTACTTTTACTGAAGGAGGAACAAGGCGTCATGTACATGGTAACAATCGACAAGGGCAAGTGCGATGGAGACGGTACCTGCGTGAATATGTGTCCACAGTCTGTATTCAAAGTGGACGGCGGCAAGGCGGATCCGATCAACATGTCCGAATGCATCAACTGCCTGACCTGCGTGGAAAACTGTCCGCAGCAGGCCATTACCGTCAACGAAATCTAAGTCAGAATTCTTTGAAGCAACTATACCAAGGGGACCGGTTTTTCCGGTCCCTTTTTTTTGTTTTTGATCTGCCGAACCGCTCATTTCGCTATAATCCGGGAAATTGCAGTTGGACCCCCGCTTTGACCTTACGGGGGCAGGCTCCGATGAACGCAGATTTATGCAGCTAAAATTATGCGGTGCGTTTTAGCGAGAGCAGGGAGTGTTTATCTATGGTTCCAAACTGCCGTTTTTAGGTTAGCGGTTCACTAAATCAAGATTAGCTACGAGACGCTCGAGGGATGGTTCCACAATGAGCATATTACATGATTCTTAAAAAGAGACCATCGAAAACGGAGGGCCGGGGTAACGAAAATAGCCGAGGGTGGATACGTTCTTACATTGCTATCTACCCCAGTACAACAGGAAGCAGAACAACTTGGGGTTTATAATGTTTGACTTTGTTCTGTTTTCATATCAGACGACGTTTCTATTGTCTTCTCCGCCTTCTGCCGGCCTGGCCTGGTCCTCGGCGGGCTTTACTGTATTTTTATCAAGTTTTCTCTGCCTTTTTTCCTCGTTCTTTTTTTGCTTCGCGAGTTCCTTCTGACGTTTTTGAAAATTAAAATTCGGTTTTCCCACTCAGTGTCTCCTCAGGAAGATTTGTACGAACTGGGCCGCGCTTTGATGAGGGCGGGCCGGACAAATTACCGGCCCGCTGCTCTCCCCCTGCTATGCCCCATTCGGCCGCTACGTTCCCTCAGCTTAGGCGTGGCTGCTCGATGCAGCGGGCGACTGCGACGGCCTTCTTGGCCCCGACCCCGAACCACCGGATGGCCGTGAGCGCTTAAGGAGTTTCCGCTTTCGCTTCTGCGCCTCGAGCTCCTTGTTCTTCTTTTTCACCGAGGGCTTTTCATAGTGGCGCCGCTTCTTAAGTTCTCCGAAGAGGCCGTCCAGCTGGAGCTTCTTCTTCAAGTCCCGCAGGGCCTTTTCAATGTTCTGTGACTGGACCCTTACCTCCACGATCTTCCTCCTCCGCCGCCGTATCCGCCGCCGCGATTACCACCCCTGCCGCCGCCGCCGGACCCAGAGCGCTCAGTCTTCGGCTTGGCCTCGTTCACGGTGATCGTCCGGTCCATGAACGTTGTTCCGTTCATGGTAGAGATCGCCTTCTCCGCGTCCTCGTCCGACGCCATCTCCACGAAACCGAACCCTTTGGACCTGCCGTTCGTCTGATCGACGATCAGCGTGGCGGACAGGACCTCCCCGATCTTCGAGAATGCCTCGCGCAAATCCTCCTCGTGGGTGTTATACGACAAATTTCCGACATAAAGTTTCTTCGCCATGATCCCTCCTGTGTGATTATAAGTTCGCTCTGACGGTCGTTGCCGCACAGCGCGTTACATCTTCTCCGCGGTCACGTCGCGTCCCCGGGGGGGCGCAGACTCGCGTGGGTTCCGCAAAACCGCATCGTTCTCCAACCAAGCATGCTGTCGCTTTTTTACGTGGGAAAAGGTGAGAGCAGGAGGAGTCAGTGATCGATGATGAGGCGCGGACGAGCTCGTTCCGGAAAACGAGTGTTCCTTGCCCCGCTAATGGGGTATAGGTACATTATACTCATTTCGGCGTCAGTTGCAAGGATTTTTCCGGGAACCGGTCAGGCAAAAGAATGGATCGGTTGCAA
>JAXIPA010000222.1:0-6886 GCA_045403145.1 Nitrospirota bacterium | reverse complement strand
TATCGTCCGCTTTGAACCCTGCTGCAGCAAGCTGTGAAGAGTTTGCCGCCACCTGCCCGGAAAGTCTGATCGAGCTCCCTCCGCCTGAAGGAGTAGTGCCTCCACCCTCTGCCGAAGTTGCGCCTCCTCCACCTCCGCTACAGCTTACGGTCGATAAGATTGTTACAATTAGTACGAGCGCTTTCAGAACGGCTACCCAATTGTTCATAGAACACCTCCTCATGCATTTCGAAGCAAAATAACTTTGTTCCGCTTTTATTATCATCGGCAGTCGTTCTTCTTTTCGACGATTGTGGTAAATACTTTAACCCGTTGCCCGGTTTTCTTCGCCAATTTAATCTTGACTATGTCCGGGGTACAGAGTACAAAGTACCAAGTACGCCGGGTTCATAATTGAGAAATGCAAATGATTATAAGACAGACTTGCACACCCGAATCCCTGTTCTCAAAAGACCGTTTCTCCGTCATCTACCGCATCTTCGGCAGTGAGAAGGAAGCTCGCGCCAAGGCAGAGGATATCTGCATCGAGCAGACCGTGGAGTTTCCGGCTGACGAAGTGCCGGAAGGCGTGATCCGGGACCATGTGTTCGGCAGGATCGGGTCATTCGAGCGATGGGATGGGGAGAGCTACAGAGCGGTCATCAGCTATGCAAACGAGATCGCGGCGGGCGAGTTTACCCAGCTTTTGAACGTCATCTTCGGCAACAGCAGCATCAAGCCCGGCATTAGAGTGGAACATCTTGATCTTTCCGAGTCGTTGCTCAAGAACTACAAGGGACCGCGCTTCGGCAGGGAGGGGATAAGGAAACTGCTCAATATCCCGAAGCGGCCGCTCCTGTCCACGGCGGTAAAACCCATGGGCTTGTCGTGCACCGAGCTTGCGGACCTTGCCTATCGGTTTGCCCTTGGCGGCATGGATATGATCAAAGACGACCACGGTTTGACGGACCAGTGTTGCTCTCCTTTCGAAGAGCGGGTCAAACGCTGCGCCGAGGCGGTTCAGCGGGCGAGCAGGGAAACGGGACGGCCTTGCCTCTATATCGCAAATATCACGGCCCCGCACAGAGAGGTCATGAAGCGCGCAAGGGTCGCCAAGGACGCCGGCGCAGGCGGGCTCATGGTCGCGCCGGGGTTGATTGGTTTTGATCTGATGAGGGAACTGGCGGATGACGACTCGATCTCGCTCCCGATCCTTACGCACCCGGCAATGCAGGGAAGTTTCGTCACAAGCCGGAACGGAATGTCGCACGGCGTGATCTTCGGACAGCTTGCCCGTCTTGCCGGCGCGGACGCGACCATCTTCCCGAATTTCGGCGGCAGGTTCTCGTTCAGCAGGGAGGAGTGCAGCGAGATCGTGCAGGGGACGACCCTTCCCATGGGACATTTGAAGTCAATATTTCCAGCGCCGGGGGGCGGTATGAGCCTTGATCGGGTGCCGGAGATGCTCGATACCTACGGCCGTGATTTGATCTTCCTGATCGGCGGCGGGCTGTTCAAGCACGGTCCGGACCTCGTAGAGAATTGCCGGTATTTCAGGAAGATGGTGGAATCTTTAGAATAGTTCAGAGTTCAAAGTTCAGAGTTCACTTCTCACTGTCCCCGATATGACGACAGTATCTCCCAGCGCGGTCGTTTTCAGACCTTTAAATCCTGTCTTCTTGAGCCATGTCGTGATCTCTTGCGAAGTATAGGACCTGCCGGCAGCCGTATTCACGAGCATATTGATGGAAAAGAGCGCTCCGGGAACGGGATGAGCGCGGTCCTTTTCCAGGGAAAATTCGTGGACCGCGATCCTGCCGCCGGGATTCAGCGCAGCATGAGCTTTTTTGAGAAGCGCGAGACATTCATCCTGCGCGAGCGAATGGAATATCTGGCTGATAAACACGAGATCGTATCCCCTGCCGATGTCATCGGAATGAAAATCACCGCTCACAAATTCAATATTCCCCGTCTTTGATGCTTTGACGATTTTTTTGGCGATCGAGATCGTATCCGGCAGATCAAAGAGCGTGACCGAGATTCCGCGCCGCGCGAGTTCCATGCTATAGGTCCCGGGACCGCCGCCGAGGTCGAGGGCCTTTTTCACGCCTCGCAGATCGATGGATGAGACGACATCCTTCGCCCGAAAGACTGCGTTGTTATGCATGGCCCTGATGAAAACCTCGTAGTCGCGGCCGCCGGAGCGGTTCGGCAGTCCGGTCCTTACGACTTCGTCGAGGCCTGACCAGTTTTTCGAGAGGGCGTCGGAGTGGCGCAGCATATCGCCCTGGTACCAGGGGCTTTCCTTCACGAGGAACTTTTTTGCAGGAGCCGCATTGTGATACTTCGATCCTGTTTTCCTGAGCAGCCCCAGGGCCGTGACCGCGTCGAGCAGGATCTCCGTGGCCCGTAGGTCGGTCTTGATCCTCCGGGCAAGCTCTTCCACGGTTTTCGGCGTCTTAAGGTATTCAAAGATCGCGTAGTTGTTCGCCGTCAGAATGACGCGCGAGGCGCGGAACCCGCCCGAGAGCCGCATAAAATCCTGAAGTTGTGCGACGAGGTTTTTATCCATGAGAGCGTCCTTTCTGTGATTTTTCCCTTAGCTGTCATTCCGGCTTGTCCGGAATCGTTCTGCCGAACAACAGACTGGAAAGGAAGGATTCCGGTCAAGCCGGAATGACGGGGAAATGGTATAATTCGACTTTTTACGAGATCACAAAATATAACCTGCCCATCATATCGTAAAATTGAAGGAGAAGTCAATCCCGCGAACCTCAAAATAGCTTGAAATCGCTGTGAATTTAGCTGATAATACAGTCGCACAATAATTATTATCTAAAGTATGTACGTCGCGTTTTTTGTATTTTGAGCAGGACCTGCTCCATAACTGGTAGCTCTGATACTTCGAGGTAACGCTTATGTGTAGAAACATCAAGACCCTCTTCAACTTCGAACCACCGGTGACGGACGACGAGATTCGCGGCGCCGCACTGCAATTAGTGAGAAAAGTAAGCGGCTTCAACAAGCCATCAAAGGCCAATGAAGCTGCATTCCTTGCGGCTGTTGACGAGGTAGCGGCAGTTATCAAAAACCTTCTGCGCTCGCTTGAGACGAGCGCATTGCCAAGGAGCCGTGCAGAAGAGGCTGCCAAGGCACGGGCACGCGCTGTTCAGAGGTTTTCCAAGTGAGCTGCTCGTCACCCAACCCCACAGGCGAGTGTAGCGTCCAACAGTGTACTGCGGGCTTTTGTCGAGGTCTGCGTCCGTCGACCGCTCAGTGAGACGTTAAAAAAAAGAGGACCGAAATTTCACCGTAAATAGGTCGCAATATAATGCAAGGAGGGAAGATGCAACTGAAGAGAAGCAGGATCGGCCAAATACTATTAATATGTCTGTTTGCGGTATTCATGGCGTCGGGGTGCGCTAGCTTTGCGGGCAGGGAACTCCCAATCTATACCAATGAGCAGTTGCCGGCTCCCGAAAGAAAGATATCCGCTTCGTATGATGTCAAGGCATTCGGACCTTTTGGTGAGAACGCAATTGCCGCTTCAAACCTCGATAAAGAGATACAGAAGGTTTTGTCCTCAAGTCCTCTCTTCGCTGAATTGAAATCAGGATCTGGACCGGGAGACTACCATTACTCCTTTGTCTTTCGCAATGAGGGAGTGCCACCCATGCCGGTTGCGATCCTGAATGGCGTCATTACAGGTTTTACGTTTGGCGTTATCCCAGCGTTTGGACGAGATATTTTCATCATTACCGTTGACGTGAAGCAGAGTGACCGTGTGCTCAAGACATATACCTATAAAGACCACATGGACTCGTGGTTTCAATTGCTTCTTGTGTTCTTGACGCCATTTAACTGGCCGCCAAGCGTTTCAAGCTCCGTTATCGACAATATGATCATGAACTTTGCCCATGATTTCAGCAGTGATATTCAGTCCGGATTCTACCTCGCGCAGCAACAGTGATATCAAACACCAGTAATGGGCCCCCGCAGGTTGGGTTGAGTGCAAGAAACCCGACAGATTACGAACAAGTGACAATCAGCACTGTCTAATAAGGAGCATGCTTTGAAAAAGCCGGAGTCAAAACTGCAGGCCGTGATGAACGTTGGTGAGGGCGAGGCGATTGCGGGTATGTGGGCCTCACCCCGAATACCGGAGGTCGGCGTCTACAAGCTCATGGCGAAACAGCTAAAAGACGGGACCTATGAGTGGGTGCATTTTCAGCACCGCCTGGATGGCACACGCAAGGTATTGTTTCGGGGCGAGGTGGAGACAAAAGCCCGCATCGCGGATGTTCTTGAGGCCGCCAACAAGACCCTGCACAAGGTGTACGGCGTGACGATGAGTGTCGCTGATTGCGACGTTTCCGCGGTGAACGCAAGGACATCCGGGGACATCGTGCATTAATGCAGGACTGGGCACCCGCTGGCAATGCACAGCTTCTACACCCCGGCACATATAAATGGTTTGAAGATGCTTCGTCTTGGCCCCGCAAAGGACGAGAGGTTTTAAAGAATTTTAGAATCTGAAATGTATGCTTTCCTTGGCGTCCTTTGCGCCTTCGCGGTAAGTGTTTTTACGCTTCTAAAAAAACTTGGCTCAAAACATTGTGAATCTGAAGAACCTTTTTTCTTATGCTTTCTGAACTGTTCACATATTTAACAACGCCCTGTCCGCAATACGTCCGGCACATGGACTATCTCGATGAAGCGATTGCCATGAGGAGCCGATACCGGCGCAACCGGGAGGCCTGGCGGCCCCATCTCGAACACACGCGCCGATTCGTCCTGTCTGTGGCGGAGAAGTGCCGAAACAGAAATAAAGCGGTTGTTCTCGGCGCGGGGCTTTTACTGGACGTGCCGCTCGATGAACTGTCGTCGTTGTTTCAAGAAGTGGTCCTGGTTGATATCGTCTTCCTGCCGGAGGTCAGAGGGAGCATAAAACAGTACGGCAATGTAAAGCTCATCCAGCATGACGTGACGAACATTGCAAAAGAGCTCCATGAAAACATCCGGCGAGGTCTCCGCGAGTTGCCGGAGTCCTTGCCAATGTTCCCTGGAATTGATGAAAAAGCAGGTCTGGTCGTGTCCCTGAACATCCTCTCCCAGCTCTGGGTCATCCCGCGCGCGTACGCGCTCAAGAAACTTCCCGGCCTCGATGAGGAAAACGTCGATGACTGGTGCCGGCGGATTGTGGAATCCCATTATACTTTCCTGCGGTCAATGCCCTGCGATGTCTGTCTCGTCGCGGACCATGAATTCGTAAAACGCGACCAGGAGGGGGGCATCGTCAGCCAGGTGTCGACCGTGTCCGGGCTGGCGTTGCCTGGGCCGGACGCCTCCTGGACCTGGAACATTATACCGATGGGCGGAAACCGTCAGTATCTCTCAAAAGAACTGAACGTCGGCGCGTGGCATTTGCCGGGCAGCCAGGACGAAATTCGACAATGAAAACCATGTTTATTGCGGTCTCGACTGAGCAGCAAATGGAAATCGTCGCATCCCTGGCCAGGGAAATCTGGACTGAGCATTACATCCCGATTATCGGCAGGGAGCAGGTGGATTACATGCTCGAAAGGTTCCAGTCCAAACAGGCCATTGCGCAGCAGATCAAGGCCGGGGTCCTCTATTTTCTGATCAGGGAAGACGATGAGTTCCCCGGATATATCGCTGTCCAGCAGAAGGGCGGGGAATTGTTCCTGAGCAAGATCTATGTGAAGGCTTCCCGGCGCGGCAAGGGTCATGGGAAAAAGGCCGTTCAATTCGCGGAAACGCTTGCGAAGCAAAGAAATCTGAGCAAAATTATTCTGACGGTGAACAAGAACAATGTCAATTCCATCAAGGCATATGAAAAGCTCGGCTTTAAGAATGCAGGCCCCGTCGTTCAGGACATCGGCAACGGCTTTGTCATGGATGATTATAAGATGGAAAAGGACATAACGTGATGGTTTCGTAAAAAAGTCGTCATTCCCGCTTGTCGGGAATCGTAGCGCGGGCATAACGCGCTGAAAAGGAAGGATTCCGGACAAGCCGGAATGACACCATAGAGGCTATCTCCGACTTTTTTAGACCTGTCTCAGGCAATCGCCAAGCACGAAAAAAAGCCCTGAATTGCTCATCCTTTCGTTCGTCATAAACTTCACGTCATAAACTTCATGTTGCTTTATCGTTTCTCCTGATTTATAATCTGCCGCGAATAGACTACAGGAGACAGGAGCCGGCAGTCAGGAGGTTTGTTTTGGCATCGAGCTATACCGCGAAGGACATCACTGTTCTCGAAGGACTGGAGCCGGTCAGGAAAAGGCCCGCCATGTACATCGGCTCCACAGACGCGCGCGGCCTGCACCACCTAGTTTGGGAGACGCTCGACAACGCCGTGGACGAGGCGCTCAACGGATACTGCACCGAGATCAGGCTCTCGATCGAAAAGGACGGCGGAGTGACCGTGACGGACAACGGCCGCGGCATTCCCGTTGACACTCACCCGCAGACGAAGCGGCCGGCCATCGAGACCATCCTTTGCACGCTGCACGCGGGCGGCAAGTTCGACCATACGGCGTACAAGTCCTCAGGGGGGCTCCACGGCGTGGGAGCATCGGTCGTGAACGCCCTTTCCGAGGTGTTCATCGCCACGGTCTGGCGCGACGGGTATGAGTGGACCCAGGAGTTCTCCCGCGGCAAGCCCAAGGGCAATCTCAAGAAGGGGAAACCCACGAAGGCGCACGGGACACAGATTTATTTCCGGCCCGACAACGAGATCTTTTCGAAGACGAGCTTCAATTACAAGAACATCCTCGATGTGTCCGAGAGCAAGGCCTTCCTGAACAAGGGCCTCAAGATCACCATTGAAAACGTCAGGGACGGGGAGAAGCCGGTCACGTTCAGGTACGACAACGGCATC
>JAXIPA010000124.1:0-26941 GCA_045403145.1 Nitrospirota bacterium | reverse complement strand
GTTTTGAAGACCGGCGTTTTCCCCCGGTACACCTCAAGTTCCACGGTGGGGTTGATGAATTCCTGGTTATCGGTGCGATAGAACTGCACCTGGCCGGTGGCGGGGTTTCTCATCCCATAGGGCGCGAAGCCGAGCGCCTTGATCGTCCGGTCTATGGACGGGACATATACCGAAGCGCCGGGATCGATGACGACGGTCTCGCCGCCCGACTGGGTATCGCTCTTTTTACGGACGTTCAGGACAACCTTGCCCTGGGCGTCTGGGTTCATGCCGTAACTCGACTGGTAGAACGTAATGCCGTGATGGGTCAAGGGATCGTTGACCCGGATCCGCTTATCGAGGATCTTCCGGCCATCCAGGTCGAAGATGCTGAGCGTGCTGTGATATTCCGACGGCATGCCGGTGGGCATCCCCGAGGGGTTGACATAATAATCGACGTCAAAACTGTCGCACCGGACGTAATAGCCCAGCGGCATGGCCGGCACACCGACCTGCGGATCGTGGATGACGGGGCTTTCGGCGATACCGAGCGCGCTCATGATCTGATCCCACATGGGTTCGTTTCTGAGGTACACGACCTTGGACGAAGCGCCTTCGGGAAGATTGATGAAGGCCTTGAAGCCGAAGAAGGAACCGATCAGCGCCCCCACGAAAATCAGGATGATGCTCACATGGGTGATATACACCCCCAGGCGGCTGTAGACGCCCTTCTGGCTGATGAGCTGTGAAGTGCCGGCCTCTTTTGACTCGATAAAGCGGAACCCGCGCGCCTTGAGAACTCCGGCCGCCCGCTCCCCGGCCTGGTCCATTCCTCCTTTGAAAGTGATCTCTTTCTTGAACGGAACGGCCCTCAAGCCGTTCTCGTCGATGGGCTTGAGCGGGGCGGTCATGATTTTCAGCGTATGAGGGAGACGCTCGAGCGTACAGACGGTAAGGTTGGCTGTGAAAAGAAAGAGAAGGAGCACGAACCACCAGGTATGGTACATGTCGAAGAACCCGAGCAGCTCGAAGAGTTGGACCGTAGTCTGGCTGTATTCCCGAAGATATTTTTCCGGGGCCTCATTCTGCTGGATCACAGTGCCGATGACCGATACCAGCGCAAGGATGATCAGAAGCACGACCGCCAGCTTTACGGAAGAAAAAAACTTCCAGACTTTCTCGGCGGCAAGTTCAACAATCCCTTTTTGATTTTCCAACAGACCCTCCCGATCTAAAAACAGTTCACAAGTTTACGTAAAGTATCACAACGATTACCGGGTGTCAACCCCGTTATTGCAAAAAACCTGGGGTGTATTCGCAGTTTTGTCCTCCGAATGCCTGCAGCCGCCTGACTCGCCATCTTTCAGCCAGCGGATCGATCATGCCATGCAGTAACAAGGAGTTGCCGGACCGGCGGGACGATACATACTGGTGAATCGCAAGCGCCGCTTTCCTGCCCGCGCCGAGCGCCGAGATCACCGTTGCGGAACCGGTCACTATAATAAAATACATCCTGCGTGCGGATGAACCGCTTCTCGATGATTTTGGCCATAAGAGCTATATTACCATGGGGTGCGGGAAATTCGCCACTACTAAAATACGGGAAGGGCGTGACTCATGAAGTGTGCTCTAGCCGGAATCGGCCGCTCACGTTTTTATTCTTCGCCGATCAGTTTGTAGCCGAGCTTTTCCACGCTGTCGCGCGAAAGCTTGCGCACCGTTTCTTCGCTGATCTTTGAATTGTCAAAGTCGATTTCGATCGATCCATTGCCCACATCGATCGACTCCACGCCGTCCATGCCGCCGATAAATCTCCGGAGCGCAAGCGAACACTCGGCGCAAAACTCTTTCTGAACTATTAATGACACTTTTGCCATGGCTTGGTCCTTTCCTTCGGACGTCCGCGGGAGGCGTAGTTCCGCTCACTTGCAGATTTCTTCCTCCTTGCACATACCGCTATCAGCCGCCGATTGAGCCGGCGCGGACAGAAGGTCCGGCGAGCCGAAAATATCGATTGTTACGCCCGTGTCCCGCGCGGGGGCGGCGGCTTTGCCGGTCTTCGGTTTCGGTGCAGTCTTCCCCTGTTCCTCCTTCGCCTCGGAACAGGCGGCCAAATACCGTCTGATTGCGTCCTTCCCGGTGAGAAATATTTTTTGATACGGGTCATTCACCATGAGCGTGGGCACATGCTCGATGCCCATGCTTTTCAGAAACCCGGCGTAATCGGTAACGATCAGATGCGATGCCGGTATTTTTCTCTCTTCCAGGTCCATCATGATCTCGGAGCAGTGTTTGCAATCCTTGCCGTAAAACAGGATGAGCCGGGCGTCTTTCGGGAGGTCCACGGTCACGCCCGCCGGCAAGACCAGGTACAACATGCTGAATACCGCGGCAAAGGCGGCAAACCCGGTGACCATCTCCTTTTCTCCCGTGGCAAGCCGGAGAACTCCCAGAATGACGATGATGCCGAATATGATGAGGCAGAGGAGGCAGGGAGTATGGATGCTGAAGGCCTGATACCCCGTAAAAAACCCCTCGCAAGCCAGCGAAATGATCAGAACCGGGTTGATATACCGCTCCAGGCCCGGCCGGTTCGCGTACAGGCCAAGGCCGGAGAACAGGGCCAGGAGAGAAAAAGTCGCGAGGCCGATGAGCAGGATCGAAAGGTCGCCGAATCTGACGTATCCCGCAACGACCTTGCAGCCCTCCGTCGGACAGATGCTCTTGCCGAAGAAATGCATGGCGATCTCCGTCAGGACCAGGAGTGTTGCCAGCGCGCTTACGGCGAAAAATATTTTATTGTATCGTTGTTTCCGTTCTTTCATTGTTTTTTGCTATGCTCCCTGTTAATCAGATGTCAGTATTACTAACGGTCTCGTAATAATACCAACATAAAACAACTTGTCGTCCCCGAATGCTTCTATCGGGGATATGGTTTTAAACACCGGATTCCCGATTGGACTTTGGGAATGACAGCGTAACGGAGACAGCGCCAATTACAACAGCGTCGCCGCAAGCTCGGCAAGGTCCGAGCGCTCGCCCTTCACGAGCGTTATGTGGCCGGCGATGGACTCTTCCTTGAACCGATCGACCACGAAGGTGAGGCCGTTGCTCGACGAGTCGATATAGGGGTTGTCGATCTGATAGGGGTCCCCGGTCAGCACAACCTTGGTCCCCTCGCCCGCCCGGGTGATGATGGTCTTGAGCTCGTGGGGGGTGAGGTTCTGCGCCTCGTCAACGATGAGGTACTGGTTCGGCATGCTCCTGCCGCGGATGTAGGTGAGCGGCTCCACCTCGATCATGCCGAGGTCGAAGAGGCTCTGCAGGTCCTTCTTGCCCTTCGCCCTGCCGGCCACGGCCGATGCGCCCATGAGAAAGTCGAGGTTGTCCCGTATCGGTTGCATCCAGGGCCTGAGCTTCTCCTCTATATCGCCGGGCAGGAACCCGATGTCCTTACCGAGGGGGAACACGGGACGCGAAACGACCAGGCGCTGGAACGTCCTGGCCTCGATGGTCTTTTCCAGCCCGGCGGCAAGCGCCAGAAGGGTCTTGCCCGTGCCGGCCTTGCCCACAAGCGTCACGAGGCGGATGTCGTCGTTCAAGAGGAGGTCGAGGGCGAACTGCTGCTGCTTGTTCTTCGCGTTGATGCCCCATACCCCGTGCTTGGTGTTCATGACCGGCACGAGGATGTTCCTCTGCTGATGATACCGGGCGAGAGCGGTCTGCGACAAATTGGCGCTGTTCTTAAGCAGCACGAACTGGTTCGGAAAGGGTTTGGGGTCCGCGGGCGGCGTGTACTCGCCTTTCGAGTAGAACTCGTCGATCGCGCCGGGTTCGACCAAAAGCTCGGTCTCTCCGGAGTACAGCTCATCGAGCGTGATCGTGTCCGACTCGTAGTCTTCGGCCCGCATGCCGAGGGCGTCCGCCTTGATGCGGAGGTTCGTGTCCTTGGTCACGAGGATCACCGGCAGGTTATCGTGCTTCAGATTGAGGGCCGTGGCGAGGATGCGGTTGTCCGCCTTGGCGGCGATGAGCTCGCTCGGCAGGCACTCGGGGGACTGGTGGTTCAATTCCACGCGCAGGCTCCCGCCGCCGTCGAGCGGCACGCCTTGCGAGAGCTTGCCCTTCTGCCGGAATTCGTCGAGGATCCGCGAGACCTGGCGCGCGTTCCTGCCCATTTCATCGATGCCCTTCTTGAACTTGTCCAGTTCCTCGATCACCACGATCGGTATGGTCACATCGTTGTCCTCGAAGGAGAATATCGCCCGGGGATCATGGAGCAGCACATTGGTATCGAGCACGAATATTTTTTTCATTTACGTTCCTTCCGGATAATTGTCGTATTAACCCGTGACATCCTGCGAAGGGATCGCCCCTTCCCGGATCACCCGGGGTGGGTCAATGCTTACATCGACGACGGTTGACGGCTTGCCTCCAGCAGTTTCGCCGCCGTCGAGGATGAGATCGGCCAGGTCGCCGATTGCTTCGGCTGTCTCCCGCGCCGTGCGGAGGCTGGGCCGGCCCGAAAGATTTGCGCTGGTGCCCGTCAGGGCATGACCGAGAAACCGGATCAGGCCGCGGGTCAGTTCGCTGCCCGGGACCCGGAGACCTATGGTTCCCGTGCCCGCCGTCAGTTCCCGAAGCACGCCCGCTTTCGCCTTGAACACGAGCGTGAGAGGACCCGGCCAGAACCGTTTCATGAGGACCGATGCATGAGGGGTTATGTCCGCGGCCCACGCTATTACATCCTTCGCATCCGCCAGGAGAAGCAGGATCGGCTGGTCCTCCTGCCTGTCTTTGATCTCGAAGAGCCTCTTCACTGCTAAAGGATTCGCGGGATCAGCCCCCAGTCCGTAAAACGTGTCCGTGGGATAGGCGATCACCCCTCCGGAGCTTATCACGTCGCCGCATCGGGAAAAGGCCTGCCCGGGATGCGACGGATCGATTGTTATTATCTTGCCCTGCATAGAGCCCTGACCCTGGCGTATTTTTTCAATCCGCAATCCGCCTGCGCCCAGCGTTTACGAGTGCCTGGCACGAGTGCAGGGTGAAATCCGCAATCCGAAATTCAGTTCCCTCCCACTATCACGATGTCCCCGTTCGCCCTCTTGAGGAATGATGCCACGACCGGGCATTTCACTTTAAACAGGAAGAAGGTACGCCTATCCCGCTCCTGAACAAGCGTTTCGTAATTCGCCTGGCCTTTGCTGATGATCAGGTCGGAGGACCGGTACTCGTCCATGAAGCGCTCCGAGCACGCCTCAAGCAGCGTGCCGATGCCGTCGTTGCCGTTGTCGATGACAATTGCGCATTCGTGCAGTCCCGCGGCGCGCGCGTCATCCTGCGTGGCGTCGTTGATAACCGGCGAACCCTTGACCACGGCGGTCACCTCCTTGCCCATCTCACGCAGGGTTTCAAGCAGGACACGGTCGAACACGATCTCTCCGGCGTTGTCGCAGAGGTAGAGAATGCGGCGCGCGCTTTGCACTGCCCCGGCAAAGGCGCGGTAACCGGCGCCGGACAGCGGCAGGCGAAACGATTCGTCAATGGAGCGGTCCAGGTCGATCGTTTCATAAATCCCGAAGTCGATCACATTTCCGGCGATGGCGGCACGGGCCCCGCCTTCGAGTCGGTCGGCCCGCTCGGCTGCCATGCCTCGCAGCGCCGGGAGCTTGTCGAGGGCTATCCGGTTGTACTGCTCCTTCACGGATCGATAGGGGTCAACGCCTGTCTCGAAGCGCAGCAAACGATGAATGAGCGTCGTGGTCCGGGCTGGCACCTCGTCGAGGGAAGCCTGCTCGATGATCGCCGCCGCCTTTCGCGCGATGTCTCCGCCCCGGTCGCCGTTCACTCCCGCGTACTTCAGGGTCCGGGCAATCTGGCCGAAGAAACACGGCAGGCATTCAAGCTCGGTCTTCACCCCGTAAAGAGACACAGATCGCTCACCTCACCACAGGCTGAAAATTCGGAATATCTTCGGCATGTATCCATTCGTCTCTTTTGGGGTTCACGGAGTTTGGCCCTGCGCAGGTGCCGCGCCGCCCGGTTTTTTCTTCCACCGTCTGCGCCTCGGTTTTTTCTTGGCCGGCGCCGCCTCGACCTCGACCTCGGCCTCGGCCGCAGCCGGTTCTCTGTGCGTGGAAACAGCGGTGATCGCCATGAGCCTCTTTGCCTTTTCTTCCACGTCCCGCTCCATCTCCACCCGGAAGACCTTGAGCCGGTTCGAAATCTTCACATCGCTCGCAGCGATGATCTGGGCCGCGAACACCCCGGCGTTCTTCGCGCCGGCCTTGCCGAGCGACATGGTCGCCACCGGGATCCCGCCCGGCATCTGCACCGTGGAGAGGAGGGCGTCGAGCCCCTTGAGCGGAGACGAATCGATCGGCACGCCGATGACCGGCAGCGTGGTCTGCGCCGCGATCACGCCGGCCAGATGCGCCGCCCATCCCGCCCCGGCGATTATCACCTTGATCCCCCGTTTCTCGGCGGACGAGCTGTACTCGAGCACCTTCTTAGGCGTCCGGTGCGCCGAGGCGATTGTCATCTCGTATTCGATGCCGAACTCCTGGAGCATGGCCGCGGCCTCCTGCATCACCGGCAGGTCCGAATCGCTCCCCATCAGGATACCAACAACTGGTTTGCTCATGAGAACTCCCTTCAAGTTGAATATATTGCAAAAAGTAAATTGAATGGCTGAATGAATATCCTCAGTTTGCGTTTTCCCACTATGCAACCTGCGCTCTGCATTTACAAATCCTTCGCGTCATCGATAAAAACCGTTTTCACACCGAACACCTCCGCGACCAGGGGCATCAATGCTTTGACGCCGACGGTCTCCGTTGCATAATGGCCGGCTGCGATGATGTTCATCCCGTGGTCCCGCGCCGTGTTGTACACCGCAAGATCGATTTCACCGACCAGAAAACAGTCGAGCTGTTCCTGGACGGCCTCTTTCAGTATGCTTCCCCCTCCGCCGGAAATGATCCCCAGGGAGCGAATGCGTTTATTCCCGAAGGGGAATACACGGCACGTGGTCCCGAGCGTTCTATTCAAGATCCCGGCAAGGGCGGGCAGGCCGATCGTCTTTCCAAAGGTCCCCGCATAGCCGATCTTTATGCCGTGATACCGTCCGAATTTCCGCAGATCCTGCAGTTCCAGCAGACGCGACAGCTGCATATTGTTCCCGTACTCCTCGTGCAGATCGAGCGGGAGATGCACGGCATAGAGCGCCAGGTTGCTTTTGTTGAGATAGACGGTTCTCCGGCTCTCGATGTTCCGGTCTTTTTGAGGCCTCCATTTGATGCCGTGATGCACAACAAGAAGATCGACGCCGAGCCGGCTTGCCTTCTCAAAGGTGGAAATGCAGGCGTCGACGGCAAAGCCGACCTTGCTGATCTCGCCCTTGCTGCGGGAACGCACTTGCAGGCCGTTCAGGGAGGCATCCTTGATTTTTTTGACCCGCAGGGTCTTGTTCAGAAAGCCCGTGATGTTTCTAACCGTCGGCTTTTTCATTCTGCCAATTCCAATTTTCAATCTTCAATTTCCAATTTTCAATGTTTTCCGGAACTCAGTTCTCCGTCTCGAGCGCACGCGCCCCGATGTCCCTGCGATAGTGCGCGCCTTCGAAGGAAATGTCGCTCACGCCTGCGTAGGCCCGGTCAATGGCCGCCGCGATTACCGGTCCGAGTCCGGTCACGCCGAGCACCCTGCCGCCGTCCGTGACTACCGCGCCGTCCTTGAGCGCGGTCCCGGCATGATAGACGAACACTCCGGCACGACGCACGGCACGGGTGAGCCCCTTGATCTCCCTGCCCTTTTCGTACTCGCCGGGATAGCCCCCCGATGCCATGACCACGCAGACGGCCGAATCGGCCTTCCATTTGATTTCGACCTTCGACAGGGAGCCCGCGAGGATTGCCTCGATGATGTCGATCAGGTCCGTGTCGAGCCGCGCCATGACCGGCTGCGTCTCGGGGTCCCCGAACCGGGCGTTGAACTCCAGCACTTTTGCCTCTCCCTCGTGTATCATGAGGCCGGCATACAGGACCCCCTTGAACAGCCGCCCTTCCTTTTCCATGGCCTGCACCGTGGGGATCATGATCGTGTCCATGACCTTGCGTTCCAGTTTTTTCGTGACAACCGGCGCCGGCGAATATGCGCCCATGCCGCCGGTGTTCGGCCCCTTGTCGCCGTCGAACACGCGCTTGTGGTCCTGCGACGACGCCATGGGCACGACGGTCCTGCCGTCGGAGAAAGCCATGAACGACGCCTCTTCGCCCCTGAGGCATTCCTCGATCACCACACGGTCGCCGGCCCTGCCGAAGGCCTTTTCGGTCATGATCAGTTCCAGGGCCGTGAGCGCTTCATCTACGGTCTCGGCCACCACCACGCCCTTGCCCGCGGCAAGTCCGTCGGCCTTTACCACGATCGGCGCGCCCTTCTCACGCACGTAGGCCTCTGCCGCGGCCTTATCGGCAAACACCTCGTATTCCGCGGTGGGGATGTTGTATTTCTTCATCAGGTCCTTGGAGAACCGCTTGCTCGCCTCGATCTCGGCGGCCTTTCCACTCGGCCCGAACACGCGCAGCCCCGCTTCCGTGAACGTATCAACAATGCCCATGGAGAGCGGCCCCTCGGGGCCGACGACGGTGAGGTCGATTGCCTTGGATTTAGCGAATAACAGGAGCCCGGGAATGTCCTCGGATTTGACAGGCACGCATTCCGCGAGCTGCGCTATGCCGGCATTGCCCGGCGCCGCGTAGATCTTCGTGACTTTGGGGCTCTGTGCTATTTTCCAGACCAACGCGTGTTCCCTGCCGCCGCCGCCTATTACCAGGACCTTCATGCGATTATTCCTCCGAGTTCCTGCATCCTAAACATCCATCCGGCACATTCGTCATCCCCGAATGACCCTATCGGGGATATGGTGTTATATTACAAAACCATATTCCCGATAAACCATTCGGGAATGACACCTGTAAAACACGGAACCCTATGACTTTCCATTCCGCAATCCGCAATCCGCAATTCTTTCAGCCCCTCATTCATGCTCCCCGTCCTGTAGCCTTCGAGGTCCAGGCAGACATAGGTATAGCCAAGTGCTTTAAGCTCCGCGGTGATCTTCGCGGTGATGTCGCCGTTCAGCAGCCTCCTGAAATCGGCGCGATCCAGCTCTATCCGCGCTGTCCCGTCGTGGTGACGCACCCGCGCCTGCCGGAACCCCAGCGAGCGAAGATGGTCCTCCGCGGCTTCTATGGTCCGGAGTATCCCGGGCGTGATTCTCGTACCGTAGGGAATGCGGGAGGAAAGACAGGCGAGAGACGGTTTGTCCCACGTGGGTAGACCCAGCATGCGCGCGCACTCGCGGACCTCCGCTTTCGAAAAACCCGATTCCACGAGCGGACTCCGTATGTCGAACTCCTGCGCGGCCCTTCTCCCCGGACGGTAGTCCCTGAGATCGTCGGTGTTCGAGCCCTCGATGACGAAATCGATGCCTTCCGTCCCGGCGATGAGTCTAAGCTTCGCGAACAATTCTTTCTTGCAGTGGTAGCACCGGTCCGGCCCGTTGCGAACATAGTCTTCCGACGAAAGCTCCCCCGTAGGCAGGACCTTGTGCGTCACGCCCAGCGAGCGCGCGAACTCCCGGGCGCCGGTCAGTTCACTGGCTGGATAGGTCTCGGAAACGGCGGTAACTGCAATGAGGTGGGAGGCCATGACCTCGGCCGCGGCCTTGAGCAAGAGCGAGCTGTCCACGCCGCCGGAATAGGCGAGCACCGCGAGTCGCATGTCATGGAGCAACGCCTTAAGATGATCCCATTTTTGTCTCGTCACCATCTGGGCGATAATAACACAGCACGGACGGAAGTGTCAACAATTCTCGGCTCTTATCGGCGCAGACAGATCTTGTGTTCAGGACTGGCCGAGCTACTTTTTTGTCCCCTGCGCGATGTAGCCCAGCCTCGTGGAAAGCGACCGGCCCGCATCCTGGAGCAGACCGATGATGCCGCCTTTTTCAAGCCGTTCATCAGTCAGGCGGCTGGCGGGGGCTACGAGGCCGATCGCGGCGATAACATTCTTCGAAAAATCCTTGAGCGGAACGGCGATCGCCCTTACGTCGAGCTCGCTCTCCTCGTTCTCGAGCGCATAGCCCTTGTCAGCGACACTGCTGAGTTCCGCCATGAGGGCATCGCGGGTCTTGATGCTCCTCTCCGTCAAGGCGGGAATGTTCTGTTCAGGATACAGCCGCTCGATGTCGGTGGGCGACAGGTTCGCGAGCTGCACCTTGCCCACGGCGGTGCAGGAGGCCGGAAACATGGCGCCGATGCGCGACACCGCGCGCACGGTCCGTTCCGTTTCCACACTGTCCATGTAGATGACCTTGTTCCCGCGCAGGACGGCGACAACCGCGGTCTCTCCGGAGCCGGCCGCGAGGTTCTCGAGCACGGGCCTGGCCTGGCGGCGGCACTCGCGCTGTTCGATGAAGATCGACCCGATCTGGAGCGTCTTGGCCCCGAGCCGGTAGTTCTCCGTCGCCATGTTCTGCTCGATGTAGCCGCGGTGCTCGAGCGTTGCGAGCAGCCGGAACACGTTGTTCTTGTGCAGACCCAGCCGCTTCGATAGTTGCGTTACTCCGAGTTCGTCCTCGGTCCTGGTAAACGACTCGAGAATATCGAGCGCATGAGATACCGACTGAATCGTATAATTGGCTTTTTCTCTTTTCGTGATCATGTGTTTTTCCCACTTCCCTTCAGCTATTTCAACTTACCCGGCTCCATGCCCTTTTTCACCGGGTGGCCCTTTGCCTGCCAGTCTGGCATCCCTGCCTGATAGATCATAAGATCCGTGTATCCCATCTCCATGGCCGCACCTGCGGCCATCCTGCTCAGGCCTCAGCCTTCTCCCCTGCAATAGAAGATCATGGGCGTTTTCCGATCCTTGGGAAGGCTGGCTGTTTCGGTTTTCATCCGGTCAGGAGGAATGTTGACGGCGCCCGGGATGTGGCCTTCTTGATATTCCTCGGACGTTCTCGAATCAATGACCACGACCTTCTTTTTTCCTTCAATCCTGGATTTAACCTGTTCCGCAGTGACAATCGGAAACTGAGCAATGGCAGCGGATGAAAATAGGAACAGAAAACCAAATAAAAACATGAATATTCGTATACGACTCATACAGGGCACACTCCTTTCCGGTTTAAAACAGGTGTTTATATTAAGTCGCTGTTAAAACTTTGTCAAGGATAAATAAAACGCAAATTCTATTTTTTGAGCGGGAGAGTAACTCTATCAGGCAAGCAGCAGCGTCCCGGCGCCCAGGAGGATAAAGAGTATCCCCGAGGCCGGAGCGATATATTTGACGGGAATGAACTTATTAAGTCTTCCGGCAACAAGGACTCCGAGAAGCGTGGCGGCGGTGAGCGCGGCGAGACTCCCCAGGAACACGGCTGTAAAACTCTGATACTTGACCGACAACAGCAGCGTCCCGATCTGGGTCTTGTCGCCCATCTCGGATATGGCGATGAGGCTGAAAGCAGCGATGAGACCGGCGCGTGCGGAGGGTTTTACCTCCTCGGTCTCCTCCTCTTTTTTCCGGATGAGCATGTATACCCCGAAGGCAATGAACACCCAGGCGGAAATACGGGTGATGAGATCCGGCGAGAGGAGCGACCCCAACCCCCTGCCCACGAGCGCGGCGCTGCCGGAAAGCAGCGCAAACGCGAGAAAGGCCCCGGCCAACACCGGTTTCCCGCCGTAGCGGAGGGCAAGGGTGAAGACCATGAGCTGCGTCTTGTCGCCGAGCTCGGCCGTGAAGATAAGGCCGAAAGATATGAGGAAGATGGTTATGAAGGACATAAAAACTGATGGTTTCGTAAAAAGCCGTCATTCCCGCTTGCCTGCACCCAGCGGTTACGAGCGAAGCGTAGTGCAGGGTGTCGGGAATCGTAGTGCCCTATAGCACACTGAAAAAGAAGGATTCCGGACAAGCCGGAATGACACCGTAGAGGCGATATTCGATTTTTTACGCATTCATCAAAACTTACCTCAGCGCTTCCTTCTGCTTTTTAATGAGCAGCCTTATCCCCTTCTCGCCCAGGGCGAGCATCTTTCCGAGTTCCGCTTTGGAAAAAGGATCTCCTTCCGCCGTGCCCTGAACTTCGACGATCGCGCCCTTCCCCGTCATCACCAGGTTCATGTCCACTTCCGCGGTCGAGTCTTCGACATAGCAGAGGTCGAGCATGGGCTTCCCGCCAACGATCCCGACGCTGACGGCGGCAAGATGGTCCGTCACGGGGACCGTCTCGATCATTCCCTGCTTCTTCATATGCCGGAGCGCATCCACGAGTGCGACGAAGGCCCCGGTGATCGATGCCGTGCGCGTGCCGCCGTCCGCCTGGACCACATCGCAGTCGATCAAGACGGACCGCTCGCCGAGCGCCTTCATGTCAACGACCGACCGGAGGGACCGGCCGATAAGCCGCTGAATTTCATGCGTGCGTCCGCCCACCTTGCTCCGTTCCCGCTGGATCCTCTGCGCCGACGAACGCGGGAGCATGGCATACTCCGCCGTCACCCATCCCGTTCCTTTGCCTCTCAGGAACGGAGGCACGGTGTTCTCCACCGTGGCCGTGCAGATGACCCTGGTGTCGCCCATCTCGATCAGGACCGACCCCTCGGCATCCTTGATGTAGTTCCTGGTGATCTTGGTCCTGCGGAGCTCATCCGCCTTCCTGCCGTCAATACGCATAAAACCTCCTGAAAAAATATTAACCGCGGAGACACCGAGACACGGAGGAATTCAAAAAAACAGATTTTTCTCCTCGTTTCCATGACTCCGTCATGAAGCCTTAGAATTGAAAATACTTCGTCTTTCCTTTGCCCACCGGCTTCGCCGTTCTTAACATCATATCCACAAATTGTTTGGCCTTTTCCACAGCCTTTTCCACTGGCAATCCACGCGCTATGAACACCGCAATGGCCGAGGAAAGCACGCACCCCGTGCCGTGAAACTCGCCTTTTCGTCGTGGTGTGGAGAAACTGAGTACACTTTTGCCTCCGTACAGAGTGTCTTCTGCCGGCCCGGTTCGATGACCGCCCTTGATGAGGACATAGGATGGCCCTAGGTCGAGAATCCTGCCCGCTGCGAAATCCATGTCCGTTGCACTCCTGATCGACATGCCTGCCAGGACCTCGGCTTCCGGGATATTGGGGGTCACAACGAGCGCGAGAGGGAAAAGACGCTTCTTGAGCGATGAAAGAGCGCCGGGTTGAAGAAGAGTTTTCCCGGAGCTGGACCTGAGCACGGGATCGACTACAAGGTTTCTGATCCTGAATTGCTTGACAGCCGCTGCGACTGCATCCATGTTCTGTTTCGTCAAGAGCATGCCGGTCTTGACCGCATCCGACCTGATGTCGGAAAGAAGCGCTTCAAGCTGCTTCGAGAGCATTATCGAGGAAACCGGCTCGACACCGGAGACGCCGCGGCTGTTCTGAACAGTCAGCGCCGCGGGAACAGCCATGCCGAAGGCGCCGAGGGTCTGGAAGGTCTTCAAGTCTGCCTGAATGCCGGCGCCGGAGGAAGGGTCTGAACCGGCTATGGAGAGGACTTTTTTCATTTGGCCGCGAATGAACACGAATTATAAGAACACTGGATTCCCGTCTTCACGGGAATGACGGAACTTGAAATGATGTCTTTCCCCGGCCCCTTGCCCCTTGCTCGGTCTCACTCCAGCTTCAGCTTGATGAGTCTGAGCGGGTCCACTCTTGCGCCCTGCACGCGAGCGCCCCAGTGCAGGTGCGCACCCGTGGATCGGCCGGTGGAGCCGACCTCGGCGATCGCGTCACCTTTTATGACCGCCTGCCCGTGCCGGACGTTGATCTTGGATAAGTGAAAAAACATGGTATAAATCCCCTGTCCGTGATCGAGGATAACGCTTTTCCCGGAATAGAATTGATCGTCCACCAGTACCACGACGCCGTCGTTCGGCGCGCGTACCGGCTCCCCCTCATCAGCTGTTACGTCCACGCCTGAGTGAGGATTTTTCGGGATGTCGTTAATGATCCTGCGGACGCCGAAGGGCGTGCCGATCTTCTTCCCGGGAAGGGGATCTATGAAACCCCCGCTCCATATGCGGATCGAGTCAACAGGCCAGAGGGCCGCAACTTTCTTCTGTTCCCGTTCGACCCGGGCCTCGTTTTCCGGCGAAAGCACGACCATGTCCTTCGGCAGCGTGAGCCGCTGTATCGGATAGTCTTTCTTTGACACCTTCACGGTCCGCTGAAGCTTTGTACCTTTGCTGGTGATCACAAGGCTGTATTTGCCGGGCTCGGTGAAAAGGTCAATGCCGAGAACAGCTTGATAGGAACTCTTCGACGCGTTGAAATACAGTTTTTTGCCAATAAAGGTCCCTTCCACAGGACCGCTTATGTTTTTCACCGTTACGAGCAGGAGGTCGCCGGGCCCGACCTTTTTTGGATTCAGAATGACTTTCGGTGTTGCTGTCTTCGCGGCGGCAAAAACGGCGAACGGCAGACCGGACAGGAGTACAAGAAGGATCAACGCTGTCAGTCTTTTCATATTCGGCAGTGCATTCATAATTTTCCCCTCACCCAACCTCTCCCCGGTGGGGAGAGGAGTTTTTTCATTCCGCATTCCGCATTCCAAAATTATCCCTTGCTTTTCTCTGTCTTCAAATACTGGCTCATCCCCTTCATGGAGCAGAACTCGCCGCACATGGTACAGACGTCCGATTCCTTCGGCATGCTGGACTCTCGCAGCTTGCGCGCCCGTTCGGGATTGATGGACAGCTCGATCTGCCCTTTCCAGTCAAGCGCCTTGCGCCTCCGGGCCATCTCCTTGTCCCAGTCCATCGCACCCCGGACGCCCTTCGCGATGTCCGCGGCATGGGCGGCGATACGGGATGCGATCACCCCCTCACGCACGTCGTCGAGGTCGGGCAGCCGAAGATGCTCGGAAGGCGTTACATAACAGAGAAAATCGGCCCCGGCAGCGCCGGCTATTGCGCCGCCGATGGCGGAAGTGATGTGGTCATATCCGGGGGCGACGTCCGTTACGAGAGGGCCGAGCACGTAGAACGGCGCTCCCTTGCAAAGTTCTTTCTGGATCTTCATGTTCGTCTCTACCTGGTTGATCGGCACGTGGCCCGGACCCTCGATCATGACCTGCACGCCGGCCTCGTGGGCGATATCGCGCAGCTCACCCAGGGTGATCAGTTCCTCGATCTGCGCCCGGTCCGTGGCATCGGCAAGGCACCCCGGCCGCATGCCGTCCCCGAGCGAAAGAGTGACGTCGTATTTCTTCGCGATTTCGATGAGTCTTTCAAACTGCGTGAACAGCGGGTTCTCCGCCCCGTTATAGATGATCCACTCGATATGAAAAGCGCCTCCCCGGCTCACCACATCCATGATCCTGCCCTGTCGCTTGAGCCGCTCAAGGCTCGAGATGGTGACGCCGCAGTGCACGGTCACAAAGTCAACGCCCTCTTCCGCCTGCTGTTCGATCACCCGGAACAGGAGATCGGGGTCCATCTGGACGATCGGTTTTCCCTGCTCAACGGTCTCGACCGCGGCCTGGTAGATCGGCACGGTCCCGATGGCCACGGTTGACTGCTTCAGGATCTCCTTGCGGATGCCGACGATGGGGCCCCCGGTAGAGAGGTCCATGACCGCGTCCGCTCCGGCGGCGACAGCGGCTTTCAGCTTCTCGATCTCACCTTCAATGGACATCCTGTCCTTTGAAGTCCCGATGTTCGCGTTGATCTTTGTCCTGAGCCCCTTGCCGACGCCGAGCGGTGTTATATTGGTATGCACCCGGTTTCGGGTGATGACGATCGTTCCATTCGCCACGCCTTCGATGACATGATCGAGGCTGACGCCCTCAGCCCTGGCCACGGCCTCCATCTCAGGAGTTATATTTCCTCTTCGCGCTTCCAGAATCTGAGTCATGTCTCACCTCACGACGGTATGCGTGCCTTGTCAACTTTCGCCACAATTTCCCGTGCCTTGCTCTCTATGTCGTCAGAAAAAAATATTTCGGAAATCATGGATATACCATGAGCGCCAAAGCCCATAACGATGTCAACGTTACCACTTTTTATTCCACCAAGCCCAAAAATAGGGATATTAATGCTATTTACGATGATTTTTATAGATTCTGGCCCCACTGGAACGCCTAATTCCGCCTTGGACGGCGTCAGATAGACAGGTCCGTAGGTTATAAAATCTGCTCCGCCTTGTTCCGCTGCCTGCGCTTCCTCCAGATTGTGCGTGGACACCCCTATGAACATTTTCATGCCGACGATCTTCCTCGCCGCCTCAGGCGGCATGCTCTGGTGGCCGAGATGAACTCCGTCGGCGTCAACAGCAACGGCAATATCAACCCGGTCATTGATGAAGAGCTTGGCGTTGTACTCCCTGGTCAATATCCTGATTTCCTGAGCAAGCGACAGCAGTTCCCGAACCGGCAGATCACGTTCCCGAAGCTGTATGGCCCGGACCCCGCCTTGAAGCGCCAGACGCACGGCTTCGGGCAGCGGCAACTTGGTCTGCTTCCGGTCGGTGATGAGGTAAAGGTTGAAGTCGATATTCATTTCAAAGTTCAAAATGCAAAATTCAAAATGCAAAATGCAAAATGGAACACCATCATTGCCCGCAATTTCACATTTTGCACTTTGCAATCTGCAATTTGCATTTGGAGGCGTCAGCTTCCTATCATCCCCTCGATCGGACTGCTGGCCGTGGCGTAGAGCTTCTTCGGGATCCTGCCTGCCTTGTACGCGAGCCTGCCTCCGAGCACGCCGTACTTCATTGCCTCTGCCATAGCAATCGGGTCCTTCGCCCCGGCGATCGCCGTATTCAGAAGAACAGCATCGCACCCCAGTTCCATTGCCAGCGCAACGTCGGAAGCCGTTCCCACGCCCGCGTCAACGATGATGGGTACCTTCACGGTCTCCATGATGATCCGTATATTGTAGGGGTTCCTGATTCCGAGGCCCGAGCCGATGGGCGCCGCGAGCGGCATGACCGCCGGACAGCCGATGTCCACGAGTTTTTTCGCCATGATAGGATCGTCGCTCATGTACGGCAATACGATGAGCCCCTCCTTCACCAGGACCTTCGCCGCTTCAAGCGTCGCCTCATTGTCCGGGAAAAGCGTCTTTTCGTCGCCGATGACTTCCAGCTTTACGAGCTTGGTAATCCCCGCCTCGGCGGCCAGCATGGCCGTACGGATCGCGTCTTTGGCCGTATAACAGCCTGCCGTGTTCGGCAGAATTTTATATTTCTTCGGATCGATATAATCCAGCAGGTTCTCTTTAGAATTGTCGATGATGTTCACGCGCCGGACCGAAACAGTCACCACATCCGTGCCCGAAGCCTCGATGGCCCTCTTCGTCTCCGCGAAATCCCTGTACTTTCCCGTCCCCACCCAGAGCCGGGACTGAAACTCGATGCCTGCGATCACCAGCGTATCATGATTCATCATAGACTCCTATAGTCCTGATATTCACGCAAGCTGAAGCCTGCGGCTACAAACTCATTCCGCAATCCGCATTCCTCATTCCGCATTTGCAGTGCCGCCCCCCATGAAACTCACAATCTCCAGGGAATCGCCTTCCTTAATGACAATCGAATCATACCCGTCCTTCTTCATGATGCTTTCGTTCAACTCCACAGCGACGCGCCGGTGCTGGATATTGAGGGTTTCGAGCAGACCGAGGATGGTGATGCCATCGGGGAATTCTTTTTTTTCACCATTGAGCGTGATGTTCATGCAGGCGCCTCTGAACAAAAAAAGCCGTATCCGGAGATACGGCTGGAAGGGTTTCCAATAAAATTCCCGTGCTCGCCTTCCCTACGCCGGCACTATCCGGATCAGGTTCCAAGGGTCGTCCGATTCGGACTCTCAGCCTTGCGGCTCCCCCAGCATTCTGTAATTGTGCACATACAATACGGTATGATAAAAGCAAAGTCAATCATTTTGTCTCATGTGCGAGGCCGCAGGGATTGTTGCCATCCACTAGAAAAACAAATTTATTGGTTTATCATAAAAAAAACATCTTGACAAAAAAAGCGCCCTCTTGTATTCTGCGGTCATAAATAATTAAGGAGTATCTGCGACGATAGTACCCCGAGGAGCTGAAATAAATCCTATCCTAACTCGAATGTGGGGTGTAAGTATGAAAATGTTATTCGTTTTTTCCTGCCTCAGTGCAGCCCTTCTCGCCTCTGCTGTGCCCTCTTCTGCGATAGAAAGAAAAGACTGCATCAAGGCATCGAAACTCTCCGATGAAGCTGCTGAATTCGCGGTGTCCAATCCCGGACTTGCGGAGAGAAAGATGCGCGAGGCGATCGAAATGTGTGATACCAGCGCGTCCCTCCACTACAACCTCGCCGTCATCAATTCCCATCAGACTCGGTTCACAGACGCGGAAGCTGAGCTGGAAAAGGCCCTGGAGATCAACCCCAAATATGCCAGGGCCATGAACGCCCTTGCCCTTCTGTACCCCCTGAAACCGGACGGGGACCTTGCCCAGGCAAAAGAACTCGTCAAAAAAGCCATTAATCTCGATCCCCGGAACAAACAGTATCAGCAGACGCTCGAGATGCTGAACGCCAGTGTTGATTTTCCGCCCCGGACCACGATCAATCGACCCGATGCCATAGCCGTGGTCATCGGCAACCGCAACTACCGCAATACGCAGATCCCTGCCGTATCCTATGCCATCCAGGACGCCATCGCCGTTAAGAAATACCTGACCGAATCCCTGGGTTTCAAGGAAAGCAACATCATCCTCCTGACCGACGCATCGCACGTGGATTTCATCAAGATATTCGGCGATGCCGGCGATCACAAAGGGATTCTTTACAACAGGACCCGAAAAGACCGCTCGGATATTTTCATCTATTATTCGGGCCACGGCGCTCCCGATACGAACACCAAGAAACCCTATCTTGTTCCCGCCGATGCCGACCCGTCCATTGTCAAAATAACCGGGTACTCTCTCGATACTTTCTATGATAACCTCGCCAAGCTCGAGCAGGACAAAGGTCCGAGAAGCATTACCGTGGTACTGGATTCCTGCTTCAGCGGCGGATACAATGACGGCATGCTGATAGCAAATGCCAGCCCCATTACCATAGAAGCCTCGACCCCCGCCCTGCGGCTCAAGAATGCCGTCGTGTTCTCAAGCTCGAAAGGCAACCAGATCAGTTCCTGGTACAACGATCAGCACCACGGCTTGTTCACCTATAATTTCCTCAAGACGATCAAGTCCACTATCGAAAAGGGGAAGAAGAACCTTACTGCCCTGGATGTGGAACAAGCGCTCCTCGCAGTCGATGGAGTCAACGATCAGGCCTGGAGGCTGTACAACCGCGAGCAGGAACCGCAGGTCGTCGGCAGCAAGTCCCTGGTCCTGGTCCCCTGACAGATAAAAATGACCGGTTTCCCGTCGAATACTTTTTTTTCGCTTCAAGGAGAACATACCATGAAAAAAATAATCGCCCTGTTCATGCTGCTTGCCTTTGCCACACCCGTCCGGGCGCAATTGCCCTCGGGCTTCGAGCCTGTTGAAAAAAACGTCATCGAGAAACAGAAGCTCGAAGACCAGATGAGCAGGGACATGCAGAAACAGCGGGCTGAACCGCAAAAACAGGAAGAGAAAAAAAGCTCCAACTGGTGGAAATGGGCTCTCGGCATCCTTGTCGTCGGCGGGGTCGCAGCGGCAGCGGGCGGCGGTGGAGGCGGTGGCGGCGGTGACAGCGGAGACGGGGGCAGCAATGGAACTATCCGGGTCGGATGGTAGTGCACAAAAAAATTCTCGGGAACTCAGGACATGAGGTGATCCTTCCATGCAAAAAAAATATTTCATGATCGTGTTGCCGATGCTCTTTCTTCTGAGCACCTGCGGCTATAATAATTCCACGCAAACCTCCGGCACCGGAACAATCTCGTTCGGCGTCGAATGGGTCGGAGGGCCGGAAAGCGCTCCCGCGGCCGCCGGCATTTATCGGGCGCCGCTCGACTGCACAGCAGCGGGAATCACCACGGTTGAAGCAGCTCTCTATGCGACAAACCCGCAAAACACGTTAAACCTTATCGCCTCGGGAGGACCTTGGGACTGCTCTGCGCATACCGGAGACATAACGATTTCTGGGCCCCAAAACGGCGCAACCATCGGCATCATGGGTAAGAATGCGGGCGGCGGCGTTGTGTATTACGGCGAACAGGGCAATGTCCAAGCAACTACCGGCCCCGGCCAAGTGACTGATATAGGCGTTATCGTCGCGTCTTACGTGGTCCCCGCGGGTGTTACCGCCCTGGCAGGCAGCGGCAAGAACCTCGTCAGTTGGAACACGGTGACTAGCGCTGCGTCCTACAATGTTTACTGGTCTACTGCGCCCGGCGTCACGCCGGCCAACGGAACAAAGATCGCCAGTGCAACGAGCCCCTATACTCACACCGGTATTGCCAACGGGACGACGCATTACTACATCGTCACGGCAATGCGAAGCAGCATCGAAAGCGCGGGGTCGAGCGAGGTGAGCGCACTGCCGATAGCGGGAGCCACCATACCGGTCACTGGCGCCGCGACATCGATAACGGAAACGACCGTGACCTTGAACGGGAGCTTCGACAATCCAGAGGGCTACTCCACGACCGCGTCGTTCGAATACGGGACAGCGTCCACATACGGGAACTCCACGTCACTGACCCCGTTCGTCCAGACCGGACCTCTCAATCACACCGCCAATCTGACAGGGCTCTTTCAGAACACCACCTATCACTACCGGCTGGCGACCAGCAACTTGGGCGGCACGTTCAATGGCGCTGATAAAACCTTCACGACCAACAGAGCGATAACGACCATTGCCGCTGCCAGTTCCTATCCTCGCGTTCTTGCCATCGATGCCGACAGCGTGTTCTGGACAGAACACAACAATTTCGGATCAAGCGGGATCGGATCCATTAATATGGTGTCAAAACTCGGCGGGACCATAATTACCCTAGCCACAAGTACCTTCACCAACACAAAACCATTCGGTATCGCGGTCGATGGAACGAATGTCTACTGGACTGATACCGCTGCAGGAACGGTACATCAGGTATCGAAAGGCGGCGGGGCGGTAACAACCCTTGCCACGAATCTGAACACGCCGCAATTCATTGCCGTTGACTCCACCCATGTTTACTGGACCGAGAGCGACGGCGGAACAGTCAAGAAAGCAACGATAAACAGTGGAGCTACAACGACCCTTGCTTCGGGGCTGGGCAGTCCCATGGGCATTGCCGTGGATGACACGAATGTTTACTGGACCGAGTCCACAGGCGGGGCAGTAAAGAAGCTCTTGAAAAGCGCCGACGTGAACGTGATACCGACGATCATCGCCTCGGGCTTGAGTAATCCCTGGAGCATTACCGTGTATTTAACCGATGTTTACTGGACGGAAAACGTATTCGGCTGGTCAGGAACGACAAACTCGGCGGGGGGAGCTCCCGGCGGTACCATCAAGAAAGCCGGGATCAATGGAGGGGTGATGACGACCCTCGCAACGAACCAAAAAAACCCACAAGGGATTGCCGTAAGCGCTGACGGCGTCTATTGGGCGAGCTATCCTGGCTGTTTCGTCGCAAAGACCGGGATCAATGGCGGGCCAGTAACGACCATTACGCCAAGTTTGTCCAGTGTATGCGGTTTGTATGTAGCGGTGGATTCAACAAGTGTTTATTGGACATTGTTTTCCGGACAAAGCATACAAAGGGCTGATAAATAGCTTCGTAGCGTTGCAGGTCAGGATGAACGCCTCTAAGGAAACCCTGAAGGCTCATCCCATCAGATAAACTCAAGGCAGGCCAAATGGCCTGCCTTGTTTTTTCCTGATATACATATGCATGCAACAGGCGGGGAAAATGAAGCTGACTCCTCCCTCTATTCCCTCACCTCATACCCCACGGTCTTCTCCACCCAAAGCGATGGATCGATATTCGAAAGCTCCTGCATCAAGTCCATGATCGTGGGATTCTCGCTGCCCCCGGTAAGAAGCTGCTTTTTGTTCTTGAGCGCAACGACGAGGACTGACTCCACAGCCCGCTTTATGCCTTTCGGCGTGGCAACCTTGAACTTCAATCCCGCCTGCCTCTGCAACGAATCAGGCAGCACCAGTTCCTTGCCGGCAGGCAGCATTTCGTACGTGCAGTACTCGTTGGGGTAGAGCTTCGCCAGATTGCCGTACTGGTCCACGCTGAAAATGTTAAGGAACGAGTCCTGATTTGCAGCGGCCCGGACCTGGATTTCGTCCTTGCTCTGGAATACCGGGCTCAACTTGGCAGCATCGCTTCCCACTCGGTGGACGACGGCCTTCGTGACCGCAAAATCACCACGCCGCTCAAGGTGGAGCGGCATAACCGATGCCTCGATCTTCGCCGTACAGTAAAGGTGTTCGTCCTTGGACTTGCAGGCGTTCTCGAAAATCTTTTCCTTGACGATCACTCCCTTGGTGGCGGTAAGCACGAGATCGTTGATAAGCTGGAAATTATAGACTACCGAAGAGCCGCGCACCTCCACGCCTGTGGCCTTTTCGAGCGCTGCGCGGCGGGCGTTGTTCAGGGCTGCCGCCTTGGCCTGGCCGATAGTCGAATCATCGCCGAGGAAGACCTCCCCCTCCGCCTCTACGACTTTCAGTTCCCCATGCGCAGCCAAAACCGGGCCGGCAATGAGAAAAAGCATCGTGATGATGTTGATGAATATTTTGCCGTTCTGTATCACCATAGGTACTCCTTTTAAAGCCGGATTGATAATAATAGTGCAAATGCCGCTTTGCGTGATAACAGGATAGGATATGAAAACGCTTATGTCAATCGCTTTTTTATCGGCTTTATTGCGGGACAATGCAGAAGCAAGGAAAGATCGAGCGGATAATGATGGGGAGTTGCCGGCAATCATACATCAAGTATCACTTCGGCCCGCCAACCCTCGGGGGTCTCACGCACGCTGAAATTGTGCAGGGACACCGCCTTGACGTCGGCGAGCAATTCGTGTCTTTCCGGGGATATTTCCTCGCCGAACGCGCGGACTTGAAGATGCAGCGCGGGGACTTCCTGTCCAAGACCGACCTCGAACCGATTGAAGAGCAAACGCTCCGCGTCCTTCAAGAAGACCAGTTCCTGAAGAAAACGGTAGAGCAGCATCTCGGGGGTTTCCGCCTCCACCTCGAAACATTTGAGCACCTTCTGCTCCATCTTCTCCTTGTCCCTGATCATCGTTTCGGTCAGCGCCAGTGCGGCGGACTGCAGGAGTTCGTCCAGCGTCTTCCCCTCGGCCTCGAACGCGACATCGGCGATGGCAACGTCATCAAGAAACCGGTACGGCATCCGTCACTCCGTAAAAAAATGCAAATTTCAAATTGCAAAGTTCAAAATGCAAATTTGCAGGATGTTTCTCGGCACTTCTTGAGATTTCCCATTTTGCCTTTTGCATTTTGCACTTTACATTTTGCAATAACGATGTCTCTTACCCCTTCACGTTCCCGAGAGGCACCAGCTTCACGACCGGGAGCGAAATGCCGGCCTCCGCGGTTGCCTTGACCACCTCGTCGATGTCCTTGTAGGCAAAACCTGCCTCCTCCGCGACCCCCGGGTAGCTCACGGATTTGACATAAATACCGCGCTCTTCCAGTTTATGAAGCAGCTCCCTGCCGTTCACCATATGCTTTGCCTTGGTGCGGCTCATGGTCCTGCCGCTGCCATGGGCCGTTGAACAGAATGTATCTCCGGCGCGCGGCCCGCCGACAAGCAGATAGCTGCCCGTTTCCATTGAACCGCCGATGATGACCGGCGAACCGTCCGGGCGGTACAACTCGGGGATCTCCTCCCGGCCGGGATAGTAGCATCCCGTCGCCCCCTTCCGGTGGACGATCAGCTCTTTGATCCTGCCGTCGACCTCGTGTTTTTCCAAGGTCCCCCGGTTGTGGGCGATATCGAAGACCATGTCCATGCCGAGGTCTTCGGCACTCCGGTTAAAGACCTCGGAAAACACCTCGCGGATCCGGTGTAATATAACCTGCCGGTTCGCGAAGCTCATATTCACCGCGCAACCCATGGCCTTATAATAATCCTGTCCCTCGGGTGAATGAAAGGGCGCGCATGCAAGTTCCCGGTCGAGGATCTTGATGCCGTATTTTCGCTCCATGACGGACAGGAAGAGCTCGAGGTAGTCGCTGGCGATCTGGTGTCCGTACCCCCGGGAGCCGCAGTGGAACATGACCACGATCTGGTTGGGGAAGATGCCCCATTTGGCTGCAAGCGGCTCGTTAAAGATGTTCTCCGGTTTGACCCACTGGATCTCGAGATAGTGGTTTCCCGAGCCGAGGGTCCCGATCTGGTTGTATCCTCGATCGATGGCCCGCTGGGAAACCTTTGATTTGTCCGCCCAGCCGGCCCTGCCGTGCAGCTCGGTCCGCTCAAGGTCTTCCTTCCACCCGTAGCCTTTCCCTATCGCCCACTCCGAACCCTCGACGGCGACATGATTTCTAAACTCTTCCTTCGAAATATCGACAAAGCCCCTGCTCCCCACGCCCGCGGGCACGCGCCGGAATAATTTATCCACCAGCGTTTTCAGATGGGGCGTCACCTCGTCGCGGGTCAGATCCGTCAAGACAAGCCGCATACCGCAATTGATGTCGAACCCGATGCCTCCCGGCGAAATGACGCCGCCCTTGTCCACATCGAAGGCGGCAACCCCGCCGATGGGGAAACCGTACCCGCTGTGGCCGTCCGGCATGCAGTAAGCGAACTTCTGGATACCCGGGAGAGTGGCCACATTGGAAATCTGGTCGTAGACCTGCAGGTCCATTGCTTCGATCAATTTCCGCGTCGCAATCATCCTCGCAGGCACGCGCATCCCGTGCTTGAAGGACAGGGGCAGGTCCCAGATGACATCAGATATCCTCTTAAATTCCGGTTTCCCGAATGGCACTTTATCCGCGGGAACAGCCATGGTTCGCCTCTCCAAAAAAGTCATGAATCGTCAACGAACGAATTCAATATCTACTTAATACAACCACATTTCTCGCTGTTCGTCAAGAAAAGGCCGGGACAGGGAGTACCATCATACTTTTGCTGTAGCGCGCAGGGCAAAACATTGATGCGGATAATGTTGATGTACGACTAAGAGGTGAATGTTTTTCCGTTCGAGGGGGGGCGATAAGATGGCGTTGCAAAAAGAGAACTCTATCCGTTCACCAGCCTGACCACGGCCATGCCGTCATCGTGATAATCGATGATATTAAGCGCGCCGAAAGACTGGTCGATGCGGAACAGGTTCATCATGTCCATGCCGAGCGCATCGGCGAGGATCACGCGGTTCACGCCGCCGTGAAGGAGCATGGCGATTTCCTGATCCGGGTGGGCGGCCACGAGCCGCTTGAACACGGGCAGGATGCGGTCTCTTACATCGTGCAGGCACTCGCCTCCCGGCGGGCGGTAGTTGAGCAGATCAGCCCGCCAGGCAACGTATTCCGCGGGGAAACGCTCTCTGATCTCCCCGGCCGTCAGCCCTTCCCAGGCGCCGACGCTCCGCTCCCGGAGTTCGCGAACGGGAGTGTGCGCGACGCCGGCTCTTTCGGCAATGATATACGCTCCTTTTACGGAGCGGATGAGATCGCTGGAATAAACCGCCGAGAGGCTCTTGCCGGCCATCAGTCCTGCAAGCCGGTGCATCTGTTGCACGCCGTTCTCGGTGATGTCCACGTCGATGTGGCCGTTGTAGCGTTTCTCGCCGCCGTTAGCCACTTCTCCGTGACGCATCAGATAAACAGTCGTCGGCATATGTTAATTACCATTGGAGAAAATCACAAACACAAAAAGCACCAGCACCTCGTTCAATTCGCTCAAGGCGCCTATAGCGTCACCCGTCACACCGCCGAGTTTCCGGACAACGCGCCGTTTCCCGAGGTACGTCAGCAGTGAAACGCCGCCAAGAAGCGTGACGAAGAGCACCACCGACCGCGGGTCCAGACGTACGACAACGAAGGCCGACAGGGCCGCGGCTACCACGGATGCCGCCGTCAGGCCGCTGGCCCGGAGATGGCCGACGAAGACCCGGCCCATGCCGTCTTCGCGGCCGTAGTTTGTGTTGAAGACCATGAACGTTTGTGACCAGCGGCCCAGCACCGGCGCGACAAGGAGCGCGGCGACCCGGTCGCTGTCGAAGAGGTTGTTGAGGCAGAGATATTTCATGAACAGGACGAAGAGGATGCCGAGCACGCCGGCGGTGCCGAGCCTGCTGTCCTTCATGATGGCGAGCCGGGATGCGTGATCGTGGCCGCCCATCATGCCGTCAAAGGTATCGGCCAGTCCGTCGATGTGGAGCGCCCGGGTGATCAAAACCGAGAGGATGATGACCAGGAATGTCGCAACGGTCTGGGGCAGCGCGATCAGCGCGAAGAGCTTGTCCGCGTTGACCAGGAGATACCCGATCAAAAAACCGACCGCGGGGAAGTAAACCATGGACCTGGCCAGGTCGTTCTCCTCCGCGTCGTGCTTTTTGTTCACCGTAAAAACCGTAAGGAACTGCAACGCTGTTATGAAATTTTTAATCATCTCTCGTGTTGCCTCGATTCCCTTCCTGTTTTCCTATCTTCGCAGCTTCAAGATTCATGGTTTCGTAAAAAGTTCGAAAATCACCAACAGACCGTCATACCGGACGCCCTGCACTCGCGCTATGCACTCGTAATCGCTGGGTGCAGGCAAGCCGGAATGACACCGTAGAGGTACTCCCCGACTTTTTAAGAGATCATCAACTTTGTATTGATTTGCTCAGGCATTGCGACTGGAAGGAACAACAGGCATGGACTATAAAACAACTTTGAATTTGCCGAAGACGGACTTCCCGATGAAGGCCAACTTGAAGGACCTCGAACCCCGGGTCATCGGGAAGTGGCAGCAG
>JAXIPA010000092.1:0-12881 GCA_045403145.1 Nitrospirota bacterium | reverse complement strand
CATAGTATTCACGGTCAGTGCAACAGTAAATCTCAACCGTGTTATCGTATGTAATGCATGGTGACAGGGTGCAGCGACGAACTTCGGCTCAGCCGATCCACACCATGTTCACCAGGTGCTCCACCTTCCTGAACTCGCAGGAGCAACAGGATCAAGTCTTTCTCCGTGCATTTTCATGAGAACGCCAGTAATCGAAAACTGACAAGCGTTTCATGCCTTGGAAAATGCCATTTTTTCTACGCTCCTGTCCTCACCCGCACCCTGTTGATCAAGTCCATCTTCTCGATTACCTGTTCCTTGCCTTCCTTGTCAATCCGGATCAGGTATTTCCCGTTGGAGTATACGATCTCGCCGTTTCCCGTCAGGTCGAAGTCGATCACGCCTTTTTTGATGCGCGTGAGGCTTCCGTCCTTCTCCCGCCGCGTCAGTTCCCAGCTCCGGGGCGCGATGCCGGGGAACGAATCGCCTTTGGGACATTTTCGGGACGTTGTTTCTATCTGTGCTTTCCCTTAATTAAAGGGAGCTGAGATTCAAGTCTGCTAGTTTGGCTTTCCCCTACGCCGCCTTATGCGCTTCCACGCGGAGCTGTACCCGTTCATTTGCCTGAAGGATCTTGATGATCTCAAGGATGTTGTCAGCCCTCGGGTTGCCGCGCGGCCCGAGCATCCGGTGCACGCTCTTGTCCGTCTTCTTGAGTTTCTTCGCAAGCTGCTGGAACGTAATGGTCGCATTGATATAATCGCGCAGCATGGCTTTGCCAGCGCCCAGGTCTCCTGCCAGCAGCTCGTTCACCGCCTCGGTCAGCATTTGCCTTCTGAATGGCGGGTCATTCAATGCACGGTCCATAATGGTTGTCCTGAATTTGCGTGTTACAGGCATGGTACCACCTCACTTCTTTCTTGCTTTCGTCAGCTTATACTCCGCCCAGAGCATGTGCGCGGTCTGTATGTCCTGTGCCTGGGATTTTTTGGACCCACCGCCGAGCAGGATGATCAGTTCATCACCCTCCTGGCCGAAATAAATCCGATAGCCAGGTCCGAATTCTATCTTATACTCCGATACACCTTTGCCTACGCTCTTTACATTTGATACATTACCCTGCTCCAGACGATACAAAGCGACGGTCACTTTCGCCGCCGCCTGTGCTTCGAGCCCCGAGAACCACTTGGCAAACGGCGAAACCCCGGCTTTCAGATATTCAACGACTTTCCGTCCGGCCATTCACTTCCCTAAAGGTAACATATTTGTTACTATCAGTCAACAAGAGAGATCAGAACATTCGAAGCGTACTGGATCGGCCCATGACCGGCTCCAGGTGGCGGAGTCTCATCAAAGAAAGATAAAGTTAGCCTTCGGCCTATCCTTGCATCGTTGTTCGTGCTTTCTTTCGCGGAGTCAAAAACGTGAACACTGCCGCAGCTATGAGCAGCACCGGCACGTCGCCGAACAGGTGGCCTATATGTTCCGGATACACGATTGCCTGGATTGCCATGATCCCGCCGTGCACGATGCTCGACCAGACAGCGAACCAGATGAGGCTCAAATGCTCAAGAGGGTTGCGGGCCGCGATTATCAGGAAGACGCCGAGTGTCGCATAGATCCCGATGATCATCTGCAAATAGAGCGACTGGCCCCCAGCATGCCAGGCCCAGCCTGACGGCCACAAGATCGTAAGCGGGTACACTCCGACTGTGCTGAATACGCCGGTCACTATCAAAGCAATTTTCAAATATTTGAGTCGGGCAGTTTCGTCCATGGCGGTCTCCTTTTTTTAAAGAAAAGTTTCCAAACCACTGAACAGGGGCTATCTTGAAGGGATGCTTGATTATATGGATATGCTGACGATTGTCAAGGAAGTCGATTTGGTATTTATTGGGTAGGGGGGTGTGAAGCCGACTGGGTGACTTAGAGGCGACGCGGAGACGCGGCGACTTTAAAGCAGACGGAGGACGAGAAGATGAGGAGCTGTCCCAATGCGGATTTCGGATTGCGGAATTATTTAGAACCAGCGAGAAGCGGAGAGCAGGGCAATAGCGGCACCAGGATCCGGTTTGTAAGCGACTGACCTGACCGCTGCCCTCAATCCTGCCCGCTTGCGCGGCGGTGGCTGGGTCTGTGCATGCGCTCTTCTTCCACGAGCAGGACGAGGAAACAGAAGAGCAAAAGTCCCATGGCGGAGTGGGGAGAGAGGACCCGGCTCGCCAGGGTTGCCGCCAGGAGGACGGCGAGCATCACGGCGTAGCGGAGCGACACGGGAGGCGATTTCCGGGGGTGCATGACCTGGAGCAGGAGCCATCCCCCGAGCGCCCAGAGGTACATCCCGCCCCAGAGAAGGCCGAAGGTCCCTGCCTGGAACCGGTCAGCGCCGCTTTCCCTGATGGCGTGCTCTACGCCGGTCCCCATCACGACGATTCCGACGAGGAGGGGAATGTGGCTGTAGATGTACGGCTGACCGCTCCCCAAGTTGACCCTGCCGATTGCCCGTTCGAGGTGCCGGAAGTAGATCCACCAGATGCAGACGCCGCTGCCGAAGCCGAGCGCCGATACGGCAATGGCAGCGGCCTCCCAGTGCGTTCCCGACAGGCCGCGCACCACGGCAATGATGGACTCGCCCAGTACGATGATCGTGAAGAGCCCGAACCGCTCGGGGATGTGCGAGGGGCTCACTGCCGCCGAGGGATGCATGCTCCGCCACACCTGCCAGGGCACGGCAAGCTCCAGCGCCAGGCTCGCCCCCCAGAGGACATACCGCTGCGGCGCGGGCAGCAAGATCGAGAGCGCCCAGAGGAGGGCCCCCGCGCCGAACCCCCGGAGATAGGTGCGGATGAAGGGGCGCGCAGAAGGAACGTGCCTGCCCGCGCGGGCCAGGAGTATCAGCAGGATGACCCGCGCCCCGAGATAGGCGACGCTGTAAGCCCGGGTTTCTCCTTGCGACGCGTCGTGGACTTCCACGGCCATGCCCACGACCGCGAACATCTGGAGGAAGGTGAGGAGCCGATAGACGAGATCGTCGGTGTCGAAGCGCGTGGAATAGACCGTATGGCCGGCCCAGACCCAGAACACGGGAATGAACAGGCCGGCGAACACGAGCAGGCCGGAGGCCGAGTGGTCATGCGAGAGCGCATGGGCCACCGGGGACACGGCCGCCACGACCACCAAATCGTAAAAGAGCTCGAGCCACGTGGCATGCCGCTCCTCGCCCTCTTGCGGCGTCCGCAGGCGGGGCCGGACGAGGAGGGACGCGCGGAGCGTGGGGAAAAGGTTGAAATGGTCCCTCATGCAGGAACCCTGCAGACACGTTCATGCGAAGGCATACACAAATTCTGGCACAGGTGTACTGCCCTGTCAAGGAATCGTGGTAAGAAGAGATTGCAGGACCGGCTCGCAAGCCGGAAGCTGAGGTTCTCAGAGGTTCGAAAATAGAAGAGCCCGGCTTTTTTTGCGCCGGGCTCCGGTAAAAACAGCATCATCCCCCCTCGACAATGCCCCGCTCCTCCCACATAAACCAGTTTCCCGTGTCCTCGAGGAACTGGAGCGTATTGGCGAAAATGGCGTAATGCTCTTCTTCCTCCCGGATCATCCGCTCCAGGAGCGCCTTTTCCTTGTCCGACTTCACGTGGGTGAGGGCCTTCTCATAAACGGCCTTGCCTTCTTTTTCCATCTGCATGGCGATCCGGAACGCCTCAAGTTCGTCCGAGGTCGCCTCGACCTTGTTCATCAAATCTTCCTTCATAGCCTCGAACACGGTTTTCACGTTCTTCATCGGGCTCACGTCCTTGTGCGTGATGTGCAGCCCTATGACTACTTGTTTTATCATTTCCAGGTGACGTTTTTCATCCTCGATGATCGCCTGGAACATCTTTTTACCCACGGGGTACGACGTCTTCCGGGCCGCCTCCGTGTAAAATGCTATTGCGTCCGTCTCTGTTTTCAGGGCCATTTCAAGCACATCCATAAGCTCTTCCTCCGTTATCATGCTATGGGGTGATCGCGATCCGGGGGATCGGGAGTCTTTGGGGTCGAGTCCTTGGGGTCGCGTCTTTCTCCGTGCATAAGCCATCAAACAATGCTGATCCCGGCTATTTTCCTGAAATGCTTGCTGTCAAAGGTGGCAACCTTCGAATAGTCTTTCGATCGGACATAAGCGATATTGTATGCATCAATAAAGTCCATATTCCCCGCCGCATAGAGACGAACAGCCTCGCTGATCCGCGCGTGACCGGCGATCTTGAGGTTTCGCGAAGAGAGAAGGGTCGTAAGCACTTCGGTGACTTCTTTCCGCGCAAATCCGTAGAACGATTCAAGCACCCAGACGATCTCGGCAATGACGAGCTCGCTCGTTTCCAGTTTTATCTTTCCGGATTCCGCTGCCTCGAACAGCACCCTGGCCTTTTCGTATTGGGAAGCCACATCCTTCACAAAGAACCGGAGGAACACGTTGGTATCGACGAATACCGTATCGTCCATGTCACCGGCCTTCCTTCGCGATCTTCCGGGCAACCGTCCGTTTCGTATATTCCCGCTCGCTTCCGGTCCCCTTTTTCCGTCCCTGGGCTATGCCGCCAAGGTCGAGGAGCGATCTTCGCTCTTTTCGTCTGAGAACGAGCACGTCGTCCTTCACTTCGAAATGAAGGCTGTCGCCTTCCTTTATGTGAAGCTGGTCCCGGTACGGTTTGGGAATCGTGACCTGGCCTTTTTTCGTTATGGTGGACATCTTCCTACCTCCATAAAAGTATTACCTGTATTATAGGTATTACTTTTTTCACTGTCAACGGGAATCCTCCTGAAGGTTCAATGCCGCAAACGCCAAGGCGACACTGCTATTGCACTAGATTCAACAACAAAACCAGGCTGATGTGGCTGTCCGGGCGCAGGCAATTATAGCAGGACACGCAGGGGACGTTGCTGCACCCGCTGCATCGCCGCCGCGCATCATTTCATTTTTGCCAGGTGCTGCAGGATTTCGTTTTTATGAAGACCTACGTATGCGCAGCTGGGCTCCTCGCTGCACTTCCGGCATTTCAAATCATACGCGGAATTGGTGGTCCCGCATTTTGGGCAGGAAAAGTGCTCCAGCATCTCCGCATACCACGTTTCGTATCCGGCTGTCCTGATCCGCTCCTGCGATTTCCATAGCTCGATCCTGTGCGGCGCCGCTGCTTGAAACGCTTTCAAGTCTTTGCAGGGATACTCCGGGCACTGACCGCAGAAGTCCACCCCTTTATCAGCTGCGCATTTCGCCATGGTGCAGACGCTCTCACAGTAGAAGCATCTTTTTTCCGTACGGCATCCGTTGCATTGCAAATCCTCAAGCGGACGCTGCATACGCTGCGATAGGACTTTCAGTCTTCCAGGCTCTTCAGTGGTCCCGATAAATACCGTGCACGCGGGGCAAAAAAGCCCGCAGACAGCAGCAAGTTTTTTGTCAATGGCATTGGGCATCGTATCCCCTTTTTTAAATTAAGGCTAAATTGATTTTCTAACGCAGCTTTAAACGCAAAAAAAGGCGAAAAGAAAAGCCGGCCAAAAATGAATTCCTTCACTTCCAACCGGCGCTATACATCAGAGCAGGCTTTTACTGATTATCTATGAAAGACGGGCTCTTTGCAAGATTTTTCATGGAGCCGGGGGGCTTGAACATTGGTGAACAGGAAGTCCTATGACGTCATCTTAGCGCACTGCAAACGGCACTAGTACTAAAGCCCTAGATCACTTCCTGAAATTACTCCTTTCGGCTGATTGTCTCCTTTCCTTTGTATCGATATACTCGATCTTGTAACGAAAACCTTTAGGCTTTTTCTCCGGACGACTTTGGATGCCGCCGGAAAACAGAACAAGACGCTCGCAAGACGTGTATGACGCAGGCTTGCATGACATGGCGGCGGAACCGGCCGTCTGGTCGAATACGGATATCGGAGGATAAAAGATGCTAAAACAGGAAGAGATGATCGAGGTCAAGGTAGCGGAGAAGAATACCGTGGTGAACGCGGTTAAAGCCGCCGAGCAGGGAATTAACACGATTTGCAAGGGAAACAAGGTTACCGGCAACATGGTCGTCAGGCAGGACCTGCAGATGAACGGCGACCTCGAGGGGAATATCACTGCCGAGAACAATGCAAGCATCTTCATCAAAGGCACTTGCAAGGGGAACATCGATGCCAAGGGCGGCAACGTCGAGATCGAAGGCGAAATGAGCGGGGGGAATATCACCGCCGGCGGGTACGTGAATGTAACCGGCAAGTTTCTCGGCGGCAAGATTCAGGCAAAAGACAAGATCCACATCAACGGCGAGTTCACCGGCAACCTTGAGAGCAACGAGGTGGAGCTCGGGGCCGCCGCCCGAGGCAAGGGGGAGATTTTGTATAAGGAGACGCTCTGCATTCAAAAGGGGGCGAAAATGGAAGGCAAAGTCACTCGTGCCGAAGCGGAACGGATGCCCGGGCCGGAACGAAAACCCGAACGAAAAGAAGAGCCGACGCCGAAGAAAGGTTTCTTCTCGACTTAGGAGCTTGAGCAGCTAAGGCATTGTGATGCCCCGAGCTTTATCCTTTCCCTAACGTAAGCCCGCTCGCACCTGGAGCGGGCTTTTCACTTCGGAACATTCCAAAAAACCCTAAAAATATTTACTTCGTCGGCATGCGGATTTTAGGTTATAATATTTTTGATGAAGTCGTAAAAAGTCGTCATTCCCGCTTGATTCATAGCCTGCCCCGGCATGCTTAAAACCGGGGGGAATCATATTGCCATATAACATTCTGAAAAGAAACGATTCCGGACACCCTGCACTACGCTTCGCTCGTAGTCGCTGGGTGCAGGCAAGCCCCCGGAATGACGGTTCTGCGGCGATTTTCGACTTTTTACGAAACCATCATTTTTTATGCCCCGGCAATGCCGGGATACCCGTTCATGATACGAAAGCGTGAGGCGCTTCCATGAAAGCCGTTAGAATACTGCTCGCATGCGAGAGTTCCCTCTTCTGCGAGGGAATGGCCTCGCTGCTCCAGAGAGAAAAGGATTTTGCGATTGTCGGCAGAATAGAACGTGGTTCACGGGTCATGTCGGGCCTTGATCTTCGCCCGGACGTCGTCATTTTGGACCCTCTTCTCTTCGACCCCGGAGCGCTGCTGAAGGTCGTACATGAACTGAAAATAAAAGCGCCCCGAACCAGGATACTGCTCATCTTTTCGGAGCAGGAGATGTCCGACACGACCCTTATGCAATACATGATGCAGGGGGTTGACGGCTATATCAAACGCGCGGAGAAATTAAAACACGTCATAGAGGCGATTCGGACCGTCCATGCGGGAAGCATTTGGGCTGAAAGGAAGCTCCTCCAGCAGCTCGTTCGATACTCGCCCCTCCTGGGGCCGGACCTGGACTCGAAGCTTTCGAAGTTGGAGAGCCCGCTTACGAAAAGGGAGAGAGAAATAGTCACGTTCCTCTTTCACGGCCTGTCCAATAGAAGCATTTCCTGCACACTGAACATCAGCGAAAAGACCGTGAAGTCCCACCTGCAAAACATCTTTAAGAAAATGAAGGTGTCCAGCAGGACCCAGGTCATAAGCTCTCTGGTCTATACTCATTAATATCAAAGGGGCCGATAGAGCCCTCCAGTCCGCATTCCGCAAGACGCAAAATCCGTTGTTGATGTGCTCTGAACTCAGGGTATCTTATTGACTCCCGCATACGGCCGAATAGCCGTCCAATCCCTGCTGCAACCTTCGTATCATAAATCGCAACAGGACGATAGCACGCATCGTTGACGCCTGCGCTATCCGGTGCTACCTTTTAATCAAAGGATTCTATTTGTCCCTTTTCGCTGATTTTGAACCACGACGGAGGATTCCCAATGGCCGGGGGAACGCTTTGGAAAGGATATATCCACTTCAAGGACACGGACGTGCCAGTGAAGCTGCATACCGCGGTCAGGGAAGAGCGGATCCAGTTTCACCTCCTTCACAGCCGTGACCAGGTGAGATTGCGCCAGCAGATGATCTGCGCCTATGAAAAACAACCGGTGCCCGCGGAAGAGCAGACCAAAGGGTTCGAAGTGGAGGACGGGAAATATATCATCGTCGATCCGGAGGAGCTCGAACAAACCGTTCCTGAAAGCAACCGGATGATCGAGGTCCACGAATTCGTCAAATCCGAACAAATCGACCCCATCTTCGTTGACCGCGTCTACTACCTGGAGCCGGATATCACGAATATTCAGGGGAAAGGATATAGCACGCTCGTCAGGGCTTTGAAGGATCTGGAGGTGGCAGGCATCTGCACCTGGACCATGAGAAAGCGGTCGTATTTCGGGGCCTTGCAGGCGAGCGGGAGGATTCTTCGCCTGAATACGCTGCGGTATGCCGACGAGGTGGTCCCGGTGAAATCACTTGATTTGCTGGAAGCTCCCTTGTCGGAAAAAGAATTGAAGATCGGGAGCGAATTGATCAGCAAGCTGGCCGCTCCCTTTGAGCCGCGGAAGTTCGAAAACGAACATCAGAAGAAGCTGCAGGATATGATCGAGAAGAAAGCCCGGGGAGAAAAAATTGCGGTCCTGACCCCCAGGCGCCTGAAACCCACGGAATCAGACCAGCTGCTTGAGGCTCTTGAAGCGAGTCTGAAGAAAGCCGCATAAAATCTGGAAGAGTTTTTACCGCAGAGGACGCAGAGGAAGGCGGAAAAACAGGAAGTGAATTCTTTGACACTGATTTTTTACTGAGAGAGGCAATGATAAGATCCGATTTGAGAAATTTTAGCTGTGAATATCATAAACAGATCCGCCTTGATCCGTGTCAAGGGTGTTGATTTCCCCTGCGTCCTCTGCGGTGAAAGATTTTAGCATTACGCTTTTTCAAGCAGGAGGAGTGATATATGGCAGTCCAGGGAATATGGAACGGGACGATCAGTTTCAGCCTGGTGGCGATCCCTATTCGCTTGGTCAAGGCCATCGAGCCCGGCCGGATCTCCTTTCACCTGCTCCACAGCAAGGATTACTCTCCCCTCGCGAGAAGAATGTTTTGTCCCGCAGAAAACACGATGGTGCCCCCGGATGAGATCATCAGGGGATACGAAATCCTGCCCGACAAATATATCCTGATGACGGACGAGGAACTGGAATCCGTGTCCCCGGAACGGAGCCGCACGATCGAAATCGTCGAGTTCATCGATATGAAGGAAGTGGACCCGATCTATTTCGATCACCCCTATTATCTCGTTCCTGCGAAAGGGGGCGAAAAGGCGTATCAACTGCTGGTCGAGGTGATGCGCCGGACAAACAAGGCCGGGCTCGCAAAATTCGTGCTGGCTGAACGAGAGTATCTTGTGGCCGTCACCAGCAAGGACGGAGCGCTGGAGTTGATCACCCTTCATTACAGCGACGAAATACTTCCTGATGAAGACATTTCACCTAAGAAGGAAAAGATCGGGGCCGAAGAGGAAAGCAGGATAAAAAAAAGCATCGAGCAAATGATGGAAGACTTCAATCCGGGAAAGTATGCGGACGGGCGCAGGAAAAGGCTCGTGGATCTCCTGGCGACGAAGGTAAAAGAAAAGGCTTTGGTGGAGGCCCCCGCAGTGGAGGAAGCAGAGGGAGAAGGTCCTGCTGATCTGGTGGCCGCGCTGGAGGAGAGCATGCGGAAAGTGAAGGAGAGCCGGTGAACCGGACATTCGTTGAGATGGCAGGGAGGAGACTCCCTTTATCAAACCTTGAAAAGGACCTCTATCCCTCCTATGGTTTCACGAAGGCCCACATCCTGGAATACTACCACGGGATTGCACCGTTCATCCTGCCCCATTTGAAAGACCGGGCATTGACCCTGAAGCGCTATCCTGAAGGAGTGGAAGAGGATTTTTTTTTCGAAAAGCGCTGTCCCAGGCACCGTCCGGCGTGGGTGAAAACGGCGGAGGTCCCCCAGGACGACGGAGAGCGGATAACATTCTGCGTGGTCAACGATCTGGAAACGCTGATCTGGGTGGAGAACCTTGCGTCTCTTGAACTCCATGTGCCCCTGGCCAGGGCTGATTCCCCGGAGACGCCCGATTTCATGGTATTCGACCTGGATCCCGGCGATCCCGCAAACATTCTCGATTGCGCCCGGGTGGCGCTGATACTTCGGGACCTGCTCTTTCGGATGGGGCTTACGAGCTATGCAAAAACGTCAGGCCAAAAAGGGCTCCATGTATTTGTTCCCTTGAACCGCAAAGGCACGACCTTTGAGGATACCAAGACATTTTCAAAGGCCGTGGCAGGGATCATGCAAAAACATTATCCGGACCTGGTGACCGCAAAAATGGCGAAGCAAGAGCGGAAAGCAAGGGTGTTTATCAACTGGTCCCAAAACGACGCTTCGAAGACGATGATCTGCGTTTATTCCCTGCGCGCCCGGGAAAAACCATACGTTTCGTTTCCGCTCGAATGGGGGGAACTGGAGAATCTGGCTGGGCAGGGCGACCCGGAAAGGCTGCAGGTCATGCATTCGGAAGCTGTTCGCAGGGCCGAGAAAAGGGGTGACCTTTTTCGGGAAGTTCTCGTGAAGGAGCAGAAGCTGCCGCATCTATAAAATTGCCACAGAGGGCACAGAGTTCACAGCGGTGGTTCTTTTCTTTTGACGTCATTCCCGCTTGTCGGGAATCGTAGTGAAATCACTTTCTTTAAGATGAGACGATTCCGGACAAGCCGGAATGACGGCTGAAAACAGAAGTCCTGAACATTTGCAATGTTTTCTCTGAGTCCTCTGTGACCTCTGTGGCCAAATGGACTTTTCACCATGGGACTAAAGGAATACACATCCAAGCGGGAATTCGAAAAAACACCCGAACCGAAACCGGGCGTTCGACCTGAGGGGAACCGTCTTATGTTTGTCGTTCATAAGCACGCTGCCCGGGCCCTTCATTACGATCTCAGGCTGGAGCTGGAAGGCGTGCTCAAGAGCTGGGCCGTGCCGAGGGGCCCCTCGCTGGACCCTTCCTTGAAAAGGCTGGCCGTTCTGGTCGAAGACCATCCGCTCGATTACAAGGATTTTGAGGGCGTTATCCCGGAGGGCAATTACGGCGCGGGAAGCGTTATCATCTGGGACAAGGGTGTTTATCATCATCCTTCCACACGAGACGAAAAGGTCAGCGCGGAACTTCTTCTGGCCGGATTCAGAAAAGGGGATATGAAGTTTGTCCTCGAAGGGGAAAAGCTTCACGGTGAATTTGCGCTGGTAAAAACCAGAAAGGATGGGAAGTCGTGGCTTCTCCTGAAGAAAAAAGATAAGAATGCGGCCAAGGGGGATATCCTCAAGGAGAACCGTTCTGTCGTGTCCCATAAAACTTTGGAAGAGATGCTCGAAGCCGACACTACGAAATCTTTTAGACAAAAAAAGACAAACCAGATCCGTCTTCACGAAGCGATGGAAAGCGAGGACCTGAAGGATGCGCCGGTCAAACCGATGCCAAAGGCCATAAAGCCAATGCTCGCGACCCTGGCCGAGGAACCGTTCGATCATCCCGATTGGATCTTTGAGGTGAAGTGGGACGGATACCGGGCCGTTGCCGAAATCCGGGACGACGGCGTTTCGCTCTATTCCCGGAACGGGATCTCGTTTAATAAAAAGTTCTTCCCTATTGTGGAGGCATTGCAAAAATTCCGATTTGACGCTGTTCTGGACGGCGAGATCGTCGTCGTGGATGACCAGGGACGCCCTGATTTCCAGATACTGCAGCATTACCAGGACTCCGGAGGCGGCCATTTGCTCTACTCTGTTTTCGATCTTCTTTACTTCCGGGGACATGACCTGACGGGCCTGCCCCTGGTGAGGAGGAAAGAGCTCTTGAAAAAAATTCTCCCCTCCTCCCCGAAAATACGATTCAGCGATCACGTGGGGAAAGAAGGCGTCTTGTTTTACGATGTAGCGAAAGAAAAGGGGCTGGAAGGGATCGTGGCCAAGCATTCGCAAAGCGTGTATGAACCGGGCAGAAGGAGCAGGCAATGGGTGAAGGTGAAGACGCGGCTCACGCAGGAAGGCGTGATCGCGGGGTTCACGGAACCGGGAGGCGGCAGAAAATATTTCGGCGCCCTTGTCCTGGGCGCATTCGATGGGGACGAGTTGATTTACATCGGACATGCGGGAGGCGGGTTTACGGCGAACAATTTAAAGGATATCCGTGAAAAACTGGAGCCCCTGATCCAGAAAGAATGCCCCTTTAACTTGGAGCCGGAGACCAACGCCCGCGTTACCTGGGTAAAGCCGGAGCTGGTCTGCGAGGTCGCATTGTCCGGCTGGACCGAGGACGCCGTGATGAGGCATCCCGTTTTCCTGCGGCTGCGCGAGGATAAAGCCGCCCACGAGGTGGTGCGTGAGAAACCTTTATAACCACAGGCGGCTTCCCCGCACACGGTTAAATACTGAATTTAAATTCAAGATTCAAAACCGTGTTTATCTGCCTGCACCCAGCGGTTACGTGTGCGTAGCACAAGTGCAGGGTGTGCGTCCGCAGAGCGGACCCGTGGTTTCATAAGCGTTGTCTTTTCCTCGCGGTGCGGAATTTTTATTTTTGCGGTGGTTGAGGAGGCAAATTATGAAAATCTATGTCGGAACAAGCGGGTTTGCGCATAAAGAATGGAAAGGAAAGTTCTATCCTGAAAAGATCTCTCCCAAGGACATGCTTCGCTTCTATGCCGGACGCCTCAACACGGTAGAGATCAATAATACCTTTTATCACATGCCCAAGGAGAGCGTCCTCGCCTCCTGGGCGGAACAGGTCGGCAGTGATTTCGTTTTTGCGCTCAAGGCGCCCCAGGTCATAACGCATATAAGGCAGCTCCGAAATGTGTTCGAGCAGACCGAGTACCTCTTCAGGTCGCTGTCAATCCTGGACAGGAAACTGGGGCCGCTCCTTTTTCA
>JAXIPA010000267.1:0-3377 GCA_045403145.1 Nitrospirota bacterium | reverse complement strand
AGGCCGTCGAACACATTGATGAGCGGAATGTAGGTCTCCGTGATCGCCTCGTACAACCAGTCTTCCTCCAGGAAACGGTCGTGTTCCGGATGCCTCACAAAAGGCAAATGGCTGTGCAGCACCAACGCAAGATATCCTTTTTCCATCCTGTTCGTCATCCTGACTTTACGGGATTTACCGTTCGATTTCCCGCTGGTAAGGCGGTCTTTCGTATTCTTCTTCATGAGTAGGTCTTCGTGATTGCAGGTATCAAAGAAAATATAAATTGACAGGGTATGCAGACCACAAACCACTCCGAAATCTCTTCGAGCCGGAGCCTGTCCCGATGACAATCGGGACGCCTTAGCGGCACATTTAGTTTCGATTTATCCGGGTCTGGCCAGTAGTCAAAAGAAAAGTCCATCCACAAACGGATGGACTTGACAAACTCGATACGTCACGCGACTTGCTCTGTCGAAACGGCCCCGGGCATGAAGACTCTACTTCCGCCTGACCTTTGCCCGATCGCGGGAGAACAGACCCGGAGACGAGATCTCCTGCAGACGCCTGCGCCGCATCATTTCCTGCAGTTCAGGAGACGAAACACCGCCCTTGAACCCTTCCGGGTACCCGTAGAGCTTCCAGAACTCCTCGTCCACGAGCAGCCATTCCTCGTCGATCACATCGGACACGCCGTCCCGCGGCATCATGACAGGGTTTGAGCGTGAGAGTGTCAGAAAACGACCTGCCGGCGAGAGCAGGCCCAGGTCGGCGCAAAATGAGTGTCCCGGCCGGCCGAGGTCGAAATACCAGTTGCCTGTACGTTCGAACACTTCCTGGTCAAAATACCCGATGGCATTCCCGCCGTCGAACATCACGCCCGTGATGTCATAGATCCGGACGCAAAGTTTGCTTTCCCAGCCGAACCATGCTTTCTCCCGATCAAGCCGCTCAGGAGTCGCTTCCCAGTATGCGTGGACCACAAAAGGGTCCCGCGTCATAATAACAATCCGGTCGTCGCCGTAGGTCCGCGGCAGTTCGCCGTATGCCGGGACGACTGCCTTGCTTTCCTCGCCGGTATAGTACTTGGCCTCGGAGACGCGCTCCTGAGCCAGGAGAGGCTCTTCGACGCCTGGCGGCAGTTTCCATTCCTTAACCGGCGGAACCGGGGCGGGGGCTTTCCGTGCAGGCGCTCCCCTCCGCGCCGCAAGTTTCCCTTTCGCGACGAGATTCTTCGTCATGAGCGGCTTTTTGGGCGCAGGCTCCGCAGGTGCTGCTTTCTTCGCCGCTGTTTTCCTTGCCGTTGCCTTCTTCGTCGCTGCTTTCTTAGTCGCTGCTTTCTTTGTCGCTGCTTTCTTCGCCACCGGTTTCTTTGCTGCCGTGTTTTTTCCCGCAGGCTTGCCGTTACTGTCGGATGTCAAGAGCGCGGCGATAATGTCAGCCTTTTTTGCGCCTGGAGACAGAGACACTTTTTTCTTCCTGGCCAGGGTGTTGAGTTCTGCCACCGTCATTGTTGTTAGTTCGGATTTTTTCATCTCAAACCCCCTTCCTGAATTTATTGAGTGCCTGTACGAGTAAACTATAGCATAATTGACTGCATTGTCAAACTGATTTAGTTTCGCTTGCGTTGGGAATTTTTGACAAAAACCGGGAAAAATCTTATACTACGCGTCATGAAACCTCGCGTCGTCGTAACAGGCATCGGCATGGTCACCCCGCTCGGCAACACTGCGGAGAGGACGTGGACCGCGCTGGTGCGGGGAATGTCCGGCATCAGAGGAATCACGAAGTTCGATGCCTCAGCCTTCTCCTGCCGCATTGCCGGCGAGCTCAAGGGCTTCGACCCGCTTGCCTGCATGACCGCGAAAGAAGCGCGCCGCACCGACCCCTTCATCCAATACGCGGTCGCCGCCGCGCTCATGGCGGCAGAAGATGCACGTCTCACCATTACTCAGAACACCGAACTCCGCACGGGAGTTCTTATCGGCTCAGGCCGCGGCGGAGTGACGACCATGGAAAAGAACCTGGCCGTTCTGCTGAGCAGGGGGCCGGGGGCTGTTTCTCCTTTTACAGCGCCCATGTCCCTCGTGAACATGGCCTCGGGCTATGTTTCGATGAAACTCGGCGCAAAAGGCCCCTGTCTCGACGTCTCAACGGCCTGCGCGACGGGGACCCATGCCCTGGGCGAAGCGATGAAAATCATTCAGCGGGGCGACGCCGACGTGATGATCGCAGGAGGAGCGGAAGCCGCGCTTACGCCGCTCATCCTCGCGGGCTTCTGCAGGGCCGGCGCATTGTCGCGACGGAACTCCGAACCGGAAAAAGCCAGCAGGCCCTTTGACAGAGAGCGCGACGGGTTCATCCCCGCCGAAGGCGCCGGGGTCCTCATCCTCGAAGAGCTTGCCAATGCCGAAAGGCGGGGCGCGAAAATCTACGCTGAGCTTGCGGGTTACGGCCTGTCATCAGACGCGTTCCACTACACCCGGCCTGCCCCTGATGGAGAGGGACCTGCACGCGCCATGACACTTGCTCTTTCTGATGCCGGGATGGGACCGGAGGAGATCGATTTCATAAACGCCCACGGCACTTCGACGGCATCGAACGACGCCATAGAGACACTCGCCATAAAAAAGGCGTTCAGCGGGCATGCTCGAACGCTTGCGGTCAGTTCGTCGAAGTCAATGCTGGGCCACATGCTCGGCGCGGCAGGAGCGGTTGAAGCGGCCCTTACCGTTCTCGCGCTGCAGCACGGCATCATCCCGCCGACCATCAACCTTGAACATCCGGACCCGGAATGCGATCTCGACTACGTCCCGAACAACGCTCGCAATAGTAATATCAAAGCTGCCCTCTCGAACTCCCTTGGATTCGGCGGGATCAATGCATCCCTTGTCATGAAACGAATTTGAAGCTTTCGGCGCTGTAAAAAGGCATTTGACCTCCCGGCTCAATCTGGGCTCAGGACAGGACAGTCCGGCCGAAACGGTTTATCCTTCTCATATTCATATTCTGACCTGCCCGCATTCAAAGCATCATCTTGCGTCTCGCCAGGGGTTTCAGCACAGCGTTCTAAAAAAAGCATCCTGTTATTTTCTGAAATTGTGTGCAAATAACGAATAAAACAGCGTATTCTGCTTGACTTCTCAACTCATAATTTATACATTGCATCATATTTATAATTATCAAGCATCATCGCGATCATCCATCGAGACGAATCATCATATCCCGCAAAGGAGGCATGCAGATGAAGTATGTAAGGTCGTTCGCAGTATCAGCAGTGCTCGCGCTGCCGCTCCTGATGTTCCTGTCCCATCAGGTCATGGCCGCCGAGGTCAAGAAAGCGACGTCGATCGCTGAACTGGCAAAGATGTACGATTCAATCGGCTGCAAAGAGTGTC
>JAXIPA010000005.1:0-1491 GCA_045403145.1 Nitrospirota bacterium | reverse complement strand
ATCTCTATTATTCCCCTGATTATGTCGACGAGCGGGTGCTGTTCCTCGACAATGGGGGGTACTGGTTTTATATCGGAGTCATGGTGGCCTGTATTTTTTCCCTCGTGAACGTCGAGGCCACTCTTGCCTCAACACATGGAGCAGCCCGGCACCGGATGAAATTCGAAGCCATCGGTATCATGGCCATCCTGGCGGTCCTGATCTTCTATTACAGCCAGGGTCTGCTTTACAGGACCATCAACATGAACCTCGTGCCTGTCCGCTCCGGTGTCCTGATTCTCTCCGCTCTTCTCATGGGATATTCAAGGATCATGCGGGGAAACGGCGTGCGCGTGCTGGTATCGAGGCACGTTTTCTACCGCTCAATAGCGCTGCTCGTCGTCGGTCTGTATTTACTGTTACTGGGGCTTATCGGCGAGGGTATGAGATACTTCGGCCTGTCCTTTGGCAGGGACCTGACGATTTTTCTGAGCTTCGCAGGGGCGATCATCGTACTCACTGTTCTGTTTTCGGAGAAGTTGCGGAGATGGGTCAAGGTGTCTGTAGCCAAACACTTTTACGCTCATAAACATGACTATCGGGAGGAATGGCTCAAGTTCACGGCAATGCTTTCCTCGTGCGGATCGCTGCCTGCCGTTCAGGACTCCATACTGACGGCATACCGGGAAACGTTCGGTTTCGATGAGGAAACGTTATATCTTCCGGGCAGGGACCGCAAGCGATACGAGCGGGCCGCGGGATATCTCACGACGCGGGAGACACGGGAAGTAATCCTGACCTCCGGGCTCCATTCCTATTTCGTGGAGCGGGACAGGGTCCTGAACCCGTCGGACGGAGATTATCTTCCCTCGGCGTCGGAGGAGCTGTTCCTGAAAAATTCGGGCGCGGCCCTTGTGGTCCCCCTCATCAGCAGAGACGCGATCGAAGGCCTTCTGGTCTTCGGCAACCCGGGCATTCGTGATTCTTTTATTTATGAAGACTATGACCTCATGAAGGTCCTTGCCCGGCAGGCCGCGCAGGCGCTGGCGAACCTCCGGCTGTCCGAGGAACTCGGCGAGTCCCGGGAACTCGCTGCCGTGGCCAGGGTATCGTCCTTTGTCATTCACGATCTCAAGAACCTTACGATGAGCCTGTCCCTGGTGGCGGACAACGCGCAGGAACATATCGATAACCGTGATTTTCAGCAGGACGCCGTTTCCACCATGCGGAACACCATTGCCAAAATGAAACGGCTCATGCAGCGGTTGAGGTCTGTTCCCGAAAAGGGCGCGCTCCAGGCCGGAGTGGTGGATTTAAGCGATCTTTCCCGGGAAGTGGTGAGAGAGCTCGCCCATGCGCGGCCGGAGATGCGAATCCGGTGCGAAGGACCTCCGGTCCTTTCCCGCGTGGACGGCGAGGAGATCAGGACGGTCATCGTGAATCTCGTCCAGAACGCCGTCGAGGCATGCGGCAACAGGGGGACGGTGACCGTTGAAACGTCCGGGGAGCGCG
>JAXIPA010000042.1:0-26141 GCA_045403145.1 Nitrospirota bacterium | reverse complement strand
GCGCGCTCGCCTATGCGGTTTACACGGGCATTGCCGGAAAAGAAACAGCCTTCTCCTGGAGGCCGGCGGAAGCCTATCTTATTGGCAAGAAGAACAAGAAGCAGGAACCTTTAGACACGAAACAGCCTGAAAAGAAATAGTCTGGCCTCCGGAAAGTTGCATTTCCGGCTTGGGAACACTTTCAAGCGGAACGGGTTTTATCCCGTCTCCGCTTTTTTCATTCATAATCAAGATCGCCCCCCTGGTTCTCAAATACACGCAGATTGTTTTCGGGTTGACGGGATAACCGCATGGATATATACTGAGCGGCAGTGAGATGCTGCATGGGGATCAGAGGAAAAAGCTTTTGGATATCCGGGTAGAAAAAGCGATCTGTTGAGGGCCTGTGGTATGATAAGAAAAATTTTTTTTAAGATTGCCGCTGCAGCAGTTATTCTCATCGTGCTTCTTTTTTCTGCGTTGACTATTAACGCCGCCCACGCCCAGACCGCGCAGGAGGTCGTCTCCGCTGTCGAGAGCCACTACGGCGGGCTCACCGGCCTGACCGCGCGGGTGACGCAGAAAAATTTCCTGAAAGCCGTGGACAGAACGCAGACGTTCGAGGGCACGCTCTGGATCAGAAAGCCGGGAAAACTCCGGATCGACTACACGAACGGCCAGATCGTTTTCATCGACGGCAAGACCGCGGCGTTCTATTCGAAGAAGAGCGCGCAGATGATCAAAAAGTCTTTTTCGGACATTCAGCATATGAACATCCCGGTGGCGTTCCTGCTGGGCGCCGCGCACATCAGGGATGATTTCGACGCGCTTCAGCCCGACCCGAAGACGCCCAGCTCCCTTGAGCTTCTTCCGAAGAAGCAGGGGGCGGCCATGAAAAAGCTGGGCCTGCGGACCGATGATACAGGCCGCATCATCGGCCTCACGATCTTCGACAAGTCGGGCAACACGACGGAGATCTTTTTTACCGATGTGCGGGAGGGCGCCGAGATCGATGACAGGATTTTTGTATTCAAACCTCCGAAGGGAACGGAGATTATAGAACAGTGAATACAGCACGAAGTTGGGACGGTAGGAAGGTGAGAAGAGGGGAACGACAGGATTTTTCATCTTCTTAACTTCTCACCCTCCCACCTTCCTGACTTTCCTCAAGGAGGTCCCATGGCAGCGGAGAATTCATTCGACATCGTTTCGAAGATCGACATGGCCGAGGTAACGAACGCGGTGACGCAGGCGCTGAAGGAGATCGGCCAGCGGTTCGACTTCAAGGGCAGCAAATCGAACATCACGCAGGAGAAGGACGCGCTCGTGATCGTGTCCGACGACGAGTACAAGCTCAAGAGCGTGATCGACATCCTGCAGGGCAAGCTCGTGAAGCGCGGCGTTCCGGTCAAGAACCTGTCCTACGGCAAGGTGGAGGCCGCGCTTGCCGGCACCGTGCGCCAGCGCCTCGCGCTCCAGCAGGGCATCCCGACCGACAAGGCCAAGGAGATCGTGAAGGCGATCAAAGACTCCAAGATCAGGGTGCAGGCCTCGATCCAGGCCGACCAGGTGCGCGTTTCCGGCAAGAGCAGGGACGATCTTCAGTCAATCATCACGCTTGTGAAAGGGAAGGACTTCGGCATCGAACTCCAGTTTGAAAATTACCGGAGCACGTAGACTGAGCGCCCGCCTCTTCCCGCCTAACTGATGAATTAATCTTGCATTTATCAGCTAAACTGTTATAATCTGCCGGTAATGTGTCCTAGGGAGTGTACATGAGCCTTGTCGGCAGACTGGAAGACCTTGCGCTGCCCGATATCTTCCAGATTATCAGTCTGAGCAAAAAAACAGGAACCCTGATCGTGCGCAGCCGCAAAGGAACCGGCATGGTCGTTTTTAAAAACGGCCAGGTGGTCCAGGCCGCAAGCGACGGTATCCGCGATTCCCTCGGCAATATCCTCGTCTCGCAGGGCATGCTTGATGAACCGGCACTGGCGCGGGCGCTGGCGCTCCAGAAGCGCGAGGCCGATACGCCGCTTGGGATGATCCTGCTGGAGATGGGGGCGGTGTCGGCGCAGACGCTCGAGAGCGTCATCCGGAAGCAGATCGAGGAAATTATTTACGATCTCCTCGCCTGGGAGGAGGGTTTCTTCAACTTCGAACTCGGCGAGTTCATCCCCAAGGACAAGATCGAGATCGATACGCAGGAGTTCCTCCTCAAGTCCGGCATCAGCGCCGAGTATCTGCTCATGGAAGGGACGCGGATCCTTGATGAGAAGCGCAAGGACGAGAAGAAGCCCGAAGCTCCCCGGCCCGCGCCATCAGCCCCGCCCGCAGCCCAGCCCGTAAAATCCGCAGTCGCCCCGCACGTCAGCTACCAGCCCGCCAAGGAAGAATTCCGCACCCGCATGGAGCATGAAGAGCCCCGGCGGGAGCTCACCGCGCTCAAGTCCATGTTCGACGAGCTCCGGTTCCCGACGGCCACGGCCGAGGTGACGCTCCTCATCCTCCGGTACGCGAGCGAGGTGGTGAACCGGGCGGTACTGTTCATGGTGAAAAAGGACGAGGTGCGCGGCCTCGGCCAGTTCGGTATCGAGCTCAAAGGCAAATCCGCGGACCAGGTCGTCCGAAACATCAAAATCCCCCTGAATAAACCCTCCCTGTTTCTCACCGTGATCGAAACGCGCCGCAGTTATCTCGGCCCGGTCGAGCAGAACGAATGCAACGCCTATCTGGTCGCCGAACTCGGCGGAGCAACGCCCGACAGGGCCATGGCCATTCCGCTCATCGTGGACGGCAAGATCGCGCTGGTGGTGTACGGAGACAACCTGCCCGAACGAAAGCCCATCCACGGGACGGATACGCTCGAGATCTTCATGAACCAGGCCGGCATGGCACTGGAAAAGGCGCTGCTCGAAAAGCGGCTTGCCGAACTGCAGAAGGAGAAAAGATGAAGAACGTCCTTATTGTCGAGGATTCCAAGGCCATTCGCTCGATGATCCGGGTGGCGCTCGAGGAGGTGGGAGGATTTTTCGCCGTCGAAGCCGGCAACGGCTTCGAAGCGCTCAAGACCCTGCCCACCCGGCAGTTCGACCTCATCATTACCGACATCAACATGCCCGATATCAACGGCCTGGAGCTCATCGGATACGTGAAGTCCAACCCCGCCTACCGCGAAATTCCGCTCGTCATCGTCAGCACGGAAAAATCCGAAGAGGACAAGAAGCGGGGCATGGCGCTCGGCGCCGCCGGGTATGTCGTCAAGCCGTTCAGGAAGGAAGACCTGGTGGCAATGGTCACGCGGGCGCTGGGGGGGAAGCAGTAATGCGGAATGGCGAATGCGGAATGCGGAATGAAAAGCACAGGCAGGTAATGGCCTGAATATGGGAAAACCCGACCGTTCCATAAAAGATTTTCTCGCCGAGGCCGAGGACATCCTGGAAGCGGCAAACCGGTCGCTGCAGGCGCTCGAGACCGCGGTGGCCTCCGGCCGGAGCGACCCGGACCAGGTGAACGCCCTGTTCCGCGCCATCCATTCCTTCAAGGGGCTTGCGGGCATGTTCGGACTGAAGGAGCCGTCGGAGCTTTCGCACCGGCTCGAGTTCCTCCTCGACGAGCTTCGTCTCGGCAAGGTGGGGCTGAGCCGGGACGTCCTCGATGCCGTGCTTGAAATAGTCTCCCTCCTCGGAACGCTGGTGCAGCAGGCGGGGAAAAAGCGGCCCTTCGAGGACATCACCGCGGCCCTGGACCGCATCGACGGCGTACTCAACGTGAAGCCGTCGGCCGCGTCCGAGCGGTCCCTTGCCGAGCAGATCAACCTGGACCGCGGCATCCTGCAGGTCCTGACCGAATATGAAGAGCACCGGCTCCGCGAAAGCGTCCGGGAGCGGAAGAACCTCTTCATGTTCAAGGCTGAATTCGACCTCGCCGACTTTGAATCGGGCATCAAGGACCTCAATACGGCGCTGAAAAAATACGGCGAGATCATCTGCACCCTGCCGACGGCCGGGAGCGGAGCGGGCATCGGTTTTTCGATCGTGGTCAGCACAAAGGAAGACCGCGAAGCGCTTGCCGCGGCGATCACGATGCCGAAGCTGAAGATCGAGAAGATCGCCTACGCCGAAGGACGGAAAACCGAGGAACAGAAAACGGAGGGCGGCGCGCTCAAATCGGCGAGCAACACCGTCCGCGTCGACATTTACAAGCTCGACAGCCTCATGAACATCGTTGGAGAAATGCACCTGATCAAGAACGTGATCGGCTCGATCGCGAAACAGCTCAGGGCGACGCAGGGTTTGACCGGGCCGGCCGCCGACCTTCACAAGGCCCAGCGCGCCATGGAACGGAAGCTCAACGAGCTTCAGGAGGGGATCCTCGAGGTCAGAATGGTCCCGATCGGCCAGATTTTCACGCGGCTGTCCCAGGTAGTCAGGAAGTATGCAAAAGAGGCGGGCAAAGAGATCGAGCTCGAGCTCCACGGAGAAGAGACGGAACTCGACAAGCTCATGATCGAGGACCTGGCCGACCCCCTCATGCACCTTATCCGGAACGCCATCGACCACGGCATCGAAACGCCCGACGTCCGGAAGGAACTCGGCAAGCCGGAAAAGGGGAGCGTGAGGCTGAATGCGTTCCCCAAGGGCAATCACGTCGTCATCTCCATTGAAGATGACGGGGCCGGCATGGACGCGGCCAGAATTGCCGCCAGGGCGGTGGAAAAAGGCGCGCTTCCGCCGGACCACGGCCTGGACCTTGTCACCGACCGCCGGGAAATCCTGGAACTCATTTTCCTTCCCGGGTTTACGACCCGTGAGACGGTGACGGAGATCTCAGGCCGCGGTGTGGGCATGGATGTGGTGAAGAGGAACGTGTCGAGGCTTTCTGGCATGATCGATATCCAGACCGAACCGGGCGTGGGGACCATTTTTACGCTGACGCTTCCCATCACGCTCGCCATCATCAAGGCCCTGATCGTGGAAGCGGGCGGTCAGGTGTTTGCCATTCCTCTCAGCTCGGTGCTTGAGATCCAGCAGACGGCCGCCGGACAGGTCGAGACCGTCGAGGGGCGCGAGGTCATGGCGGTGCGGGAGGATACCATACCGCTTCTCAGGATCTCGCGGGTCTTCAATCTTCCCGAACAGGGCGGGCGGGATTCGTTCCATGTCATCCTCGTCGGCCTTGCCGAGCGGCGGGTCGGGATCATCGTCGACAGCCTCCGGGACCAGCAGGAGATCGTGATCAAGCCCCTCGGGAAACGGCTGGCCGACATTCCCGGCATTGCCGGGGCCACCGAGCTGGGCGACCGCAGGGGCATTGTGCTCGTTCTTGATGTGGAATCGCTCATCGAAGGGATGCTAAAGAAAATCGTCGTTGCGACGATAAAAAAGGAGCAGATAACAGAAGTCAGATGACAGATGGCAGGGGGTCAAAAGCTTCTGTCTGTAGTCTGTCCGTCTGTGCTCTGTCTTCCGGTTCACATGTACGAAGAATTTTATGGACTGACGGAAAAGCCCTTTAACAGAACGCCCGATCCGCGGTTCCTGTACCACAGCCGGAAACACGCAGAGGCGCTCGCGCGTCTCCAGCACGCGGTTGAGGAGCAGGACCTCGTTCTGCTCACCGGCGAGATCGGATCGGGCAAGACCACGCTCTCCCGGGCGTTCATCGATTCGCTGGACGGGAGCTTTCATCCGATCCTCATCATAAACCCGCGGCTCTCGCCGTCACAGCTCCTGCGCACCGTCGCCCTCCGCCTGGGCATGGAAGACGCCGGGCGGTTCCGGCACGGGATACTGGAAGGGATCAACGCGAAGCTCTACGAGCTCTATGAGGCGGGCCGGCGGCCGGTGATCATCATCGATGAAGCGCAGCTTATCCCGGGCAAGGCGACGTTCGAAGAGCTACGGCTTCTCACCAATTTTCAGCTTGACGACCGCAACCTTCTGGCGCTGGTACTCATCGGCCAGACCGAGCTTCGCGAGCGCCTGGCTCGCAAGCCATACCGGGCGCTCCGGCAACGCTTCGGCCTGCAGTACCATCTGGGTCCGCTCGACCGCGAAGAGACGGAAGCCTACGTGCAGCACCGGCTCAGGGTTGCCGGCAGGGAAACGCCGCTGTTCGATGAGCAGGCGCTGACGCTTCTGTTCGACGCCTCCGGCGGCATCCCCCGCCGCATCAACATTATCGCCGGCAACGCACTGGTCGAGGGTTTCGGGAGGGGGACCCCGGTCATCGGGCCGGAGATCATCGAGAACGTGGTGGAAGACGGATAAGTCTAACGTCAAATTGCAAAATGCAAAGTGCAAAAATCAAAATGGGAAAGCACACCGGGAAAAAGAAGATCTTATGATGCCGCAGGTCATACCTCAATTTTGCATTTTGCACTTTGAAATTTTCATTTTGCATTGATTGCGGCATCGGAGTGGAATTCGTATGGACATCCTTGCAGCACGAAAGAAAGCGGCGGAGAGGGCGAAGGAGCGGCAGGACCAGGGGCCGGAAGCGCCCGTTGAGACGCCGCCGGCGCCGGTCGATGAGGCGCCCAGCGTTGTCGAAGCAGGGCCTCCGCCGCCTGTTGAGGTCCCCGGCCCGGCGGCCGGTCAAGCGGCGGCGCCCGCCGCGCATGAGGCGTCGGAGGGGGCCGGCTATGCCGCCACCGGTGACGCGGAACAAGCCCCGGCCCGCGGGATCGAGCTATTGTCGTTCCGCCTGGGCAGCGAGGAGTACGCCGTGATGGTGGATGACGTGAAGGAAGTGCTCAAGCTCCGGGACCTCACGCCGGTGCCGAATACGCCCGGGTATATTCTCGGCGTGACGTCGCTCAGGGGCAGGATGCTTCCCGTCGTCGATCTCTGCCAGCGGCTCGGCCTCACGCCCGGCGTCCGCGACAACAAGTCGCGGATCATCGTCGTCAATCCCGACGAGGAAGAGGTGGGACTTATCGTGGACCGCGTGACCGGTGTGGTCAGAATCATGCAGGACGCGGTCAAACCCGCGCCGGAAAACGTCGAGCAGGGCGCTGAGTACCTCCGTGGTATCGTCCGTCTGGACGAAAAACTGTACATCCTGCTGGACCTGCAGAAGGCCGTGGGAGCTTAAGGTATACATGCGGCATGAGGACGGATCGTCCGGGCATTTATTCCGCATTTCACATTCCGCAATGATATAAGGGGGAGGGGGAAGAGTATGAAGGAGAACAGAAAACGCCGTCATGCGGTCGTGTCGCTCGCGCTGCTCCTCGCGGTCGGCCTGCTGGGCGCGTGCGGTAATTCCAGCAAGAAGTCGACCTCGCCGGCGAGTGCGCCGGGTCAGGCCGCGACCGTGGGTTTGAACGCCTGCACCAGATGCCATACCGTGGTAACGGCCGACTGGATGACGAGCAAGCATGCAAACCTCGATCCCGAAGACTCACTGAACAGCCCCGGCAATCCCACGCTTGCCCAGATCAGCGGCTGTACTGCAAACTGCCATGAACCCAACGGCGACAGCGCACGGCTTGTTGCCGGTTACACGGGCAATGTCGCCCGTCCGGTGGTCGGCTGCGAGGCGTGCCACGGCGCGGGAAGCCTTCATGCAGATGCCGGCGGCGCGGGGCCGATCGGCCTGGCGCGCGGTTCCGCCGTCATCGGAACGGCGAGCACGGTGGCGGTGTCCGCGCTCTTCGCCACCTGCGCCACCTGCCATGAGCTTCTGGACGCGAACGATCCGGCAAATACGCCGGCTGCGTCGACTCATGATCCTTCGAGCTCCGTGCCCCCGACCGGGAACCAGTATACGATCATTGACACGCATTTTTCCAAGCCCTCCACGACGGTCGGATTATTCGCCATCAACGGCTACGCGATGGACTACAGCAGTGAGAAGGTGTGCTCCGATTGCCACAATCCTCACAAGGCGACCAACAACACCACGGAGTGGGCCCAGTCGGGCCATGCGGACCGGTTCGTACGAGGGAAGGACCCACAGGGCTATTTCACCGGCGCATGGTCTGCATCGAACTGGAGCAGCAATGCGCGGTGCCAGCGGTGCCATACGACCACGGGGTTCATAAAATACGCCGGCGCCCTCAGCTCGGGCGATCAGGCCACGATAGACGGCATGATCGACGGGACCGTCGCCGCCTTACAGCCGACAACTGCGTTCAAACCGGAGATGCTCAAGTGCAACGGCTGCCATACGGACACCCGTGGGAACCTCAGGAACCCCGGGCCGGTCACCGCCCGATACGACGTCATCATCAACTATCCGGCGAGCAGCGACCCGCTGGCAACCTATGCCAGGGTTTCCTTCGCCTATCCCGATGTGACCGTCTCCAACCTCTGCCTTGCGTGCCATACGGGCAGGGAGAGCGGCGAGTCAATCAAACAACTGAACCTCCAGCCGGGTTTGCCGGTTGTGGATTTTAACAATCTATCCTTCCTGAACTCGCATTATCTGACCGGCGGGGGGACGGTTTTCACGGTCACCGGATACGCATTCGAGAACCGGCCCTACGGGAATCCGGGCAGCTACCAGCACGACCAGATCGGCAGGAACGACTTCCGTTCCACCGGGCTTGACGGCCCCTGCAAGGGCTGCCACATGTCGCGGCCGAACGGCAACGGCAACCATTTGTTTCTGCCCGTCAGCAGGTTCAACAGGGTCAGGACCAACGCCGGGACGGTCGCGGTGACGGCGGACAGCGCTATTGTTGCTGGAGTGGGCACCACATGGGACCCGCTCAGTATCGTGACCGGCACCGCGTCAACAGCCGACGTCTTTCGGGCGCCGGATAGCCGGGTCTATCAGATCGCGAACGTGGACAGCCCAACGCAGATTACTCTCACGACGCCCTATCGCGGAAGCACCTCGGCCGCAGAGGTTTACGTGATCGCCAAGGACGGCCTGCGGATCGCGGGCATAGCGAGCGAGGCGTGCTTCAATTGCCATGCGGGCACGTCCACGCTTCTGGTGGACCAGCTGAACGAGGCACGCGAGCAGTTCGAGGACGCTCTCCATGCCCTCGAGCACGCACTGGACAAGAACGGCTTCTGTTTTCTGGACGCCAGTCCCTATTTTTTCAAGCGCCGGACCAATGCCGGCCTGGTCAGTGTGACCACGGGAAGCATCGTGGTGACGGGAGCCGGCACGCTCTTCTCCACGGCCGCAACGTCGGCGAACACCGACAAATTTCGGACCTATGACGGCGCCACCTACGACATTCAGAGCGTTGACAGCGACACGCAGATCACGCTCAAGTCGCCGTACCTCGGTGCGACCGCCTCGGGCGTGTCGTATGCGATTGCGATCTCGGGCAGTTCGAACGCCGTCAAGGACTGGCCTGGGGCGGACAACGACGCAACCGGCGCCGCCTCCGGAAAGAACAACATGGGCGCCGCCTTCAATCTCAACCTTCTTGAGCACGACCCAGGCGCCTACGTCCACAACCGGACGTACGTCAAGCGGCTGATCTACGACGCCCTCGACTGGCTCGATGACAACACGCTGAACTATTCAGCGGGCACGACGCTGAACGCCGCCGGTCCCGAACCGTATAAAACGAAGGCGATCCAGTATATCCTGCCGAACGGAGTTCTCGGCATCGCGGCCGAGCGGCCCTAACCCATGCACGGCAAAGGAGGCTTCATGTTCATGGAACGATTTCTGAAATGGAGAAAATGGCTCGCAACCGGGGTTCTCGGGGTATTCCTGGCGGCCGGGTGCGCGGCGCTCAAGGAGTCCAGGCCGATCCTGCCGATCAAGGAATACGAGAAGATGATCGCGGGGCGGCTTGACGCGGATTATGTGGGCACCGACGCCTGTCTCAAGGCCTGCCACGTGCACGACAAGATCCGGCGCGACTTCGATTTTTCGACCATGGGCGCCCAGCTGTCGAGAGAATCGGGCATGCCGCTCGTCAACTGCGAGAGCTGCCACGGCGCCGGCAGCCTTGCGATAGAAAACCTCACCCCGGAAAAAATCCAGGCCGATGCCATGGCGGGCAAGAAGACCGCGTGTGAGTTTAAGACCTTTATCGACATTAAAAATCTGCCGGCGCAGGCAAAATCGCTCATCTGTCTCAAGTGTCATACGGCGAACGCGACCTTCAACCTGCATAACTGGAACGCGGGCACGCACAACCTTGCCGACGTGTCGTGCTCCGATTGTCATCCGATCCACGCCGGCCACAACCTGAAAGTCCGGCCCCGGGACATGGCCGGCATGTGCGACCGGTGCCATCCGGACGTGAAAGCGGAGTTTTTGCTCCCCACCCACCACCCGGTGCCGGAAAAAAAGGTGTTTTGCAACGACTGTCACGACCCGCACGGCGGCACCGCGGATAAGAACCTGAGACGGGACACGATCAAGGCGACGTGCACGCAGTGCCACGCGGAAAAAGAGGGGCCTTTCCTCTTCGAACACGCGGACATTACCGAGGACTGCCGGGCCTGCCATACGCCCCACGGGTCCGTCAACAACAACCTGCTCATCCTTCGTGAACCCTTTCTCTGCCTGCAGTGCCATGCCTCGCACCGGATCGGAGGCGCGACGACGGCTGAAACAAAACAGGCGTACTACACGCACTGCTCGGACTGCCACTCGCAGATCCACGGCACGGACCTGCCCTCGCCGAGCGGCCGGGGCGCATTCACCCAATAAGGAGGCTCGAACATGAAAAAGTTCACGTTCATGCTGTTGCTTGTCATACTCCGGGCCTCTCTGGCATTCGCGCAGCAGGAAACCGAGGCCGAGGGAGCGGGGTACCGGCGGGGCATTTTTGAAGGCTCTATCGGGCCGACCTACAACTGGGTGGAGCAGAACGGCAGCGCCCGGGCGGCGGAATACGAGTATCTCAAGTCTTCGGCCGGCGGCAATATGCACATCGAGTACGCCCCGCTGCCGCAGCGGTTCGCGATCGACGCGCGCTACCTGAACCAGAAAGATTACTTCGGCGAGCTGGATTACGCCTATCGCGACATCGTGATGCTGAATTTCCTCACCCGCGGCTTGTACCATAACCTCGAGCATCTCCCCTTCGGCGCCGATGATCCGGCAACGCCGTCGCCGAGTTTTACGGACCGGAACCCCGATGACCTCTATGCGCTTCAGAACGGGCTTCGCAGGGGCTTCATCCGGTTCAAGACCCCTGACTTCCCCTTGCACCTCTACGCCGACGCGACGACCATCGACCGGACGGGGACCATCCAGCAGAGATTTCTGCGCGGCTTTACCGGCGGTCTGGACAAGGTATCGCAATCCCGGGACATCGACTGGAGCTCCCGTGAGATCAGGATGGGCGTGAACAGCCACCTCGGGCCCGTAGAATTCGATTACAGCCACGCGGAGAAAAAATTCGACGCTCGCGGCGCGGACAGGGTCCTCTTTGACGCCTACGCCCTGATGACCGTTCCGCACAACCAGGTGCCGGACCTCAGGTCCACCGCGGATACGGTGAAGCTCCATACCTCCTATACGGGGAGGGTGGCGGCGGCGGCCACCTACTCGGACGGAGACAAGAAGAACCTGGACAGCAATGCAAAGGCCGACTTCCGGAACGCGGCCGGTGATCTGACCCTGACACCGGTTGCGGGCCTGTTGCTCGTTCTCAAGTACCGTCATTATGACCTTCGTCAGAGCAACCCGGATTCGGTTACGCTCCCCGGCCTGGGGAGCGCTGTCAGCGTCCGCGATGCCATTTCGTCGAAACGGGACATTGTGACCGGCGCGGCGCGATACCGCCTGACCCAGCGCCTGACCGCCAAGGGCGAGTATGCGCTTGAAACGACCGAACGGACCACGGGCGCCGACTGGGACGTCGCGCATCGCACGCTCAAAACGACGGAGAAGCTCGGCCTCGCCTACCGCGTTATGAGCAGGCTTTCCCTGAAGGCCGACGTAAGCGCTTCGCAGGTGACGAATCCGGCGTATGCCGACGATCCGGACCAGGCCGCCGCGGGCAAGGCCGTCGTTACCTGGACGCCCGTCCGGCAGATCATCGCCCTGGCGAGCTACGGGGGTGTGCGGGAAAAACGGAAGAACCTGTCCGCTCCGCTTGCCGGCGGAAGCCGGACATCCGACCGCGAGCAGGTCCTGGGCAGTCTCACGTTCCTGGCGGGCAAGCGCTCGTCCGTCACGGCGAGCTACCTGTACTTTAATTCGAAAACGGCAGAGACCCTCACGTTCCGCGATACGGCCGGTCTGTTCAGCCTGGAAGACGGCGTCCCCTACGGTGACAAGGCCCTGGTCTGTTCCCTGGCCGCGAGCCAGGCCCTGGTCGAGGGTGTCGTGGCGACCATTGATGCGAGCAGGAGTTTTTCCAAAGGCAGCTTCAGGATCGCCGGGACGGTCCCCGGTACGGCGGGCTTCGACGCCTTTTCGGACCTGAGGGTCGTTGAAGACATCTATACTGCGGGCTTGGAGCTGCAGTTCAGCAAATATGCGGGCAGCGAAGCACGGTACCAGCACCGGCACTATGATGACAGGATCGACAACACGCTGGACGGCAGAGTGAACACCCTGTTTGCCACTCTGTACGTGAAATGGTAGCGGGAGGAATGATGAGACGGACAATTGGCATGCTGCTCGCCGCGCTGACGCTGTACGCGGCCCCGGCGCCGGCCGCGGACAAGACGATCGGCGTGATCATGTCGGGGAACGTCGGTTACTACCAGGACATGCACAGGGCCTTTGTCGGCGTCCTGGCCAAGGAGGGCTTTGATCACCGCAAAGTCGACACGCTGCTCCAGATGCCCTCTCCGGACCCGTTGTCCTGGACGAACGCGGCGCGGAAACTGGTGGCCGCCGATGTCAATGTGATGGTGACCTACGGCGCGCCTGCGGCGCTGGCCGTCATCAAGGAAACGAAGAGCATGCCGCACGTGTACGCCGGCGTCTACGACCCGTCAGCCGTCGGCGTCTCGGCCAGAAACGTAACGGGCATCAGTTCTAAAGTGCCGATGACGAGCCTCTTGAAGTACCTGAAAAAGCTTATGCCCTTCACCAAGCTTGCCGTCGTCTACAATGAGCTGGAGCCGGATTCCGTCAGGCAGGCCGAGGAGTTGTCCCGGCTCGAAAGCCAGTACGGCTTCCAGACCGTAAGGATGACCGTGAAGAAAGCGGATGACGCCAGGAAGCTGGTTTTTGCCGGCCAGGCCGACGCGGTGCTCATTTCGGTCAGCTCCGCCGTGAACGAGGCGCTCGACGCGATCGTGAAAAATGCCCATGAAGCCAAGATCCCCACCATCAGCCAGCTCGGCGGCACGGCCGAACGCGGCGTCATCCTGAGCATCGCGCCGAGCGCGACGGAGCAGGGAGAGGCTGCGGGGAGACTTGTGGCGCGGCTGCTGCGGGGTGAAAACCCCGCGGGGATTCCGGTTGAAGCGCCCAGACTGGTGGAACTCGTACTGAATCTCAAGGAGGCGGGGGCCATGGGTATCAAGGTGCCCTTCGATCTGATTACCGACGCGACGAAGGTGATCAAATGACGGCGCTGTCGACAACAAACCTCAAGACGCGGGCGGTCCTGGTCACCGGCGGAATTATCCTCCTGGTCATGCTGGTGAACACTTTCGTGAATATCTACACCGTCAAGGGCCGGTACCAGGACGCGCTTATCGCCCGGGCAACAGCCGTCGCCGAAGGGGTGCGGAAGGACATCAACAAGGCGGTCGGGTTCGGCCTGCCCCTGAACGCGCTCGAGGGCATGGGGGAAAAACTGCACGCGCTGACCGAGGAGGACCGGGACCTTTCCGGAGTCATGATCATGGACTCCGAGGGCAAGGTCCTGTACGCCAGCGACCGGTCGCACGAGAACAGCGTCCGGAACGATGAAGCGAGCAAGGCAGCCCTTGAGGCAACGGCCCCGCTGGTCCAGCCGTACACCGATGCCGCCGGCGGACACTATGAGCGGGTCATACCCCTCACGAGCGCCGAGGGGAAAAAGATAGGCGTGTTCCGCATCGCGCTCAAGGAAGAGGCGGTCAGCCGCCCCGTGCGGAGCCTGCTCCTGTGGTCTCTTCTCGTCGGGCTCATCAGCGTTCTCGCCGCCACGGTTCTCGTATTCCTCTTCATGGACCGCAGCATCACGCAGCCCATCACGGAGATGGCGGCAACGGCAAGTGTGATGGCCGCGGGCGACCTGTCCCGGGAGATTCCGGTCAGGGGCCGGACCGAGATCGCCGGCCTCGGCGGCGCCATCAACACCATGTCGGCCAACCTTCGTGAGATGCTGCGAAAGATCCAGGCCGGCGGCGGCGGCCTCTCCGAGGCGATGACGCTCATGAGCGGCGCGGCGCACAAGACGAGCGAGGGCGCTAAGGTCCAGCAGGAATCCACGGAGCAGACGGCGATGGTCGTCAGCGAGATGGTGGCGTCGATCCGGGGCGTTGACGAGAACGCGAAGGACATGTCCCGGACCGCCACGGACGTCTCATCGTCGGCCTCGGAAATGGCCTCATCCATCGAGGAGGTGGCCAGGAGCACGGGAGCGCTCACCGCGGCAGTGGAAGACACTGCCTCGTCCATCGAACAGATGATCGCGTCCATCAAGCAGGTATCGGAAAATACAGATGCCCTCTCCGCCTCGGCGGAGCAGACCTCGTCGTCCATTGCCGAAATGAGCGCATCGGTCAAGGAGGTGGAACAGCGCGCCGTGGAGTCCGCCCGCCTGGCCGAAAAGGTCTCCCGCGAGGCGTCGGAGCGCGGTATGGCCGCGGCGGCTGAGGCGATCCGCGGCATGCAGAACATCAAGGACACCGTCGAGGCCACGGCGGCCGTTGTAAACCGTCTCGGAAAACGGTCGCAGGAAATCGGGCAGATACTGAAGGTCATCGACGAAGTCACGGACCAGACAGGCCTCCTGGCCCTGAATGCGGCCATCCTCGCCGCGCAGGCCGGCGAGCACGGGAAGGGGTTCGCCGTCGTCGCCGAGGAGATCAAGGACCTTGCCGAGCGCACCGCCGCATCGACGCAGGAAATAGCCGGCCTTATCGCGTCGGTGCAGGAGGACACCGCGGAGAGCGTGCAGGCCATGAGCAGGGGCCTCAAGGCCGTCGATGCCGGCCTTTCCCTGGTGAACGTGACCAGCGATGTGCTCGAGCAGGTCGCGGACAGCTCGCGGAAGTCCGCGGAGACGGCGCGGGCCATCGAGAAGACGACCGCGGAGCAGGCGAAAGGCGCGTCGCAGATCAGAGAGACGTCCATGAGCGTTGCGGGCCAGGTCGAGCAGATCGCCCAGGCCTTGCAGGAGCAGCGCAAGGGCAGCGACCGGATCTCGAAGGCGGCGGAAGGGATGCGCGAGATCACGCGGCAGGTGAAGATGGCGACGCAGGAGCAGACGACGGGCAGCCGGCAGATCGCCAAAGCCGTGGAGTCCGTCACCGTGCAGGCGGCCCATATCGCCCGTTCCACCTCGGAGCAGAACCTGGGGGTTCAGCAGATCAGCGAGGCCATCGCCCGCATTCAAAAAATCACCCAGGATACCGTCGACGTGTCCGTCGAAATGGATATGGCGGTGCAGACGCTCAAGGCAAAAGCGGATGCGCTCCAGGCGGGGCTGGAAGGGTTCAAGTTTTAGGGCGGCCCGCCTCGGCCATCCCGGCGGCTGAAACTGAAGAGGGAAAATTTTCCTTGGTTCCGTAGCTAATCCAGCATCCGTGTTTCCCAGGAGGAAGCAGTGAGAATCGGCGTAAGGCAGCGACTCGTTATCCTGATCTTCTCGGGTCTCCTCGTGACCATGGGACTGATCGGGACGTACCGGTACTTCATGGAAAAGCGGGACCTCATCAAGACCGCACGCGGCCGGGGAGAGCAGTCCCTGCAGCTCATGGCGGAGCTCGCCGCTCCCTACCTGCTAACCTCCGATTTCAGCGGACTGCACGCCATGGTCCAGAATTTCATGCACACCCCCGACGCCCAGGAGGTGGTCATCCTGGACCGCGAGGGAAGGCAGCTCGTCAATGCCGCGCGCCCGGGCCTTTCGGCAAAGCGCATCATGGTCGGGCCCCTGCCGGTCACGGCGGACGCGGCCCGGCTCGGAGAGGTCCGGATCGCCGTGTATCCCGCCGACCTGGACAAAAGGCTCAGGGCGTATGCCGTGAGCACGGCCGCCGAAGATCTCTTCATCTTTCTCATCCTGGCTGGAATCCTCTCCCTCTCAGTGGCCCGCACCATCACGTCGCCTCTCAAGGAGCTCGGCAGCGCGCTCAAAGATATGATCGACCGGAAGGACTTCACCCGCCGCGTTGCCGTCGGCCGCAATGACGAAATCGGCGAGCTCGCGAACGGCGTCAATTACCTTATCGAGCGGCTGGAGCAGACCGTCGCCGAGATGGGCGCCATTTCGGCGCGGATCAGCGAGCTTTCCCCGGAGATCGCGGCCGATACGCGCGAGGTCCTGCAGAACGCCGAAGCCGAAGAAGAGGCCGTCACCAGCGTGTCCTCATCCGTTGCCCAGCTGTCATCGTCCATCCAGAGCATCGCCGAGAGCGCCGAAAGCCTGACGGTCTCGGCGGAAGAGACCTCATCGGCAATCCTCGAAATGAACGCGTCCAACCAGGAGGTGGCCCGCCACACCGCCGAGCTTAATGCATCGGTGGAAGACGTGACCGCATCGGTCACGGAAATGATCGCATCTATTCGCGAGGTGGCCGGTCATGTCGACAGCCTTACCTCGGCGGCGGAGGAGACCTCGGCTTCGGCCGTAGAAATCGAGGCGACGGTGCGCGAGGTCGAGGGGGCGGCCGTGGAGTCGTCCAGGCTCTCGCAGCAGGTCGCGGAAGAGGCGAAGGACACCGGCGTACGCACGATCCGTGAGACCATGGCCGCCGTCAATACGATCAAGGAAGCCGTGGAACGATACTCCGGGCTTGTTACGCGGCTCGGAAAGCGGTCGGAGGAAATCGGCAAGATCCTGGGAGTGATCGTCGAGGTGACGGAACGGACGAACCTCCTGGCCCTGAACGCCTCGATCCTGGCCGCCCAGGCGGGCGAGCACGGCAAGGGGTTCGCGGTGGTGGCCGAGGAGATCAAGGCGCTCGCCGATCGCACCGCCGGCTCGGCGCAGGACATCGCAAAACTCGTTACCGCGGTCCAGAAAGAGGCCCGGGAGGCCGTGGCCGCCATGTCCGACAGCCTCGCGGCCGTGGCCGAGGGCGTACTGCGCTCCCGGGAGGCCGATGCGGCCCTGGAAAAAATCCTCGGCAGCTCCACCCGCTCGGCGGAGATGGCCACCATGATCGAACGGGCCATGTCCGAACAGGCCCGGGGGATCCGGCAGGTGAGCGATGCAATCGCGAACGTCAGACAGATGGCGTCCCAGATCGCCGGCGCGACGCAGGCCCAGAGCAAGGGCACCGAGCTGATCCTGCACGCGGCGGAGGAAATGCGGGACACGTCGCGGAGAGTGAAGATCGCCATGACCGAGCAGGGCCGCGGAGGCCAGCAGATCGCCGTCGCGGCCGACAACGTGACCGCGCGCGCCGGAAGGATCGCCGCCGGGACCCGGGAGCAGCGGCAGGCCACTGAGCAGATTTTGGCGTCCACGGCGCGGATCCAGCACCTGCCGCACGAGAACAGGAAACGCATGGAAGGTATGGACGCGGCGATCAAAGCCCTGGGTGAGCAGGCCGCTCTGCTGAGCCGGGAGATCGCCACGATGACAGCCGGCAAGGGACGAAGCGTATAAGGGAGAAAAATCAGGATGCTTCTTCGAGAGAGGTTGAAACGGTTGTTGGACCCGATTGCCGAAAGCATGGCGCTCAAGTTCGTGACCGTGCTGACCGGCGTCATCGCTCTGATCATGGTGCTGGGCACCCTTTTCGTCACCCGGACGCTCCTTACCTATCAGTACGGCGACATCGAAGCCGGAGGGCGTGAGACGGGGACGGTCCTCGGGAAAGCGGTCATCGACCGGCTCATCACGAACGACCGGAACGGTGTCGATGCGCTGGTGGAGGACGTCGTGAAGTCCACGGAAATCCTCTCCGTGGTCGTTGTGGGCATGGACGGCCGCCCCGTGAGCTCCGCGCGCGCCGGCTTCAACCGGCGGAATAAGGAAGTCGAGGCGGTTCTGGCCGCGGAAAAAACAGAAGACGTAAACACGATCGCCGATGCCTTGAGGAGCCGGCTCGAGCCCATCGAAGTGTCGGTTGACATCTCGCGCGAAGGAAAGAAGCTGGGCGAGGTGAAGATGGCCTTCTCTCGCGCGCCGGCGAAGGCAAATGCCCGCAAAATCGTCGTGCTGCTGCTTTTGACGAGCGTGGCGATCGTCGCTGCCATTGCCGCCATGATCTACCTCATGGCGCGGAAGATGATCGTCATTCCGACGGCGGAAGCGGTGGCCGCAACGGCGAACATCGCGGCCGGCGATCTGTCGCAGACCGTGCGCGTCCGCTCCATGGACGAGCTCGGCATGCTCGGGGGGGGTCTGAACCGCATGGTCATAGGACTCAAGAGCATGATCGGGAGCGTGCGCGACGCCGCCGACAGGACCGATTCGGTCTGGCGCGAGGTGAAGGAGATGTCGGTGGAGATAGCGGACGGAAGCAAGGCGCAGGCCGAGTCCGTCGAGGAAGCGGCTTCGTCCGTGAATGAGATGCATTTTGCACTCAAGGAGATCGGCGGCAACGTCGCAGACCTCTTCAAGACCTCAGAGCAGACCTCCTCGTCCGTCATCGAGATGGCGGCCTCCGTCCATGAGGTCGCCGGCAGCATGTCGGAGCTGTCATCGTCCATCGAGGAGACCTCGACGTCCATCACCCAGATGTCCGCGGCCGTCCGGCAGATTGCCGAGAACGTGCAGGTCCTTTCCTCGGCCGCCGAAGACACGGCGGCGTCGGCGACGCAGATCAGCGCGTCCGTAAAAGAGGTGGAATCCAACGCGCGGGAGTCCGCGGCGATTGCCGAGGCCGTGGCGAACGACGCGCAGCAGCTCGGCATGCGCTCGATCGAGAAGACCATCGAGGGCATGAACCGCATCGAGGCCACGTCGAGGCGCACCGCCGAGGTGGTGGATCGCCTTGGGGAGCGGGCGGAAAGCATCGGCACCATCCTGACGGTGATCGAGGACATCACGGACCAGACCGGCCTCCTCGCCCTGAATGCGGCGATCCTGGCGGCGCAGGCCGGCGAGCACGGCAAGGGGTTCGCCGTGGTTGCCGCGGAGATCCGGGAACTCGCGAACCGCACGGCGGCGTCCACGAAGGAGATCACCGCCCTGATCGGCTCCGTCCAGGTGGAGTCGCGGGAGGCCGTGGGGGTCATGCGGGAGGAGGTCGCGCTGGTCGAGGAGGGCGTGCGGCTCGCCGGCGACACCAGGCAGGCGCTCGGGAAAATTCTGGAACGCGCCGGCCTGTCCCGCGACATGAGCAGGGGCATCAACAAAGCGGCGAGCGAACAGGCCCGGGGCGTCAGACAGGTGAGCGACGCCGTGGACAAGATCAGCGAGATGACGCACCAGATAGCCCGGGCCGCGGCCGAACAGAAGACGGGCAGCGAACAGATCATGCGGGCGACGGAGCGGATGCGGGAATTGACGCGCTTCGTCAAGGGCTCGGCCGATGAACAGGCAAAGGGGAGCAAGGACATCACTGCCGCCGTCGAGAACATAAGCTCTAAAATCGGCATGGTGAACCGCGCGACCGGCGAGGTGCAGGCCGGGAGCGACCTGATCGTCAAGGCAATCGAGCGGATCAAGGAAGTTGCGAAAGCGAACGCCGACCTGGCCGCGGGGCTGCACATCGCCATGGATGTGATGGCCACGCAGTCGGAGACGCTCAAGAAGGAAATCGAGAAGTTCAAAACGTGAAACCACAGGGCAAGGGGCAGGGGTCGTGAAAAGCACGCTAGCGAAAGAGAAAAAGGCCGTCGCCGCTGACGACACCGTTCAGCTGGTGACGTTCCAGGTCGGCGCGGAAGAGTACGGCCTGGACATCAACTCCATCACCGAGGCCATCCGTCCGCAGAAGATCACGCCCCTGCCGCGGATGCCGGAGTTCATCGAGGGCGTGATCAACCTGCGCGGGGTCATCATCCCCGTCGTGGACCTGCGCAAGCGGTTTGCCCTGGCCGACATCCGCGATGACAGGAGGAGGATGCGCATGCTGATCACCAAGGGCGCCGTCCCCGCGTCGGCAGGCGATGCGCGGGGGCTGCTCGGGCTTGTGGTGGACGGCGTGCAGGAGGTGCTCCACGTGCTGAAAAAGGACATCGAACCCGCGCCGGAAGCGGCCACCGGCGAGCAGGCCGCTTTTATAACCGGCATGGCCAAGGTGGGCGACCAGCTCATCATTCTCCTGGATATCACCAAAATTTTAAACCAGCAAGAGCGGTCGGAGCTGGCGGAGGCGGGACATGCCGGATATTGAGTCGTTGGGGAAAAAGCTTGGCAGCAGCGACGCGGAGGAGCGCCGCGAAGCGGCCGTTGATCTCGGCCGCCTGGGCGGCGGGGCCGTGCCCCTGCTGTTTGTCGCGATGGGGGACGTTGACTGGCGCGTGCGGAAGACCGCGGTTGAAGCGCTCGTAGCGATCGGCGGCGCGAACGTTATGAACGGGCTTATCCAGGCTTTGAACGCCGACGACAACGCGGGCGCCCGGAATTCCGCCATTGAGGCGCTTGTCCAGATCGGCGGCCCTTCGGTCGACCCCCTGCTCGGCATCATGGCGTCCCCCGATCCGGACGTGCGGAAGTTCGTCGTCGACATCCTCGGCGATATCAAAGACCCCCGCGCCGTGCCGGCCCTGATCGACAGGCTCTCGGACGCTGATGAAAACGTCCGCGTTGCCTCCGCCGAGGCCCTCGGCAAGATCCGGGACCCCCGCGCCGTCGATGCCTTGCTCGCCTGTCTCGCCCGCTATGACCAGGGCTGGCTCGATTACGCGGCCGCCGAAGCCCTGGGAGCGATCGGCGATGAACGCGCCCTGGAGCCGCTCCTGGCGGCGCTCGGCAGGAGCAGCCTCCGCGAGCCGGTCCTTGAGTCGCTCGGCAAGATCGGCAATGCCACTACGCTGGGGCCGCTGATCGACAGTCTCGCCGATCCGCTCAGGATCGTGCGCGAGGTGTCGATCGTGGCGATCGTCGCGATCTACCGGAAGAGCGCCGCGCTGGCGCGGCAGAAGATCATTGCCCGGGTGCGCGCCGGGCTGACCGGCCAGGCCGTGGATTTTCTCGAGGAGATCCTCGTCACCAGCGCCGGCGAGTTGCAGAAAGCGACGATCGCGCTTTTGGGCTGGACCGGCGGGGAAGGTTCGGTCAGGAAGCTTCTCGGCCTGATCAAAGAAGAGGACCTGGTGGCGCCGGTGGCGCAAGCGCTCCAATACCTCGACCGCGGGAGGGCCGGGTTTCTGCTCGATTACGTCTCGAGCGGCAATGCTCTCGTCCGGCAGACGGTGGCTCAGGTCCTTGGCGATCTGGCCATTCCGGCCGCTGAGGACGCACTGATTTCGCTTCTCTCCGACGAAAACGGCCACGTGCGGAGCATCGCAGCCGAAGCCGTAGGCAGCCTGAAAAGCAGGAAAGCGGTCGCGCCGCTGCTCTCGCTCCTCTCCGATGAATACGAGAACGTCCAGGAATCCGCCATTCATGCCCTGGCCGCCATCGGCGACGAGTCCGTGCTCGACGGGCTGGTAAAAGAATTTTCCTCCCATGAGGCCCCGATGCGGCGGAACATCGCGCTCCTGATCGGCAAATTTTCGGGCGAGCGGGCCAGCGATGCGCTCGCCTTTGCGCTCAAGGACGAGGAGCCGGCTGTCCGAAAAGCCGTTGTCCACGCGCTCGGCAGCGTGGCCGACGGGAAGGCGTTCCGCTCCCTGCTGCTGGCGATCACCGACGACGACCCCGAAGTCAGAATGCTCGCGGCGGAGGCTCTCGGCGCGATCAGCGCGCCCGGGGCGCGGGACGCGCTCATTCCCCTGCTCGAGGACACGGACATCTGGGTCCGGGCCGCGGCGGCCCGCGGGCTGGGCAGGACCGGCGGAGACCGGGAGGCCCAGGCGCTTGCGGCCCATCTCGCGACCGCGACCGATATTTTTCTTCTGGCGATTGTCGACGTTCTGGGCAAGCTCAAATTCTCCGAGGCTGTGGAGCCGCTTGTAAAGCTCTCCGAGCACCCTGATCCGGAAGTGCGCAAAACGGTGCTGACGGCGCTGGCCAGCTACGGCGGAGAGACCGTCCTGCGGGCCGTCGCGGCCCGCCTTTCCGATCCTCACTGGAGCGTGAGAAAGGCCGCGATCGAGGTCCTCAAACGCGACCGGACCGCCGCGACCGGGGCGCTTCTCGCGGGCCTTGCCGAGGGAGACCCGGACGCCGGAGTGCGGCAGGCGGCCAAAGAGGCATTAGGGAGATAAATGTTCGAAGAGCAGACCATTCCGCTGCCCGATGATGTCTTCAGGCTCCTCCGGGATTTCATCCACGGCTACTGCGGCATCTATTTTGATGACGGCTCCAAGTTCCTGCTCGAGCGCCGGCTGTCACGCCGCCTCGAGCAGCACCGGCTCAAGAGCTTTGAAGAGTACTACCACTTCCTCCGGTACGACCGGAAGCGCGAAGAAGAGTTGGTCGTCCTCATTGACAACCTTACGACGAACGAAACCTACTTTTTCCGGGAGAACGCGCAGCTCCGCGCCTTTTCCGAGGAAATCCTGCCCGAGCTCCGCAAGACCCTTGCGGCCCGGAAAACGCTCCGGATCTGGAGCGCCGGCTGCTCAACGGGAGAGGAGCCGTACACTATCGCCATCCTCCTGCTCGAGTCCGGGGACTGGTGGCGGGACTGGCAGGTCGAGATCCTTGGCAGCGACATCAACCAGCGGGTCCTGCACACGGCGCGTAAGGGCGTGTACAAAAAAAGCGCGCATCGCGCGACGAGTCCAGACATGCTGGCAAAATACTTCGTCGCAGACGAGAAGGGCGATTTCCGGATCATCGACAAGGTCAAAGAGCTGGTTTCCTTCAGTTACCTGAACCTGCTCGATCCCCACAAAACCAGCCTGATCGGTAACATGGACGTCATCTTCTGCCGCAACGTGATCATCTATTTCGACCGCGAAGCCAAGAAAAAAGTGATCGAGAGTTTTTATCAAAAACTCCGCGACGGCAGCTATTTGCTCCTGGGACACTCCGAGTCCCTCATCAACATCTCGAACGCCTTCGTCCTCCGGACGCTCAAAAACGACATGGTCTACCAGAAGCCGGTGCGAGGGGAAACAACAAATTACGGATGACAAATTCCGGAAAGAACGGGCACTGCAATCCGGAACGGGTTATTACTGACCGGATAGCGGATGGTAGCCGCGAGGTGCTTTTTGCTGCAGGGAGTTTTGTGATGGGGTTTTCTTCATGAAAAAAATCAAGACGCTGATTGTCGACGATTCCGCCTATAACCGCACGGCTATCGCCCAGATGCTGTCGGGCGATGCGGAGATCGACGTGGCCGGCAGCGCGATCGACGGCGTCGACGCCATCGCCAAGACGCTGCGTCTCCAGCCGGATGTGATCACGCTGGACCTCGAAATGCCGAACATGGACGGCTTCACGTTCCTTCGGTGGCTCATGAAGGAGCGTCCCACGCCTGTGATCGTGCTTTCCTCGCGGTCCGACAGCAGGAGCGTATTCAGGGCGCTCGAACTCGGCGCCGTGGAGTTTCTGGCCAAGCCCGAGTCCCGCATTTCCCGGAGCATCGAAGGCCTCCGGGATGAACTCGTGAACAAGATCCACACCGTTCTGAATCTTGAAATGTCGAAGGTCAAGTCGACGATGGAGCTCCTGTCCCGGGAACTGGCGGCTCCGGTGATCCGGAAAGAAGACGAGACGCGGCGCGAGGAGGGGCCGATCGAGGTGGTCGCCATCGCCTCGTCCACCGGCGGCCCTCCGGCGCTGCAGGCGATCCTGACGGGCCTTCCCGGCGACCTGAGCGCGGCCCTCGTTATCTCGCAGCATATGCCGCCGGGGTTCACCAGGAGTTTTGCCGAGCGGCTGAACAAGCTCTCAGCGCTCATGGTGCGCGAGGCCGCGGCCGGCGACCGGGTGGAGCCGGGCACGGTCCTGATCGCCCCCGGAGGGCATCATCTTGCCGTCTCACGGGACCGCACGGGACTCATCGCCGGCCTCGAGCCCAGGAGCTCCCGGGACATGTACGCTCCATCCGCCGACCGGATGATGATCTCCGTCGCCGAGGCATGCGGTCCCGCCGCCCTCGGCGTCGTGCTTACGGGAATGGGCAAGGACGGCGCCGACGGCGCGGTCGCCATCAAGAAAGGCCGGGGCCAGTGCCTTGCCGAAAGCGAGGAAAGCGCCGTCATATTCGGCATGCCGCAGGCAGCCATCCGCACGGGAGCCGTGGACAAGGTGCTGCCGCTCTCCGGGATGGCCGCGGAAATAGCGCTTCGGTGCAACCCCCGGAGAACCGCAGGTTAAGGCAGCCGCGGAGAATTCCCGCTTGATAATTTCACGGGACTCGACTATAATGGGCTCCATTGCGTTTTTTTATCAGCGGGAACAGGGTGCTGCATGCGTAATTTCCTCCCGTCCCCGTCATGGGAATAAAGCCTGGCGCCGGCACCCCGAGGCGCCGCCAGGAGGGCTTCATGGAAAAAGAACCCGCATCGATTACGAAGAAGGTAGAAGAGTTTCTCCAGGTCTTCAAAAAAGGCGAGGAGTTCACCCATGAGCTCTTGAAGGAGAATGAAAAGCTCCGCTACCGGCTCGCTCAGCTCGAAGAGGTGGGCAAGTTCTCGGACCGGGACGGCAATTACAAGATACACTCACTCGAGGACCGGATCAAGTTCCTGGAGGACGAGAACAAGAGCCTCATCGAGAGCTACCGTGTTGTCGAGGAGGAGAACAAGGACTTCGCTAACCGGTACATCGAAGTGGAGTCCGAGAACAACAACCTGGCGAATCTCTACGTCGCGAGCTATCAGCTGCACTCGACGCTGGACTTCAACGAGTCCCTCAAGATCATTCTCGAGATCGTCATGAACCTCATCGGCGCCGAAGAATTCTCGATCATGATGCTCGACGAGAAGACGAACGAGCTGACGATCGTCGCCCAGGAGGGGATGGGCCCCGAGGCGCGGGCCAGCGTCAAGGTGGGAGACGGGGTCATCGGAAAAGCGGCGAAGGCCGGCGAGGCCTTCTACCGCGAAGGCGACCCGACGGACATCGCGGGAGTGGACTATCTCCATCCCCTGGTCGTTATCCCGCTCAAGATCAAGGAACACGTCATCGGCGTCATCGCCATCTACAAGCTTCTGGTCCAGAAGCAGTCCTTTTCGAACGTTGACTACGAGCTTTTTTCGATGCTGGCCGGCCACGCGGCAACGGCGCTCTTTTCCTCGAAGCTCTATTCGCAGTCGGAGCGGAAGCTTACCACGATCCAGAGCTTTCTTGACCTGCTCAAGGAAAAATAAACGGAGGACGGAACATGCCCGAGTATAAATTTCTGGTGGTTGAAGATTCCCCGACGATGCGGCAGTTGATCTCCTTTGCCCTGAAGCGCATCCCCGGCAGCAAGATCGTCGAGGCCAACGACGGCATTGACGCGCTCAAGAAGCTCTCGACCCAGAAGTTCGACATCATCCTGACGGACATCAATATGCCCATCATGGACGGCCTGAAGCTCGTCTCCATGGTGCGGAACGACCCGGCTCACAAGGCCATTCCGATCATTATCATCACGACCGAGGGCGCGGAGGAAGACCGCAAGCGCGGCATGGCCCTGGGCGCCAACGCTTACATCCCCAAGCCCATCCAGACGGCGAATCTGTTGAACGTGGTCAACGGGATTTTGGAGAATAAGTAACGGCGATACGATAACCAATGGACAAAGCGAAGGACGGGAGACGATACGGTTTCCCGTTTTTTGTGTTTGGATTCAGGGAAGGGCATGCCCTGCCCCCTCCTGGCAGATCTTCCCTTCATGGTCGTGCTGATGTATAATTACTTCTCTATTTAAGCAAGTCATTCCAGTTTTACCCTATGATCCTCAAAGAGATTGAAGCAAAAACCATCCTGTCGAAATCGCAGATCTATGACTATGCCCTGAATGCCTATGTCGGGTGCGGGCATAACTGCGTCTACTGCTATGCAAAGTTCATGAAGAGATTTACCGGGCATCGGGAGCCCTGGGGAGCTTTCGTCGATGTAAAAATAAACGCGCCCGAACTTCTGGCCCGGGAGGTGAAGAAAAAGC
>JAXIPA010000011.1:0-3863 GCA_045403145.1 Nitrospirota bacterium | reverse complement strand
TTCCTGATCATCGGCGGGGGAGTGGCCGGGCTCCGCGCGGCAGTGGAGCTTGCGCGCAACGGCGATGTCCTCGTGGTGACCAAGGACGCTCCGTCGGAGAGCAGCAGCGAGTACGCCCAGGGAGGCGTGGCCGTCGTGCTCTCCGACGAAGATGAGATTTCGATCCATTTTGACGATACGATCCGGGCCGGGGACGGGCTGTGTCTCAAAAAGGCCGTGGGCACGCTCGTCGAGGAAGGGCCCACGCGCATCCGCGAACTGATCCTGTGGGGCGCCGAGTTTGACAGGGAAGGCACCAAGCTTGCCTTCACGCAGGAGGCGGCCCATTCGAAGCGCAGGATCCTGCACGCCCAGGGAGACTCAACGGGACGCGAGATCATGCGCGTGCTCACCGACAAAGTGCGGTCAACGGGCACGGTGGCGAAGATCGACTTTGCGTTCACGCGGGACCTGATCATCCGGGACAACCGGTGCGTCGGCGCTGTGGTGTGCCAGCAGGCCTTGAAAAAGGTGCTGACCATCTCCGCACGCGCCGTGCTGCTTGCGACCGGCGGCGCCGGCCAGCTCTACGAGCGCACCACGAACCCGGCCGTGGCTACCGGGGACGGAATCGCCATGGCGTACCGGGCCGGCGCCGAGCTCGTTGACCTGGAGTTCGTCCAGTTCCATCCCACGGCCCTCTTCCGGAAAGGCGCCCCGCAATTCCTGCTGTCCGAGGCCATGCGGGGCGAAGGCGGCATGCTGAGGAACGCAAACGGACAGCGTTTCATGGACGACTACCATCCCTCCCGCGAACTCGCGCCGCGCGACGTGGTCACCCGCGCCATTCACGCGGAGATGGCCGCGACCGGTTCGAGCCACGTATACCTCGACATGACGCACTTGAACGCAGACTACATCGTAAGGCGGTTCCCGCGCATATACCGCACCTGCAAGAACCTCGGCATCGACATCTCCCGCGAGCCCATCCCCGTCTCACCCGCGGCCCACTATCTCATGGGCGGCGTCAGGACCGACCTCTGGGGCGCCACGAGCGTGCCCGGCCTTTTCGCGGCCGGTGAGACGGCCTGCACCGGCGTGCACGGCGCCAACCGGCTCGCGAGCAACTCGTTGCTTGAGGGACTGGTATTCGGCGAACGCGCCGGACTTGCCGCGGCCCGGTATGCACGGAGGCGGATTGTGCGCGATGCGACGACGCCGTGGATGTCCGGCCATCATGAACGCGCCGCAAAGCCCTCGTCAGGAGACAAAGCGGAAGCCGCGGTGATCCGGGCGTCCTTGAAAAAGCTGCTGGGGGAGAAGGTCGGCATCGTGAGGAATAAGAAGGACCTGACTGCCGCACTCAGGCAGCTTCGCGCGTGGGAAAGGGCGATAAAAAATTACGGTCCTGACAGGGATTTTTTTCAGCTTAAAAACATGGTCACCGCTGCATCGCTCATTACCCGCTCGGCGCTCGCGCGAGAAGGCAGCGTGGGCGCGCACTTCAGAAGCGATTATCCGACCAAGGGAAGGAACTGGAGGAAGAGGACGGTGATAACGAAGTAGGAGACCATGCAATGCAGGCCTGAAGCGTCGGTAAGGCTGTTTGAATAAGTCACGCGGCTCCTAATACATCCGGGGGCCCCGGAGCAAGCCGGAAGTGCCATGAGCCGTGTTGTTGTCGTGTTGATTATTTACTGTGTGACATAGGAACTTCGCGCCATCTTCACCCGCTCGATCAATCTCATGTCGCAACTCGCCCCGATCGCCAGCTCATCGAAATGTTTATCCGCGATTTTCCATGCCCGCTGATGCAGGTCTCCCGGTTGTTTTAATTTCACGCGGAACACCCCGCCTTGCATATGAACGGGCATGACCATTCCCGCTTCTCTCGCGACGATTTCCGCCTGCACGATCGCCCACTCGCTGCCGTTGTTAAAACCCACGATTTTCCCCATCGGGAAGCCCATCGCAAAACCCAATGCCAATAGTGCCAGCCCCAGTACCGTTTGCATTATGATCTTCATTGTTCAGTACCTCTTTTCTTCGGCTTCAACGAACAACCTATTGTGTCATCCTGCGCGGAATAGAGAATCTTGCAGGGGAATCGATCACAATGGATTTCTCCGCAGGCTTAAGATATAAGGCTTTGGAAATTATAGTTATTGCTGGAAACATCTCATACCTCAGTATTATATAATATAAAAATTATACCACAGGTCGCGGCTGTATAGCAATTTATTCTAACCACTTGCCCGTGATCCTATGACACACGACACCGTGACGAAAAGCCGCTTTTGCGGGACGTTGCACGTAGGCAGTTAATCCAGAATCCTCCCCCCCTGCATCCGGATCACCCGGTCCGCGAGGCGCTCGGCCTGGTCACGGTCGTGGGTGGTCATGATGACCATGGTGCGCGCCTCTCTTTTCATCTGTTCGATGATCGATTCCACGATCTCCGTGTTCTCCTGGTCGATGGACGCTGTCGGCTCATCGAGAAAAAGTACCTCGGGGTCGATGACCAGCGCGCGGGCGATGCCGAGGCGCTGGGTTTCCCCGCTCGAAAGGGTGAGGGCATGCTGGTTCCTCTTGTGCTCCAGCCCCACGAAGGCCAGGGTCTGGTTGACCTTCCGCTCGATTTCCGCATGGTGCATGCCGCGCAGTTTCAGGCCATATGCCATGTTCTTGAACACGGTCGTATTGAAAACACCGATCCTCGGCAGGACAAGGGTGATCCGCCGCTTGAGAGCCATGTCCGGAGGAAGAATAATTTCGTTCTCGGAATAGGCGATGGCGCCGCCTTCAGGATTTTCGAGAAGAGCGCAGAGCCTGAGCATCGTGGACTTGCCGCAGCCGTTCAGGCCCATGAGCACATAGGTCCCGGCATTGTCGAATGAGTAGGAGCAGTCCTGAAGGATGGTCTTGCCCTCATAGCTTTTCGTGACATGGGAAAGGGTGAGCTTCATGCAGTGCGGACCATCCCCTTTTTCTGGATGAGGTGCAGGACGGCATTGATGACAAATGAAAGGGTCAGCAGAATGATGCCGAGGGCGAGGGCCAGCTCGAAATTCCCCTTGTCCGTCTCAAGCGCGATCGTGGTGGTCATGACCCGCGTGTACCCCGCGATGTTCCCGCCGACGATCAGGATAGAACCCACCTCCGCCATGACCCTGCCGAATGCGGCTATGACGGCAGAGAGGATGCCGTATCGCGCCTCGACAATGACGGTGAACGTTTCCTGCTGCGGCGTGGCGCCCAGGGTGCGGCTGGCCTGCCTGATGACAGGGTCCACGTTCACGATGGCCGAGTGGCAGAGCGCTGTTATGATGGGTATCGCCAGAACTGTCTGGGCGATTATCATGGCCGAGGGAGAGTAGAGGAGCCCCAGGAACCCGAGCGGCCCCTTCCGGGAAAGCAGGAGATACACGAACAGCCCGACGACCACGGGGGGAAGGCCCATGAGCGTGTTCACTACACTGATGGCAAGATCGCGGGCGGGAAACCGTTTGAGGCCGAGCAGGGCTCCGAGCGGAAGTCCCAGGGCGGTCGCGAGCAGCAGGGCGAGCCCGGAGACCTTGAGCGACAGCAGGATAATGCCGAAGAGCTCGGGATTGAGATGAAGGATGAGATTGACGGCCTGTATGAAGCCCTGGGTGATTGAGTCCATAGAAAAAAGACATCCGCTTGCCGGTATTGGCGCCGGACACCCTCCCCTTCAAGGGGAGGGATGGGGTGGGGATGGGTCAGAGATCGCACGTGCCGCACAACCCATCCCCCACCTGATATGGTTGACAGTTGTCAAGGAGAAAATACTTTCCCCGGCCCCTTTGTTCAAAAGGGATGATTATCAGTTATTGTTCCAGGGCACGATCAGAGACGGGACC
>JAXIPA010000209.1:0-3516 GCA_045403145.1 Nitrospirota bacterium | reverse complement strand
CACGGCGTTCCAGAACCATGCGATGTCATTCGTGGACCTCGCAATGAGCTCTGGGAAATCCTTGATCCGGTGCTTATCCATAAACCGTTTCAGCCTGCTTCGTTTGATATATTCATCGCTGGGCTTCCAGACAAATTCCTTCTGCATGTCTTACTCCTGTCTTTCTTACTTTAAGGGTAGCTCTTTTAAAAGACAGAGGCAAGACCGACAATGAGGCGACGATCCCGGCGTTGCGCTATTTCTTTATAAATATTTGTGTTCAGATATAAACATCCTAAATCGTCATTCCCGAGCGCCGCTATCGGGAATCCAGGGTTCTGCATTGTAAAGAAACACCATATCCCCGATAAAAGCATTCGGGGATGATAGCTGTGTTTATTGAAGCAACCGGATTCCCGTTTTCACGGGAATGACGGCAAAAAACAACAGGCGCCATTTCTTGACAATGCGGTAAATGGCGCTATCATCATTTTATACGACGAAAGAGGGATAAAACTCATGCGACCGGTCTACATGATCACAGGGGGCATCACCAAGTTCGCCAAGGCCCATCCGGAAAAGGACTTCAGGCTGATGGTGAAGGAGGCCTTTGATTACGCCATGTCGGACTGTCCCGGCCTCACCCGGGAGATGATCGACGGGAGTGTCTGCTCCTACTTCTCCGACCACTTCACCCGGCAGTTGAAGGCAGGGGCGATGGTCCAGGACTACCTCGGGCTCTGTCCGAAGCCCTCCAGAAGGATCGAGGGGGGAGGGGCGACCGGGGGCCTCTGTTTCCAGTCGGCATGGGAGGCGATCGCTTCGGGCAGGATGGAGGTCTGCCTGGCCATGGGGTTTGAGACCATGAGCAGGGTGAACACCTGGAAAGGAAACGAGTTCATCGCTCACGCTTCGGACACGAACTTCGACTATCCCGTGGGCGGCTTCTATACGGGCTACTACGCCATGATGGTGCAGCGACATATGCATGAATTCGGGACCACGGTGGAGCAGATGGCCATGGTCTCGGTCAAAAATCATGGCAATGCCATCCATAATCCCTATGCCCAAAGCCCTCGGAAACTGACCGTCAGTGACGTTCGTTCCTCGCCCATGGTATCGACACCGCTCACCATGTACGATATCTGCCAGATGTCCGACGGCGCCGCGGTAGCGGTCCTGGCATCTGAAAAGACGGCCCGGAAGCTCAGCGACCGCCCGGTCAAGATCACCGGTGTGGGTTGCGGCACGGACTCCATGCGTATGGCGGACCGGCCCCACGGCAAAGTGATCCTTCTTCCCCACGAGTTTGCTGAGGAGTACAAAGACCTCAAGTACCCCGGTGTCCATTCATTCAGGGCAGGGAGAACCGCGGCAAAACAGGCTTACGATATGGCTGGTATTACGAGTCCTCCAAAAGAGCTGGACTTTATCGAACTCCACGACGCCTATACATCCTCGGAGATGCAAACCTGCGAGGATCTGGGTCTCTGCCGATACGGTGAAAGCGGAAAGTTCGTGGAGTCCGGCGCGCCGTTCATGCCGAACATCGATTATGGCCTCGCCTTCAAACCGGGCAATTGGGAAAAGGTCCCCGTGAACCCCTCAGGAGGGCTCCTCGCCTGCGGTCATCCCGTGGGAGCGACCGGCCTTATGCAGGCGGTCTTTGCCTTCTGGCAGCTTCAGGGGAGCGTTGGAAAGCACCTCAAGGACGACGCACTCCAGATCAAGGACGCAAAGCGAGGGCTCATTCACAGCCATGCGGGCACGGGGACGTACATTACGGTGACGATCCTGGAAAAAGAGTAAAGAAGATTTTGCCACAGAGATCACAGAGCACTCAGAGAAAGGCTTGAACGATTTAAATTGTCAAATTCGTTTTCAATTCTACCTCTGTGATCTCTGTGACCTCTGTGGCAAGAAAAGTCTTGGTTTCGTTTTTATGGGGTGAGGAATATGACATGAACAAAGACGCAAAGATCCCCGAAACAGAAGAAGGGACAGTCCTCTTCAATGTTGCCCCGATCATCATCAAGCAACATTACGAGATCGACTATATCCATTCCTACGCGCAGGATTCCCCGTTCTTCGCAGGGCTCGCGAAAAAGAAACTCCTCGGAAGCCGCTGCACGTCCTGCGGCTATACCTATGCCACGCCGCGCGGGCACTGCATGGAATGCGGGGCAAAGACCGAGTGGTTCGAGCTGCCTTTGAACGGCAAGGTCCATACCTTCACCATCTGCCATTTCGGGAGCGAGGCATTCCTGAAAGAGACGCCCTTCACCCTCATCCTCGTGGAATTCGATGGAGTGAATACCCTGTTTCTTTCGAGGCTCATCGGGGCGGAGCCGGACGAGGTAAGGATCGGCATGGGAGTGCGGGCGAAGTTTCTGCGAAACTGCAAGTTCAAGCCCACGGATGTGTATTTCGTGCCGGAAGCCAGGGAATAATTAACCACAGGCGCCTTCGGCGCACACGGTAAAATCGTTTACGAGATGGGTAAAAACCGCTTGCATAAACCGTGTTTATCTGCCTGCACCCAGCGCTAACGAGCGCCAGCGTAGTGCAGGGTGTGCGTCCCGGCATTATCGGGACCCGTGGTTACAACTGCTTCTTTGGCCCGTGGTTAAATTTCTTTTGAGGTGAGGCGTGTTCTACTTACAGGAACAGCGAAACATCATCGGGATGCTTTTCCCTGATCCCCAGAAGTATCACGCGTTCCTTGAGTCCACAGGCGCGTTCCTGGAGAAGGATATCCTGCCTGATGCGAGGAAAATCGACCAAGAAGCGATTTTCCCCAGACAGAACCTGGAGAAAGTATCAGAAAAAGGGATCATGGCCATTCCTTTCCCGAAGGACCTCGGCGGGCTCGGAATGCCGCTTCCTGTCTATGTCGCGGCGCTTGAGATGCTGGCCAGGGCCTGCGCAAATACCGCCCTGCAGGTGGATGTTCAGAACATGGTCTGTGAAGGAATACGGTTGTCGGGCAGCGAGAGGCAGAAAAGCGAGTATCTTCTCAAAAACGGACTCGCGGCGGGAAAAAAGCTCATAGCCTTTGCGCTGACCGAGCCTTGCTGCGGCACTGATGCAAGCGCACTCCAGACAAAGGCGGTCCTGTCCGGCGATGCGTATATACTGAACGGCAGCAAGACGATGATCACGAACCCCGGCGAGGCTGACTTTGTCCTCGTCTTCGCAAGGACCGAAAAGGGAATTTCCGCGTTTCTCGTGCCGAAGGGTACGGTCGGATTCGATGTGGTGGCTGACATGAAGAAACTGGGGTTCCGGGGGAATAAACTTCAGACGATCCGCTTGCAGGACTGCTCTGTGCCGCGGGAGAATCTCGTCGGGGAAGAAGGCAAGGGTATGGAGTGCGCCAAGCAGGTGCTGAATGCCGGCAGGCTGTCCATTGCCGCGATGGCGGTCGGCATAGCCCAGGCGGCATACGATAAAGCCCTTGCATACAGCAAAAAACGCAAGACATCCGACGGCGCCATTTCGGAGTTTCAGATGATCCAGCAAAAGCTGGCCGACATG
>JAXIPA010000260.1:0-7414 GCA_045403145.1 Nitrospirota bacterium | reverse complement strand
TTATCTCGAATGCAGGAGGTAGTCACCCCATGAAAGGCATACTCAAAGCGTTCTATACAAAGCCGCTGGCGATCTATCTGGTAATGGCGCTGCTGGCGATTTCCACAATGGCCGGTCCGGCCGAGGCCATGTTCGTCCCTGTTGCGCCGCATTTGGATTCGACCTCTACCGCGGCAGCATCTGCCGGTCGAACGGCGGATTTATCCAAGATCCAGACGGCGCTGGAGTCCAAGATCGTCCAGCAAGCGCTCCAGGACAACGGGCTTTCTCCCGAGGAGACGATGTCCCGGGTGAATAAGCTCTCCGACGAGCAAATCCATCAACTTGCGACCCACGCTGATTCGCTTCAGGCGGGAGGAGACGCAATCGGTTTTGTCATAGGCCTTCTGATCGTAGCGATACTCGTCGTGCTTCTCATCTATCTGGTTCAAGGGCGCATTGTGATCAAATAATGGAATTCTGTGCATTGAAGAGCCGCCGACTTGCCGAACCATGCGTGCGGCTCTTTTTTTTCTTCTTTATTCCGGGAATCCTGCTCACGGCTGCTGCTGTCAGCGGCTGTTCCGCGAAAAACTTCTCCGCTCTCCGGCCCGGTCTCGAAACACGCGGCCACTATATCGAAAACGTCCCGTTCCATCGCCAGAGCGAGTCCACTTGCGGTCCGGCTGCTCTCGCAAGCGTATTCGCATACTGGGGCAGTCCCCTGGAGATAGATCAGATAACCGCCACAGTATACCTTCCTAAACTTCGGGGCACGTTGCCTATGGATATGGAAAGCTTTGCGCGGGACGCAGGATTCGATTCAACATCCTCCGTCGGATCCCTAAAAGACCTGAAATCGCATATCCGCAAGGGGGAGCCGGTTATCTGCCTGCTCGACCTCGGGTTCGGACTTTACCGCCGGCCGCACTATATTACCGCCATCGGATTTGACGACGTAAATGCCGTGATCATTGAGCATGACGGCGTGCGCGCGAACAGCGTGATGGAGTACGATGCCTTCTCCAAGGCATGGAGCCGGGCGGGATCCTGGATGCTGGTGATCAAACCTAACCCGGACAAGTCAGAGGCAACATCAAAACCCTGAACCGCCAAGTCGCGAAGGACGCAAAGGAAATCGTAAAATCCTCACTCTCCGGGTTTAAAGCTTTAAAACCTTCGCGAGATTCCCTAAGTGGCCGATTCATTTTTTAGGCCATTGCGCCTTCGCGGTAAATTTTTTTTGACGTTTTAAGATGAGATTGATTCTTCATTAACTAAAGAAGCAGGGATGAAGCATGAGCCATAGTTTTTCCTCCGCGTTTCGAACGCCGTTCATTCTCTTTGCCGCGGTCATGATTGCCTTTCTGTGCGGGTGTTCGTTGCCCAGGATCATTATCCTGAACGATCCGCTCTCTGCCGCAGAACACGATAAACTCGGCAGGATCTACGAATCCCAGGGGAAGCTCGATCTTGCAGCGCAGCAATACCAGGCCGCGATCAAGCAGGATCCGAAATCGGTTTCTTCCTACCTTCTTCTCGGCGATCTCTCCTATCGGACCAAGAATTACCCGGAGGCGGAGTCCGCCTACCAGAAAGCCATCAAGCTTCAGCCGGAGAACGGGGACATCTATAACAACCTGTGCTGGGTCTATCTGGAGCAAAACGGGTCGATGGAAAAGGCTGAGGCTCTTATCAAAAAGGCCTTAGCGGTTACTCCGGCGCATCGGGCGTATTACCTCGACACTTGGGGAGTGGTCCTTCTGAGAAAGGGCAGGACCGCGGAGTCGATCGCCGCGCTGAAAGAGGCGGTGGAGTTGTTGCCCAAGGAAGATGCGGCCAATATTGCCGAGGCATACGGACATTTGGCGGAGTCATCCCGGGCCGCCGGTGATGAGGCAAGCGCCCTGGAGGCGGAAAAGTCAGCTGCAAGCTATCAAGATCGAAAATAATCCCGCTGCACTGGGCGTCTCAACGAACACTCTGCAGTAATTTCAAGCCCCCCTTGTTTAAAGCCCACTTCCTGCTTTTTTTCTTCAACACGACGTGCTCCCTCTTCCATGGTTGTTTAGCGGGTGAACGGCAGATGTGCAGCCATCGGGATTCTTTTCATTTCGTTGACAAGTCATGTGTTTTCTTGTATCTTGGGGGCGGGTTTTTTCGCGCCGCTTCCGCAATGGCGCAGTGTTCAGGGCGCGGACTCCAAGCAGCCCGATCCGCCGGCGGCGCCGGGCCGGAGCACGGACGTCCGGTCATGGAGTGGGGCGGGAGCGCCGGAATGAAGGGAGTGAAGCCGTGATCCCGATACGGGACATCAATCCGACGGAGCGCTTCGCGGTCGTCACCGTTGTCCTGATCGCATTGAATATCGCGGTGTTCGCGTACGAATTGACGCTCGGTGAATACGCGAGCCAACGGTTTGTGGCGACCTTCGCCGTCATTCCCGCGAATTTGTTTGCGCCCGGTCCCGTGCCCGGCTTTGCGGTCCCCGCGTCTGCTACCCTCTTTACCTCCATGTTTTTGCACGGGGGAGTTGCCCATGTCGCGGGCAACATGCTTTACCTCTGGATCTTCGGGAACAACGTGGAAGACGCGATGGGTCGCATGCGCTTTGTGCTTTTTTACGTACTGTGCGGTTTGTTCGCGGCTTATGCCCATGCCCTTGCGAACCGGCTGTCGCCAATCCCCATGATTGGGGCAAGCGGCGCGGTTTCAGGAGTGCTCGGCGCCTATCTTCTCCTTTTCCCCCGGGCGCGGGTTGTCACGCTCGTGTTTTTCGGCTTTTACGTGAGGACTGTGGCGGTGCCGGCTCTGCTCGTCCTGGGTTTGTGGTTCGTGCTCCAGTTCCTGAACGCTCTGCTCACCAGCGGGGCCGGCGGCGGCATAGCGTGGTACGCGCATATCGCGGGTTTTGCCGCCGGCATGCTCCTGATCGGGATTTTCAAGCGGAAAGACGTCCCATTCGGGGGAGGGAGGAGATCTCAATATCTATGATCGTTTCGTGCGAATGCGGGGCAAGGCTGAAGATCGACGAGGCCAAGGTCGCCGGGAGGCGGGTGAAGGTCCGCTGCCCGCGATGCGGAAATGTGATGCCTCTGCAACAGACCGCGCCCGCAAAGCCCGCACCGGCCGCGGCCCCGAAGGCAACCGCGGCGTCTGCTCTTTCCTTGTCAGCGGAGCACCTGGTGCTGGTCGCCCATGACAGTGAAGTGGTCAGGTATATGGTCTCCGGCGTCCTGACCGATGCCGGCTTTCGGGTGGAGCTGGCCTCCGACGGCGTTGAAGCGCTGAAAAAGGCGACGGAACTCAAGCCGCGGGGGCTGGTGGTTGACGTCGGCCTGCCGGGCATCTATGGGTTCGAACTGTGCGAACGGCTGAAGGGAAACCCCGGAACCAGGGACATCAAGATCGTCCTCCTCTCGTCCGTGTACGACATGAGGCGGTACAAACGCACTCCGGCGAGCCTCTACGGCGCCGACGATTACATCGAAAAGCACCATATCCCCGATTTTCTTCCGGTCAAGCTGCGCAAACTTATAGCGGGCGGGGAATTCGAGGATGCCGCTTCAAAGACGAAGCAGCCGTCACTCAGCGAGCTCCCCGAAATGTCACGGCCGCCGGCAAGGGAGTTCGAGCCGTCTTTGATCAGCCGCGAGGCGCCCTCGCACCCGGAGCGGGACCTCCCGTCGTCGGACCGTACGGCAGCCTCAAGGACGAATCAGGCCGACGGACCTGACACAGCGGCAATCATGCCGGAATCGATCAGCCTCGACGCTTCCATCTTTCAGAAAGAGGAATGCGATATCCCCCGGGTCGATGAAGCCGACCCCGAGGCTGTCGAAAAAGCGCGGCGTTTCGCCCGCATCATCGTGTCCGATATCGCTCTTTACAATCAGCAACTGGTGGTCGAGGGCATCAGGAACGGGACCTTTTACGAGCTGCTCAGGGCCGATGTCGAAGAAGGCCGCGAGCTGTATGAAAACCGGGTTCCCGCGGGCATCCGGGTGAGGATGGACTTCTATCAGGAAGCCTTTGATGATTTTATCGGAGCGGCAAAAAGAAAGAATGTTCGTTGATCCCGTTAGAGATATCGGAGCATCCGTCCGTGGTCCGGGAGGAAGGTTTTTCCCGCTGAGAAAAAATCCGTGATTCATCTCTAACAGGGTTGACATGCGTATGCAGTTTTAGTATAGTATCACATTCGTCGGGGCGTAGCGCAGCCTGGTAGCGCACTTGGTTCGGGACCAAGGGGTCGGAGGTTCGAATCCTCTCGCCCCGACCATTTTTTTATCGCCGGCATCACGCGGAAGAACAAGCGGCCCTGCTTGCGTGAATGCGCGGTGTGCGGGAATCGGCGGTTGCGGCAGTCGGCCGTTTCGGGCCTGCGGACAACGGGGATGGACGCATCATGCAAGGTGGTCGGAGAACCGGAACTTCGGTGCGGCCGGTATTTTTTTTCTGCCCCACGAGGTGTTCATGAGCGAAAGGGACCGGTCGGTTGATGATTTGATGGGCGCCGAGCCCTATGGCGACGAGAGTGAGGAAAAAGAAGCAAGGGTAAGCACTACCGAAGATTCTTCCGAGGCCGCCTCTGACAGCGGCGGGCAGAAGGGCCTCGATGCCATCAAGTATTACCTCAAGGAAATCCGGAAAACCCCCCTTCTGACCTTTGAGCAAGAACAGGCGCTTGCGAAGCGGATCGAACAGGGCGACCAGGAAGCCCGCGCCAGGATGATCGAGGCGAACCTGCGTCTCGTCGTCGCCATCGGCAAAAAATACATCAACCGCGGACTGCAGTTCTCCGACATCATCGAGGAAGGCAATCTCGGCCTGATCCGCGCCGTTGAAAAATTTCAGTACCAGCGCGGCTTCAAGTTCAGCACCTACGCCTCGTGGTGGATCAAGCAGGCCATCGAACGGGCAATCGTCAACCAGACGAGGACCATCCGCCTTCCCGTCCATATCGCCGAGATCGTCAATTCGTACCTGCGCGCCACGCGTCAACTGACCCAGTCCCTCGGGCGGGACCCTTCGATCGAAGAGATCGCCAAGAAGATGAAGGTCACCGTCGAGAAGGCGCGGAGCATTTCGCAGGTGGTGCGGGAAACCTACTCGCTCGACATGCTCATCGGCGATCAGGAAGAGGACACCCTCAAGGACATCCTCCAGGACAACAATGCCCTGTCGCCCGCGAGTTTTTCCGACGAAATCCGGAGGCGCGAACACATCGACGAATGGCTCCAGCAGCTGTCGGTCAGCGAGCGGAAGGTCATCGAATTGCGGTTCGGACTCCTTGACGGCGAGCCCAAGACCCTCGACAGCATCGGCAAGGAGTTCGGGATCACGCGCGAGCGCGTCCGTCAGATCGAGACCCAGGCCCTGAACAAGCTCCGGGCCATCACGAAGCGGAAGCATATCGATCTGGAAGGAATGCTGTAAGCATTTCGGATTGCGGAATGAAATGCCAAAGCAATTCTGCAGTGTCCTGTCTGTTAATCCGAAATCCGCAATCGGCAATCCGCAATCAAAACATGCCCCTGTAGCTCAGGTGGATAGAGCAGCGGTTTCCTAAACCGCGTGCCGGGTGTTCGAGTCACCCCAGGGGCACCATTATTTTCTCTTTCTCTCTTGATTTCTGAACCTTTTGACGCGCTGCACAGGGTTTAAGGTCGCCTTTCCCCATTCAATCGCTCTTGAAAAATGCCGCTCAGGTAGTTAATAGTTCAATCCGTTGTTGATCCTGTTGTCCGCAGCCTTGCCCGTCCTGACTCTCCCGCCCTCGCTCGCACCGCAGGCGGATCGGCCGGCGCCGACGTGCGCGATGGAGCGCTCGTCGCCGGCCGTGTTAGCCATTCTGTTTTAATCATAAACATTGACAGACATCCATAAACGTGGTTAAATAAAACGCTTTATCAACCCCCCCGTGTTACTGTTACGGGGGCTAACCGCTGAGGCCAGGGGCTTCAGAAAGGGGGATTGCTTGGGGGCGATAAAGGCGAAGCTAAATATTGACCACATTCAGAAGCAAGCTGAGGGCGCGATTCAAGGCACACTCATCGCTGAAATTACTCACGCACAAGAGAATATCAGGTTCTCTGTGCAGCAGCGTACACAGGCGATCTACTACCTTCTAGGCTTCATGGGTGCAGCAGCAGCTCTTGTCCTAACCGCGGATAGTTTTATTACCACGGCATTGAATGCTCGTTCCGGCCTCCGTTTTACTGCACTGACTCTTGCCGCTCAGTTTCTGCTCTGTATTGTCAGTTTGCTCGCAGCAGTTGTTTACGGTGTGGTCTTCAAGGCAAATGACGCCGTGCGCTGTTATACCCGGGAGATTCTCCGGCTGAACGACGTCCTTTACGGATTCCCTGACGGCATCAATCCTGCCAATCCAGGCTGGGTGGCTGTCCGCGTTACAGCTTATGCCCCTCGCGATAAAGACGAGGTCTTCTCTGAAAGAAGTGTCTCTGAAGGGTTGGCTTTGGTCGTTTATTCGTTTGCGCTGGTTATGCTCGTCGTTTTTACGATCGCGCTTCAGCATTTGGGGGAAGGAATTCTTCTTCCGCTCATTGCCACCATAGCAGGAGAATTCTACGTGCTATCACTCCTTTATGTGGCGTGGCGGTGGATTCGCCCTCTGTACTTAGTAAACGATCGCTTTTCTAAACACGACCGCGATGTAAATGCTTCACAGCTTTGTGACCTCGAGAGTCCGCGAAAGGAGGAGTAACTTGAAAGATATAGCGCTTGTCCAGCCCGCACCACTACCCATCGGTCGGGCTCTGAAGAATCTGGCGATTGGTGTCTGTCTGACACTTGTGATGTTCCTCCTCTTACGTGCAGTAACTACCTTCTCTCCTTGCTCAGCCGTTCATCCATCAGTAATGATTAAGTCCTCTGAGTCGACAACGGTCAGCATTGAACTCGACCCCAGATTCCCGGAGTACTGGCACGAGCCGCCCGTCCAATAAGTGGATCAGCCTGACAGCCGCCTTCGGTTTCCGCAGGTTATTCGCAACGCGTTAAAGTGATACAAGTTCTTCCCATTGCCCTGATTTATTTTCTGTGGGGAGCCAAACTGAACTCAAAATTTAAACGAAACATACTCGAAGGCGATGACACGGGAAAGCAAGCAGAAATTCATACACGATAATGCGAAACAGCACAGTATCCCCGATAACGAAAAAATACTGTGGTCTGTCCATGCGGTCCGCAAGCTCAGAATTGAAAGGTTCAGAAAGGCGGCGGTCGAGACAGCGCTTAAATCGTGCGAGTTGATAGAGGACTATCAGACGGAGGGGAGACCGCTTCCTGATTGCCTTGTACTCGGATTTATGGACAGTGAGCCGGTCCATATTGTTGTTGCAATAGATGCGGAATTTGATAGAATATTGATTGTAACGGTTTATCGGCCGTTGCCCGAGAGGTGGGAAAA
>JAXIPA010000026.1:0-6091 GCA_045403145.1 Nitrospirota bacterium | reverse complement strand
CCGTACCCATGAGCAAGGGCGATTATCTCACAGAATACTTGCGATTTCAAGGCGTTATTCTCAGATCGTAATAATTCTGAAAAGGAGGATCTGAGGCGGGATTCAGAGGGCTTTATTTCAGCTAAGGACCATTCTGAGCTGCACGATGCCAGCGAGCTGAGGTAATTTTCCAGTCACCATCCTCTTTATGCAAGACCACTTCAAAAGTGTACATGCCGAGCGCCTCAGGCAGGACGCCTGCGCCGGACCCGGCCTTGTCCCCGCCGGTCAGCACCGCCTGGAACACAGCCTTGCCGGAAGCATCTTCGGCAGCAACATCAAGATCGGGAATATATGCATGGATCTTTTGATGTCGAAAAAAATAGGCGAGCAGGAGACCCTTGATAGTCTCATAGTCGTATCCTTGCGGATCTTTGTAGGCCTTTGAAAGGTTGCTCATGATCTTCCTGACATCCTTCTCCTCCGCCGCCTTCTGGATGCCGGCAATGACTTTTTTTATTTTATCCTGGTCCGTTTCTTTATGACAGCCGGAGATCGGAAAGAGCGAAAAACTCACCATAACAAGAGCCATGATCCTTTTTAACGAAATGTTATTCATCATTTTTTTATTCCAATCCCTGCTGGATAATCCGGCTCCATAGCGGACGCAGGGAGACAGCAAAATGATACCAAAGATCGAACCAAATTGCACATATAACGACCGGAACAATTCAAATTGAATACCTCTATCCAAATTGAGTTGTCCAAAATAGGTAGTTTTACCTACGTAATATGTGCGTCTAATGATAACTGGGAGTTTTTTTTCAAGAAACAATTGCCTCTTTTTATGGCATACATATTGCTATACAATATGTAGCAATTAATTTCACTAACATCTTACGAGCCTGTGATAAGGAAGGGGCATTAACATGAGAAACCAACGATGCCTATTAGGATGCTTGCGGATTATCGGCTTAGGCCTTTTGCTCCTATGCACACTCATCACAGGTTGCGGCCGCGACAGAGGAGGACAGGCGACTACCCCTGAGCAGGAGGTAGTTCTTCAGCCCTATACCGGTCCCTGCCCGGCTGGTCAGTCCAGTTGGGATTGCTTCGCCTGGAACCAGGATAATTGGGAGTAAGAAGGAGAGACAAAATCGTCCATCGTACACTGTGTTAGTTGATTGGAGGTGCGTCATGAAAAAGTATCCTGCAATTATCGCGATGACGGTAATCCTGTGCCTGCTGGTTGTATCGGGCCTTGCTGCCGCTGCTCCCCTGAACCTGCCCTTCAACTTTCAACCCGGAACGAAAGCGGTGGCAGGGGAAGTAAACGCCAACTTCGAGGCGGCCCGCCAGGCGGTCAACGACAATGATCAACGCCTTACCCACCTCTTCGGTCCCCAAGCGAAGCGCCTGGTGGTCTCCAAGGCGCCGGGGGAATACCAGTCCATCCAGGCAGCAATAAATGCAGTACCGGCAGGCGAACCATTCGTCATAGACATTCTTCCCGGCGTGTATATCGAGAACGTAGTATTGAAATCCAACATACACCTCAGAGGCGCCGGACGGGAGGTAACGGTAATCCAGGCGGCCGACGCCGGTTTGCCGACAATCATTATTAACGCCCTGGCGAACGTGGCGATCACCGGCCTTGCCATCATCAACGGCACTCCAGGTGTCCAGATCATTGCCGCCGCTCCCACTATTGATCAGAGCGCCGTGACACTGAACTTCGGCCACGGCATACATAACACCCAGGGCGCCGGTCCGATCATCACCCAGAATGCCGTCACCGCCAACAAGGGGAGCGGCATCAGGAACGAAGCCTCCAGCCCCATCGTCTTTGAGAACATCATTGCCGTCAACACCCTGAACGGGGTGCACAACCTGAACGGTTCCGACACGACGATGCTCGACAACGCCTTGAACCAGAACGGCCAGAACGGCATTCATAACGTGGCCTCCAACCCGACCATCGGCAGCAGCCTGGTCCAGAAAAACGGGGCTAACGGAATACGCAATGAAGGCAACTCCAAGCCTACGATCGTCGACTGCGACATCAGCGGCAACGCCCAGAACGGGATGCACAACAGCGGATCAAGCCCCACTGCGAGCGCCATGATCTTGACAGGCAACGGCGGGCACGGTGTCCTGAACGACAGCGCGTCTGACCCCATCATCCTCGACGCCAAGATCAAGAACAACGCTCAGAGCGGCATCAGGAACGAACAGAATTCCAAGGCCACAATCGGCAGCAGCCTGATCGACGGCAACGGCCTGCATGGAATTCACAACCTGGCCTCGGACCCGACGATCGTCGTCTGCGTGATCAGCAACAACCAGAACGGCAGCGGCATCTACAACGACGGAAATTCCTCTCCGGCGGTGGTGGGCTGCAAGATCGACGCCAACAGCAACCACGGCATTCGCAACAGGCAGAATTCCAACCCGGCGATTCTCAGCTGCGGCATCGTCAACAACCAGCAACACGGCGTTTTCAATGAAGCTTCCTCGCCGCAGATCCAGGGGAGCGTCATTGCCTTTAACCACCAGGACGGCATTAATTTCATCGGCAGCGGCACTCCTCTCCCACCCGTTGTTCGAAGCAACTCCATTGCGAGTAACCTCGGAGACGGAATCGATCTGCTCGATACAGGCCTGCTGGTCATTAACGATAATACCATAGCTCTTAATGCGGTCATCGGCGTCAACATCAATGGCGCCAGTGCTCCCCAGGTTACCCACAACTGGATCGTCGCCAATACCGTTACGGACGTGGTAGCTAACGGGGCCGCCGCTACTAATATCAGCCACAATACCTATGCCGAGTGCGTGATCAATAACGCCGTCGGCAGTCTGAACCTTAATCCAGCGGGGCTGATCATCCCACCCAATTCGGCAGGTATCGGCGGGACCAGCGTGCCATGCACGCCGTGACTGGTGCCGCACCAGAATTTCACAGAAAAGGCCGCCCGCGGGCGGCCTTTTCGTTTTGCATACCGGACATATTCGACAGCTTGGAGATGCATGTCGAGGATGCTGTTTATCGGGTGGGCTGGTCACACGGGCTCCAGCCCCGGGACCTCCTTTCCTTGACCCGGTCGATCGTTGTTTTCATGTCCTCGTACAAGCCTTCGTAGGCGGCCCGGAGCGCTTCCTGGAACGCGGCGCGTTTCCCGCCGTGCTTTTTAACGAACTCTTCCGCTTCGGACTGTTTCTCGAAGGCCCACTTCGCCGTGTCCGTCATCACACCCGGTTTATCGCCGCCGATCACCCAGAAAGCAGCCGTGGCATCGATGAGCTTTTTGGAGCCGTAATCGCCCACCATGATCCGGCAGGGTATGTTCGCCCTGTTTTCTATCAGATCAACGGCGCTGCAATGAATGCTGCACGTGCCGACGGAAGTCCCGTCTGAATATTCGATGAGCATCCTGCTGTGGTCAAATGCCTCCCGGTTCATGTTGCAATACTTGCAAGATGCGTGCGTCCGTGTGTCTTCATGGGCAAAGCCCGGTACGGCAAGCAAAAGAGACATCAAAGTCAAGGTCGCTGCCATTCGAAATCCAGTCATGTGATCTTCCTCCCAAATATGGTTACAGGGATCAAATTCTTCGCAAAAAATGGCAAGAATAAACATTGCCACAGAGAGCACAGAGGACTCAGAGAACAAAAATAGGTAGCGACAGGGGGCAGGTTTTAATACTTTTCCGAGATTTTCTCTGTGAACTCGGTGATCTCTGTGGCTAAAGCTTTTTCGGCTTGTCCGGGTCAGGAGTCCTTTTTTTACGCCAAATGTCTTCTCGGGTCGGTCTCCCGGATGATGGCGCTCACATTCTTCCTGTTGAACCCTTTATATCCCTCCCTGCGCTGGATGTTTTCCAGGTGGCTGCCGACAGCCCCCTGGGAGAGAAACTGTTCACCCTGCCCGCTCGTGATGGTCTTGTCCCTGATCAGCTTCTGTACCCGCGCGGGTTCGACCTCCCATTTCTCGGCCACGCTGAAGACCTGCTTGAGATAAGGGAAATTGCTGAAGGGAGCCATGTACTCTACGCCGTATTGGCGAATGTCCGCAATGAGGCGTTCGAAATCGAATTGCGCCGCCATATGGTGCATCCCGGCCTGGAGGATGGAATCGCCGTGCAGGGCGCACCACAGCCCCACGGTACCGAGTTGGTCCCGCTCCCTGAGTTCCTCGCGGGAGAAGTCCGTTGCCACTTCCTCAGGGGCCAGATCGACATCGAGAAAAAGGGTCAGGCCTGACACGGGATTCTCCATGACCTGCGCGCCCCAGCCTGCCTCCGCTCCGGCATAGAAGCGCTCACGGTTCTGAAAGCCAAGCCGGGAAAAAAGAGCAACAAGTTTGGAAAAGTTCTGCCGCGAACTGCGGAAGGTATGGTGGTCGTGATTGCCCCAAGCCAGCCCCAGGGCGTCCTGTCGGCCCTGCTGCACCCGCGCAGCGAAGTTGCGGGACAGCCAGTAGGTGCGCTCTGCCCGGCAGACGATGTGGGCTGCAAGATCCGGTCCCAGTTGCATTACCAGGCGGTCCGCGATCCGGAAGATCTCCACAAAGGTCCGGCCCTCGTCATCGCTCGAACGCGGCCGGTTCTGCCACGCCTCCATCCCCTTCAGATAGGCCCCCAGATACGCGTCGTTCGTGTAGACCGGTTCATAATCCCTGGTCCCTCTCCGCTCTACGATAAAAAGGCCGGCCCCGCTATCTGTGCTAACCGCTGCACGTCGATAGGGGCTGAACGGTCCGCCCTCGATCTCGGCCCGAAAACCGTTTACCTGAAGAAAATCGGCAATGCTCTCCACGCGGATGGCCACGCCGGAGTCCGGGCCGGAAGACTGTCCTGCCAGAATGATCCTGGGCAAAAGCGCGACAGGATGGATCAGGGCCTCAAGCCTCGTATCCGGCTGTCTGATGAATCCCAGTGCGGCCAGTTTTTCCCTGGCCTGTTTTGAATCACGCACAAGGAGATGGTCCACCCAGTCTAGCATTCGGGAGCTTGTCTGCCTTATGAGCTTTTGTTCAAAGCGGGCGAGGACCGTGCTCTTCCGCCTGCAGTCATCGAGGAGATCAAGACAGGCCTTTTCAGCTTCGGCATGCTGTCCCCAGTAGAAACCTTGCTCTTGTTCCATAATCAACCTCTCAATTTCAAGATGTTGTAGTCACAGGCGGCTTCCCCGTATAGAACCAATCTTGAGCTATTACGCCTATATTGCTAAGGATATACCCAAAAGGTAATCCCGTCAACACTGTCAATACAGACACTACCCTGTCAAAAAGCGCCTTGCTAAATGCTGTGCTTTTCAGTATGATAAATTATCTAATAAGGGGAAGTGAGGAAATTATCAGAAAGGGTGGTGAACAATATGGGGATATCAGTCAACTTACCAGACAGGATGACTGAATACATCAAGGAACCTTATGATAATTCGGTAAAGGAATTGCTGGTCGTCGAACTATACCGCGAGGGTCGGCTTACGCTGCGACAGGCGGCAGATATGTTGAACGTTGGGACTAGGGAAATGTTCGACGTACTGTTGAGGAGAAAAAGCTATTTGAACTATGGCCGGGAAGAGCTGAATGAAGACATCAACTATGCCCGTAGTTAGCGACGCCGATGTGATCATCCACCTGGCAAAGCTCGGAAAGCTCCCGCTTCTGCGGGCATTGTATGAACGTGTCGCAATTCCAGAATATGTGCAGCAGGAAATCACATCCAAAGATGATCCGGGCATAACCGAAGCGATCGGCACCTCATTAGTCGTTCATCCTGTGTCACAGGAAAAAGCGGCAATGATTGCATCACAACACGGTATCCATATTGGAGAAGCACACGTGAAGGCGCTTGGCGAGACGTTGGAAGCCGAGCTGTTTCTGTCCAACGAACGGAAGGTGCGGAAAGCAGCGATAGAGGAAGGTTTTCGAGTCACCGGAACAATCGGTATCATACTCGCGCCGCGAGCCTGTAAAATAGTTTGTGTAAGTGGCCAGAGTCGGTATAATCAACCGAACTGGGAGGATCAATGGCCACGCGCGACGAACTGCTCGACGATTTAATGAAGCATTACAAGAAGCCCGAGGATCTCATCGGAGAAAACG
>JAXIPA010000007.1:0-6630 GCA_045403145.1 Nitrospirota bacterium | reverse complement strand
CCATCATCATGCTGACCGCCAGGGGCGAGGAAACAGACAAGATTCAGGGCCTGGAAACCGGCGCCGACGACTATATGACGAAGCCCTTCAGCCCGAAGGAGCTCATCGCGCGGGTAAAAGCGGTCCTTCGCAGGTCCGGGGAACGGGCCACGGCGGAAAAAATCATCCGCCTGGGCGACCTCGCGATCAACACCGAGACCTTCACCGTCGCCAAACGGGGCGCGCCGCTCAATTTGAGCGCCACGGAATTCAAGCTCCTGCTCTACCTCGTAGAGCGCCGCGGCCGCGTGTTCAGCCGCGATCAACTCCTGGATGCCGTATGGAAGGACGAGTCCTTCGTCGAGCCGCGGACCGTCGATGTCCACATCAGACGCTTGCGCACCCAGATCGAAGACGACCCGTCCAACCCCGCCTATGTCAAGACAAGGCGCGGGATCGGCTATTACGTGGAGGCCGCATGAGGCGCGGCGTCTTCAAGCGGATTTTTATCCTCTCCGCGGCCATACTTCTCCTCGCGGTTCTCTTCATGGAATTTTCCATCACCGGTACGGTCCGGGAACAGTACATCGCCGGCCAGAAACGGGGCCTCGCAATCCAGGCTTCCCTGGTCGCCGAACGCATACCGTTCGATGCGCCGCGCGCCGTTGATGACCTCTGTAAAGAGGCGAAGGGAAAAACAGGCGCCAGGGTCACGGTCATCGCCCCGGACGGAAGAGTCCTTGGGGATTCCGACGTCAGCTCGTCGACCATGGAAAACCACGCCCACCGGCCCGAGATCCAGCAGGCGGCGCTGAGCGGCACGGGCTCGTCCATCCGCCGCAGCGATACGCTGAACCAGGACCTTCTGTACGTCGCGTACCGGGCGTCGTCGCGCGGGCGATCGGCGGGTTATGTTCGGCTCAGCGTGCCACTGCAGGAAGTCGATCACGCGGTGAACGTGACCCGGCTGAACATCCTCCTCATCGTCGGCTTCGTCATCATTGCGACGGGGGCCTACTCCTTCTGGCAGTTCGAATACCTTCGGAGGCTGACGCGGCAGGTCAAGGACTTCGCCGGGTCGCTCGTTTCGCGGGGGATCGGAAAGAGGCTGTTTCTGCGGGATGCGGGCGAGTTCAGCGATATCGCCGACAGCCTAAACGCCCTGTCGGAGGAACTCCAGACCGTCATTGCGGAGCACGAGCAGGAGCGGCGGCGGCTCAATGAAATTCTGAGGAGCATCCCCGACGCGCTCATCATCATCGACGCAAAAGGCGTCGTCCTGCTCTCGAGCGCCGCGACCGGAGATTTCTTCGGCGACGCCCCCCTCATGGGCAGGCCCTTCATTCAGGTCGTCAGGAACAGCGAATTCTTCTCGCTTCTGGACGAAGTCCGCGCGAGCGGGACCGCCGGGGTCTCGGAGTTCAAACTCGACTACCCCGCGGAACGGCACTGCGTTGTCAGGATATCGCCCCTGTTCCACGGCAAAAACGAGCTTTCGGGCTTTGTCGCCGTGTTCCATGACATCACGGAACTCAAAAAAACGGACCAGGTGAGAAAGGATTTCGTCGCCAACGCCTCCCATGAGATCAAGACGCCGATCACCGCCATCAAGGGGTTCGCGGACACCCTCCTGGAGGGGGCACTCGACGACAAGGAGCATGCCGTACAATTCCTCCAGGCCATCAAATCGAACAGTGAACGGATCAACACTCTCGTGGACGATCTCATGACCATCTCAAAAATCGAAATGGGTGTCGTCAAGATCGAAAAGCTTCCGCTCCGGTTCAGCGACGTTGCGGACGCGGTGCTCGCAATACTCAGGGAAAAGGCGGATGCAAAGAAGCTTTCGCTCAAAGTCGAAGCGCCGCCCGCGATGGACGCTATCACGGCCGACCGCGACCGGCTCATCCAGATAATGACGAACCTCGTCGAGAACGGCATCAAGTTTACCGAACACGGCGCGGTTACGCTCGGCATCGGCCTGGAGAACGGGAGGACCGTCATCTTCGTTGAAGATACGGGGATCGGCGTCCCGAAACAGCACCTCCTGCGGCTCGGCGAGCGGTTCTACCGCGTCGATCCCAGCCGTTCGAGGCAGATGGGCGGCACCGGCCTCGGCCTGGCGATCGTGAAACACCTGGTCAAAGCCCACGGCTGGGACATGCAGATCGAGAGCACGCTGGAAAAAGGAACTAAGGTCAGGATTTTCGTATCGTGACACTGGTCACAGGGAGGAGAATGTCCCATGCCCGAGATTGAACATGAAGGGATGAAGATCACACTTGACGAGGACGGATTCCTGGTGAGGCTTGAAGACTGGACGGAGACGGTTGCGCGCGTTCTTGCCGCACGGGAGGGTATCGCGGAACTTCCGGAAGACAAGCTCGATATCCTCAGATTTATGAGGGAGTATTACAGAAAACATCGCTTCTTCCCGATCGTGCGCTACGTATGCAAGAATGTCCACCAGCCCGCCAACTGCGTCACGGAAAAATTCATGGACCCCGTCACGGCGTGGAAGATCGCCGGCCTGCCGAATCCCGGCGAGGAGGTGATCATGTTTAAATCCTGGGAGCCGCTCGGGTATTAAGTGTTGGCGACAAACGTGTGTGCGGTTCAAAAAAAGGGCTCCGTAGTAGCGGAGCCCTTTCTGCTTCGGTAGCTTTTTGTTTTACTGCGTCAAAACAAAGTTTTGTACTGCCTCCACCGCCGAAATGTCCACGCTGAAGGGCTGAGTCTGGTAACCGGCCGCAGAAGCCTCGACGGTATAGATGCCTGCCACATCAGGTTGCGCGGCAAACGCTATCGGCAGGGATCCATCGCCGAATTGACCGAGCAGCGGCGCGTCAACAGGCAGGGTAAATGTATAGGTGGGGCCTGACACCGGATCAACGGCCAGCGACTTAATCGTCACCGTAGGGCCTGCTGTGAAGGTCTGCTTCGTCGCTACATATGCAACGTCAGCCAGACCGGCCGGGTTCAACCTTACGGAACCGCTTATGGTCCTGGTCGTGGATGTAGGCAGGGTGATCGGCTCAGCGGTAGTACTCACCGTACTCACCAGGGCGGTGCTGGAAGCGCTCGAGACCGGCACTCCGGCAATGACTGCCGTCGCATGGTCGTCTGCCGTGATGACGACATCGTAGCTTCCGGGTGCAAGACGAGCGAGGAAGAACTCGCCGGTTTGCGCGTTCGGCACTGTGGAGCTGACTGTCGTTCCGCTCTGGGCCGAAACCATGACGTTGCTGCCGAGCAAGGACGTATCGACAAAACCGTCTATGCCGGTCAGTGCGGTCGGAATTATTTTGATTACGGGCTTGAGCCCGTAGGTGCCGTTCCCGCGCTTCACGACGGACTTGCAGGCATCAAAATCAAGCACTAAATCGACGCGTTGCCCGGGGGCCACGTCGAACTCATTGACCAGTTTGATTCCGCTCTGCACCGCACTCGGCGTATCGAGCTCAATCTCCGTGGTTTCCGCGGTTGTGGTCGCGCCCGACAGTACAACGGAATTGGCAGGGACCGTTCCTGTATTCGCGCTCAGCACCAGGCGAAGCTGCGTGTAATGGCCCGCCCTAAGCGATGTCTCACCAAGATGTTCAAGCGCACCGTTGGTGAGGTTGAGCAGATTGATTTTCTTTGCCGGGCTGAGGGTGATGTCGGCCCAGTCTGCGTCGTTTTCCGAGGCGGAGGAACTCTGATGCACCCTCACTTTGCTGACAGTCACATTCACCGCGTCAAAGCCGCAGGCCGGCGCATCGGTCAGCGAAACGACAAGAGTGCCCGTGCCCTGCTGAGAACCGGAGTCCCCGCCGCTGCTGCATCCGGCCATAAAAACAGCCAGTAAGACCATACACCACCTGCTCCATGCTTTTTTGAACATTTGTCTCTCCTCCTTTTTTTGACAGACTCTTGTGTCCCGTCCTCGCTCATACGATTGGTTACTACTTATTAGACGTAGGTAAAATGAAAAGGTTACAATTCGGTAAAATAGCAGGCTGTTTTGATACAGAGCGCTCACTCGGCGAACGATCAACAAAAACATCGCGTGAGCGTCCGGCATAATTAGATGTTGACGTGAATCGCTTGTTTTTGCTAATCTATAGCTGATTGAAAATGAATCGCCCAAAAAGTTTCTCGTCGCGTTTTGTCCCGGGAGGAAAATCCTTGTTGCGGCTCTCAGCTATTTTTGGTATTGCCCTCCTCTTATCTCTGTCACCTCCGGCCTGGGCGGCTGTAAAGAAACGACCGGCGCCCGCTCCGGTGGAAAAGAGGGCAGCTCCGGCCCGGGAACACAACAGTCTGAATCCGCCTGACGGCAGCCACATTAATAATCCAAGGCCGTCCATTTCCGCCGAATACGAGGACGAGGGCGCCGGCATCAACCCCGCAAACACAAAGCTCTTTATCGACGGGATGGATGTAACGGCATCGGCCCAATCCGTGGCCGGCAAGATAACCTATATACCGGCGACGCCTCTTGCCGACGGTGTTCATGAGGTGAAACTCGATATCAGCGACGAAGCCGGAAACTCGTCGACTGTGGCATGGACTTTTACGCTGCGCACGCGGCCTGCGGAGGTCAAGATCCGGTCCCACAAACTGTTTCAGTACGTGAACCGATCGCCCACTCTCGTGTCCGGCACGGTGGACGATGTCAGAAGCCGGGTGGCGGTGAACGGCATCCCGGCCCTCGTGGAGGGAGGCGCCTTCAAAGCGACGGTGGACATCATCGAAGGGAAAAACACCATTATCGCGGAGACAACCGACTCCTTCGGCAACACCGGCAGCGACTACGTTGCCGTCTTTCTCGACAGCAAGCAGCCGATGATCTCGATTACCTCGCAGCTCCCGGACAGCCTGACCAGTGCCAGAGTGGTGACCGTGAGCGGCATCGTCGACAAAAGGGCGGACTCGGTGACCGTGTCCACGAATACCGGCGGCCGGCCGGCGCGCGTCGAGACGACAGACGGCGCCTTTATTGCGAAAGAAGTCACGCTCGAAGAGGGGCCGAACATCATCACGGCAAGAACGGTCAGCAGCTCCGGCAACGTCGGAACATCAACCATCAAAATCGTGCTGGATACCGTTCCGCCGTATATCGCCCTCACCGTCCCGCGGGATATGATCACGACGAACAAAAAAACGATCACCGTTGCCGGTACGGTCGATGATCCTACGGCTCTGGTCGAGATAAACGGCGCGCCGGTACAGGTCTCAAAGGGGATGTTCTCTCTTTCCAGTTTGAGCCTGACCGAAGGAAACAACACCATCACGGCATCGGCCGTTGACCCGGCGGGGAACCGGGCCCGGCCGGCGACCATCGACGTAGTGCTCAAAACGGTCCCGCCGCCCGCGCCCTCCTTCATCAAGCAGCCGTCCGCCAGCCGCAAATCCGCGGTTACTCTTGTCGGGACCGCTGAGCCGGGTTCTCAGGTGGAAATCTTTATGAACAGCAGATCAAAAGGCGCCGTAAAGGCGGATGAGAAGGGTTTGTTCTCGCTCAAAGCTTTTCTCATCGAGGGCAATAATGTCTTTACCGCCGTGGCGACGGACGCTGCCGGGAATGTGAGCGCAACCTCATCGGCTGTGAACGTGTTCCTGGATACGACCCCCCCGAAGGTCCTGTGACGTGGTAAAGAATGATTAAACCGCAAGAACTCAAGATTTGCCACAGAGCAGACAGAGGGCACAGAAGTAAAGCATGCAAAACCAATTAATTTAGAGAGAGAAGGTCAGGCAGAGAATGTCCGGAGGAAGCGACAACCGTTTCTACATTCCGGAGGACTCCCTCATCACCATAGGCGAGCACCGGTTGCCGATTTCCTTCGCAAGGTCTTCGCCGAGAAAAAGGCTTACGATCTTCTGGGTCTTTTCGCAGGCCTGGGCAGCGGTGATCTTTCCGGACGACCATTCCGCCAGGATGGCATCGATGCGCCCGAGAAAGATGTCACTCGCCTTGCCGGCCAGGACCGCGCGGATGGCGGCCCGAACCTCTTCGACGCGCTCTTTCGGGACGGGACTCATAGGCCGAGGTCCTCAACGATTTTGACGAACAGCTTGGTCACGACAACGACGAATATCGCACCGGCAAGAAAGATCAGCCCGACCAGAATATCCTTGATGTCCGGGGGCAGAAGCTGGAAAAAGGGCGTCGCAAGATAGCCGACCGAAAACATGACAATGAGCCCCGACAGGGCGTTCCAGGTCGCTTTGACCTTCCCGCCGGGGACCTTCTTCCGCAGGGCCAGCGCGCTGAAGAGGGCGTAGAACATAACCATGATTGCCGCGATGCTCAGGACGAGAAATATCGTATTCATGGAAATCACCTCGGGGACGGATAGAGTATGAGCCTCGTCTTGACGGCTCATTGCGAGCAGTATACTGAGATGGGCGCCGCGAGTCAACTATATTTGTTTTTTCTCAGGGAACGCTAAAATTCTTTCGCGAGCTTTGCGTCTGCGGGTAATTATTCTTACTTTAGCCCGCCTTTTCCTGCTTTTTCACTCCTCTCGCCACCACGAACGCCCCTTCGCCGTGTCCCTTTTTCACCGGGTCGACCTTCTCCATATCACCCGGCGGGTTGAAGAGTGTCTGCCGGAAGGCAAAATCCGCAAACCCTGCCTGTTCGAGAAACGTCACGATCTCACC
>JAXIPA010000180.1:0-22537 GCA_045403145.1 Nitrospirota bacterium | reverse complement strand
GGTTCAAGCCCCGTCGCTCACCCCAATTTTAATGATGAGACGGCCGTTCCGGCCGTCTCAGTGTTTCTCAGGCATGTATTGCGCCCGTAGCTCAGCTGGATAGAGCGTTGGCCTCCGAAGCCAAAGGCCGCGCGTTCGAATCGCGCCGGGCGCACCAATGATTGCGGAGTGTGGATTGCGGATTGCGGATTGAAAATCGAATACCGAAAACAAAAAAATCCGCAATCCGAAATCTGCAATCCGAAATGAGCATTGCGCCCGTAGCTCAGCTGGATAGAGCGTCGGACTTCGAATCCGCAGGCCGCAGGTTCGACTCCTGCCGGGCGCACCAGAATCAAGTGCAAAGCGCGGTATGTAAGAAAAAATGCAGGAAACATAGTATCCGAAATAGATTTTTGTTGCATCCCGTATTCAAGATAAGTATAATGTAGCCGTTTTGCATCTGGTACTCTCACCGTTATTTACGACGGGCCGTTAGCTCAGTTGGTAGAGCAGCTGACTCTTAATCAGCGGGTCGAAGGTTCGACTCCTTCACGGCTCACCATAACAACAACTAAGGAGCAGTGGGTGATGGGCAGGAATCCATAAGGGTGGGATGCTGCACAATGCTCACTGCTTTCTTATTATTTATGGCATGAAGCGAGAGTGGCGGAACTGGCAGACGCGCCAGACTTAGGATCTGGTGGGTGACCGTGGGGGTTCAAGTCCCCCCTCTCGCACCAAAGAAACCACGGTTCAGAGTCCCCCCGGTTACCTCGTTCGGGGCAGGCCCCGTACAGAGTTCAAAGTGCAGAGCGCAGTAATGCAGCGTTTTTTCACTGTTCATGCGCAACACGTGTTGGGCCGGCAGTCACATTAACTTCTCCATAAAGGTGGTAGTAGAATGAAGGCAACGATAGAAGACATCAGTACGGTTAGGAAAAAACTGCATATCCAGATCTCCACCGACGCAATCGCGCAGGAAATGGTGAAGGCCGTCGCCGATGCGGCGAAAAAGGCCAAGATCCCCGGTTTCCGGCCCGGCAAGGCTCCCAAGGCCGTCGTCGAGCGGCATTATGCGACGGAGATCGAGTCCGAGGTGATGAACAAACTCATCTCCACTTCTTACCTGCAGGCGCTTCAAGAACACCATCTCAACCCGGTGGACGTGCCGAACATCACCAACATCTCTCCCTTTGACAAGGACGCTCCTTTGAACTTTACCGCCGTTGTTGAAGTGCGGCCGAACATCGAGCTCGGGACCTACGACGGCATCGAGGTGAAGGAAGAATCCGTCACGGTGACTGACGAAGAAGTGGACCAGACCATTGACCGCCTCCGCGAGATGTACGCGCAGCTCGAAGTCATTGAAGGCCGGCCGCTCGAAAAAAACGACACGGCAATCATCGATTTCGAGGGGTTCCGCGAAGGGAAACCCATCGAGGGCGCGAAGGCGGCTGATTACATGCTTGCCCTCGGCTCGAACAGCCTGATCCCCGGGTTCGAGGACAAGCTTGCCGGGATGAACCGCGGCGAGACGCGGGAGATCAAGGTTACGTTTCCTGCCGATTACAACAGCAAGGACCTGGCGGGCAAAGACGCAACCTTCTCGGTCTCCCTGAAAGAGATCAAAAAGAAAGTGCTCCCCGAGCTTAACGATGAGTTCGCAAAAGACATCGGCCACAACGCGTCCGTGGCCGAGTTGAAGGAGGGGATAAAAAAAGACATCGAGTACCGCAAGAAGAACGACCAGGCCTCCGCCCAGCGCGAGGCGCTCCTGTCAAAGCTGGTGGACGCGCATTCCTTTGATGTCCCGCCCGGCATGGTGGAGCGCGAACTTCAGTCCATGGCCCGGTCACAGGCCACGCGCATGGCGCGTCAGGGAGTGGATGTGAACACTTTCGACTTTGCCAAATTCCAGGCGGAGAATAAGGAGCTTGCCGAGAAACGCGTCAAGGGCATTCTGCTGCTCGACGTAATCGCTGAGAAAGAAAAAATCGAGGTGACCGATCAGGAGGTAAATTCAGCCCTTGCCGTGATGGCACGGAGCGCGAACCAGACCGTGGATTCGGTCAAAAAATATTATGAATCGCTCGATGGCGGCCTGGACAACCTGCGGGCGTCCCTGGCACGGGAAAAGACCCTCGGTCTCTTGCTTTCCCGGGCGAAGAAGAGCTATAATTAAATTAAAGAAAATGAAAGAGGAGAGATAATGTCGCTAATTCCCATTGTCGTTGAACAAACAAGCCGCGGAGAGCGGGCGTACGATATTTATTCGCGGCTGCTGAAGGACAGAATCATATTTCTCGGCACGGCGATCGATGACAACGTGGCGAACACGGTGATTGCGCAGCTCCTCTTTCTCGAGGCCGATGATCCGGACAAGGATATCTATATCTACATAAATTCACCGGGGGGCATCGTGACCTCGGGGCTTGCGATCTACGATACCATGAATTACATCAAATCGCCGGTATCGACGATCTGCATCGGACAGGCCGCGAGCATGGGGGCTTTGCTGCTGGCATCGGGCACCAAGGGCAAGCGGTTCTCCCTGCCGCACGCGCGCATCATGATCCATCAGCCCATGGGCGGGTTCCAGGGACAGGCCACGGACATCGAGATCCATGCCAAGGAAATGCTGAAAATGAAGGACACCCTGAACAAGATCCTGTCGAACCACACGGGCCAGCCGATCGGGAAGATCCAGACCGACACGGACCGCGACTTTTTCATGTCCGGTGATGACGCGAAGGTGTATGGGCTCGTTGACGAGGTGATCGCGAAGAAAGCGCCGCGCATTGTGAAGGAGAAGTAATCATATGACGGAAAAAAAAGAACATACAACGCCCCTTAAATGCTCGTTTTGCGGGAAGGGACAGGATGAAGTCAAGAAACTTATTGCAGGACCGTCGGTTTTCATCTGTAACGAGTGCGTAGACCTCTGCAATGAGATCATCGCCGAGGAATGGGAGGAGACGAAGGAGGCAAAGATCCCCCGCCTGCCGAAGCCGGCGGAGATCAAGCGCACGCTCGATGAATACGTGGTCGGTCAGGAACGGGCCAAGAAGATCCTGTCCGTGGCCGTGCACAATCACTATAAGCGCATCGGCATTCAGCATGAGATCGGCGACGAGGTGGAGCTCCAGAAGAGCAACATCCTGCTGATCGGCCCCACCGGAGTGGGAAAGACACTGCTTGCCCAGACGCTGGCGCGGATCCTCGATGTGCCGTTCACCATTGCCGACGCCACGACCCTCACCGAAGCGGGATATGTCGGCGAGGACGTGGAAAACATCATCTTAAAGCTCCTCCAGAACGCGAACTACGACGTGGAGCGCGCGCAGCGCGGGATCGTGTACATCGACGAGATCGACAAGATCAGCCGCAAGTCCGAGAGCCCGTCGATCACGCGCGACGTCTCGGGCGAGGGCGTGCAGCAGGCGCTCCTCAAGCTCATTGAAGGGACCGTCGCGAGCGTTCCCCCGCAGGGCGGCCGCAAACACCCTCACCAGGAGTTCATCCAGGTGGACACGCGGAACATCCTGTTCGTCTGTGGCGGCGCCTTTGTGGGGCTCGATGCCATCATCGAACAGCGCGTGGGCATGAAGACTATGGGGTTCGGCGCCGACATTCAGAGCAAGCATGAGCGGAAGTTGAGCGAGATACTTGCCAACCTGCAACCCGGCGACCTGCTCAAGTACGGACTCATCCCCGAGTTCATAGGTCGTATGCCGGTAGTGGCAACGCTCGAGGAACTTGACGAAAGCGCGCTCATCGACATCCTGACCCGGCCGAAGAACGCGCTCATCAAGCAGTATCAGAAACTGCTGGCGCTCGAGGGATGCAAACTCCGCTTTACCGAAGGCGCCCTTACGTCGATTGCCAAGAAAGCGATCACGCGGAAGACCGGTGCGCGCGGACTTCGGGCGATCCTGGAAGACGTAATGTTGAATGTGATGTACGACGTCCCGTCTCAGCCCGGCATCAGGGAGTGCGTCATCAGCGAAGAGGTGATCAGCGAAGGAGCCGAGCCGCTGCTCATCTACGAGAAAATAGCTTAAATTACAGGAGTCGGAAGCCAGGAGTCAGGAGCCAGTAAAGAATGGCCTTGCTCCTGGTTTTTTTATTCTGACTTCTGGTTCCTGACTCCCTTTCCCCTATGAAAATCCTCTCAGCTGAGTTTGTCGTGAGCGCGCCCGGGCCGAAGCAGTTTCCCGCGGACAGCCGACCGCAGATCGCCTTTGCCGGCCGTTCGAACTCGGGCAAGTCGTCGCTCATTAACGCTCTCCTTCACCGGAAGAGCCTGGTCAAGACGAGCCAGACGCCCGGCAAGACCCAGCTTATCAATTTTTTCATCATCAACGAAGCCTATTATTTTGTAGACCTTCCCGGTTACGGCTATGCCAGGGTCCCGCATGCGGTGACCGACGCGTGGGCGCCGATGATCGAAGGATATCTGAAAGACTCGCCGCACCTTTCCGCCGTGGTCGTGCTTCTGGACATCAGGCGAACGCCGGACGAGCGCGATATGCGGTTGATAGAGTGGCTCCGGGAATACGATATCGGCGCGATTTACGCCCTCACCAAGGCGGATAAGCTGAACCGGCAGGAGACGGAGAAGGCTAAACGCACGATTAGCGCCGAGCTGAACCTTTCAGGACCGCTGCTGCTTACTTCAGCAAAGAGCGGCCAGGGGATCAAGGAACTCTGGGGAGAGATCAGCAAAAAATTGAAGTGAATAGGAACAGTGGAAAATGAACAGGTAAGCATCCCGCAATAATTCTTCATTCAGCAAATTTACATCCGCAATTCAAGAGGGAGGCCTCCGTGGAATTCCTGAAAGACCTCACCGGTTCCCTGCTCTGGGCCGCCGTGCTCAGCATTCTCCTCTATTCGGCGGGCAGCATCGCCATCGGTTTTCTCGCCAGAAAATCCTCCCTGTTGAAGCCGGTCGGTTCCGGCCTGAAGCTCATCGCGCTGTTTCTCTCCGCCCAGGTTTTCCTCCATTTCGGCGCCGCCGAATACCATCCGCGGATGTCGCAGCACCTGAATTTTTTTTCCTGGCTGGTCTTCACCTTCGCCGCGCTCAAACTCAGCCTCTACCTGTACGGAGACCTTTTCGTGGTCAGGTGGAAGCGGGGAAGTTTCCCCGCCGCGTTCAAAAACATCATCATCGCCCTGGTGATCGTTATCGTCGCCCTGGTCCTGCTGAAGGAAATCCTGAACATCAACGTTACCTCGCTCATCGCCACGACCACGGTGCTGACGGCGACAATCGGTCTTGCCTTCCAAAGCACGCTGGCCAACATGTTCGCGGGACTGACCATTCATCTCGAAAAGCCGCTCAAACAGGGCGACTGGATCTCGGCCGGAGGACACGAGGGACGCGTAATGGACATCACGCTCCGTTCAACGCGGATCATGACGCTCGACCGCAACGAGGTCATCATCCCGAACAGCAAGGTTTTGAGTGAAGCGGTAGTGAATTATAGTCTGCCCACTACGCTTCAGGCACGAAAGCTCTCGGTGGGCGTCAGCTACTCGCATCCGCCCAACAACGTCAAGAGTGTTATCCTGGGTGTTCTCGCATCCGTGGATGGCGTGAGCAAACAGCCTGAGCCGACTGTGCGCGTTACGAATTATGGAGACTTTTCGGTCCTGTACGAGATGCGCTATTTCATCACTGATTTTACCAGCCATGTTGACATCGCGGCGGATATCATGCACCTTCTCTGGTACCGGTTCAAACGGAACGGGATTGATATTCCCATGCCGGTGAGGGACGTCAACCTCAGGCAAACCACACCGGAGGGTCTGCAGGCAGAACAGGAACGGTTTGCTGGCGAGCTCCTGGTCCTGATAAAAAAAGTCGAAATCCTCACACCCCTTTCCGAACCGGAGCTAAACAAGCTTGTGCGCCAGGTGAGGATTGAGCCTTACGCAGCGGGGGAGGTCCCCGTCAGGCAGGGGGAACGCGGGGATTCATTCTACATCATCAAGAGCGGCACAGTAGACGTAGTCGTAGAAAAATCAGCGGGAGAGTCTGCCGTCGTGGCAACTCTCGGCCCGGGCGATTTTTTCGGAGAGATGAGCCTGCTTACCGGAGCGGTACGCGCTGCCAGCATCCATGTGAAAGAGGACGCGGAGTTCATCATCATCTATAAAGAAAGCTTCGGCTCCGCGCTCGCCAACAATCCTTCGATTGCCGAGTCTCTGAGTCACATCCTTTCCGAGCGCCAGGCTGGTCTCGATGCGGGACGGGAGCGGCTCGATGCCGCATCGCTGGAACGGCGCAAAAAAGACGTCTCCGGGCGGATGCTTTCCAAGATCAGAGAGTTCTTCGGTCTGGATAAGTAAAATTAGCAGTGTCTGTTCTTTTAAAATGCCGCTTCGATGCAAGCCTGACGATTTCCCCCCCGGCTTCCCCATCGTGAAACAAAAGGATAATTTCAGAACGAGCTGAATCGCTGCTTGATTTTATCTCCAGCATTTGCTAAGGTTAGAGAAAATTTGAGAAAGGAGGCTCATCTTGAAGCTAATCAGCATATTTACCTTAAGTTTTATTGTCCCGGCCATGCGAAGGTCATCGGTTGTCGTTGGTGTTCTTTTATTGCCGTTGTTGCTGACGACCGTCGCGCCGGCTGCAAATCTGACAGGGGCGTCAGCCACTTATGTACAATCCCGGGAGACCGCAGATAAGGAGAAAATCCTCGGGGGGCGCGAATACCTTGACTTCGCCGTGCAGAACATCGGAAGCCAAACGATCTCGTTCCATGCCGGCGGCTGGCTGCGCTACGATTTCCAGGGAGAAGAATTCGGCAAGAAGTCAAACAGCGACCTCCAGTATTCCTACCTGAGCTTCAAGAGCAAGACCGCCAACACCGTCGTCAACCTGGGCCGGGTGATGGTTTTTGAGGGCGTGGCAGCGGAACGGGTTGATGGGCTTTATGCCGGCACCGATTTGATGGGTGGCTTCGGTGTATCCGGGTTCGGGGGCAGCCCCGTCGAGACCGGCATCGACGCGCCCGGGAACAGCGTTATTTACGGCGCCCGGCTGTCGCACCGTTACTCCGGCATATACCGGATCGGGGTATCGGCGCTCCAGGAGGAAAAAGACAGCGCTGACTACCGGAAGGAGGGAGGCATCGACATATGGGTGCATCCGTACCACAAAGTGGATATAACCGGGACATCAACCTATAACGATATTACGAAGGGATGGATGGAGCATAGTTATGTTCTTTCACTCGGCCCCTTTAAAAAGCTGAGGCTCGATACCCAGGCTTCGATGATCAACTACGACGACTATTTCTTCAGAGTCACCACAAGCGCATTCTCCCTGCAACCCGGGATCATCCAGCCGGGGGAGAAGGTACGCATCCTGGGGGAGGAGGCAACCTACCCGGTAACGGACAGGGCGCTCATAGCCGCGGATTATAAGAATTTCAGCTACGATATCGCGGGCAAGGCAAATTACTATGGCGGGAAGATCAGGTATTCGGCCTCCGGGTCAGGAGGGGTCGGAGTCGGCTACCATCGCATGGATGGAGAAACGGACGCACTGAGGTACGATGAGTACCGGGCCTACGGCTACCGGAGGTTCGGTAAACTCAACGTCGTCGTGGACGCGATTCATATCTCCTATGACGTTGCCATCCACGATGTCAAGGACGCTTATTCCGCGTCCGCTGCCGCGCAGTACGACCTGGCTAAGGCGTGGAAGCTGGGGGCGGACGTCGAATACTCGCGCAATCCCGATTTCGACCGGGACATCAGGACGTTTCTCAAGCTTCTCTATAGCTTCGGCGAGAAAGGAGGGGCGTAAGATGATGAAGACGATCACAGCAAAAATATCGTTATTGCTCGCCGTCGCCGCCCTCTTCGGCATCTATGCCTGCGCCCGGACGGCGAGTATGGCGAAGTGGCATCCGATGGAAGTGACGGCGGCGCAACTGTGCAGCGACTGCCATAAGGACGGAAGGGCGGCGTTGAACCACACGGCGGATTTCTATACGAGGCACCGCTTCTATGCGCAGCAGCAGAGCGGTGCCTGCGCTGTCTGCCACAAGGAGTCCTTTTGCTCCGATTGCCATGCGCACAAGGAAGAATTAAAGCCGAGTGACAAGTATAAGAGCTCTCCCGAACGGACCCTGCCGCACCGGGGAGATTATATCAACCAGCACAAGATCGATGGCCGGATCAATCCTGCTTCCTGCATGAAGTGTCATGGCCGCTCGAATAATGAGATGTGTATACGATGTCACAGATGATAAAGAATATCATTATGACATGTCTGCTGCTTGGAGCGTGCATGCTGGCACTTGCCGGGTGCGGGGATTCGGCCACGAACACCAAGGCAACGATCAGCGAAGGCAGCGGGCAGCATGCGGCCGGCTGGGTGCCCGGCGGGCACAAGGCCGCGGCCCTTGAAAATCAAAGCGTCTGTGCCGAATGCCACGGGAGTGATTTTCAGGGTGGCATTTCGCGGGTGGCATGCACCCGCTGCCATCTCGGCGGGGCAGCTTCCATACACCCCCAGGATTGGGCACTGGACCAGACGACGGTATGGAACAGGCACGCTGCTTATACCGACAGCAACGGCCTCGCCGCCTGCGCGAATGCAGCCTGCCACGGTCCGGACCTCGGCGGGGTGGCAGAGAGCGGACCGTCATGCACAAGCTGCCATCTCGACGGCGTCGATTCCATGCATCCCCAGGCGTGGGGCGCGCACGCGGCCTTCCTGCACGGAGACTATGCGCTTATAAACGGCGGCGCAAAGTGCGCGAACGCGGCATGCCACGGCCAGATCCTGGGCGGGGTCGCGGGAAGCGGTCCGGCGTGCGCGAAATGCCACGCTGTGCCCACCCATGGCGTCCTGAACTTGTTCTCAGCGCCGTGTGCGAGCTGTCACAACGCTACACTCAACATCGATACGAAGAGGATGATGCACCCCTTTGATCCTAAGAGCGCGCCAACCGCAAGCACCCACGCTGCCTACGCGAAAACCATAGGTACCGCCTCCTGCGCAGTCGCCGCCTGCCACGGCACTGAACTGAAGGGCGGCGTCAACGCCAACTGCCCCTCCTGCGAAAGCTGTCATCTCGGCGGCGTCGCGTCGGTGCATCCCGTGGAATGGGGCGCCGCGATCATCCAGGCGCATCAGAACTACGTTCACGCGAACTCGACCGCCGGATGCGCGAACGCAGCCTGCCACGGCCCGAACCTGACCGGGGGTACGGCAAGCGCTCCTTCCTGTACGACCTGTCATGTCGGCGGTGTGATAACGATATCGAAACATCCCTTTGCAGCGCCGGCGGTCGTGAATCACAAGCCCTTCCTGGCCAATACCGTTCCCGCGAACGATACGAGCTCCTGCGCGATCGTCGCCTGCCACGGCCCTGGCCTGACAGGGGCGGGTAATGCTCCCAATTGCGTTACCCAATGCCATCTCGGCGGAGCGCTTGCGAAACACCCAGCCTCCTTCGGGACGACTACCACCGAGGTGGCCTTGAACCACAAGGCATTTATAGCCCTGAATGCCGTGAATGGCGCGGACGGCATGGACGGCTGCAGGAACAGTTATTGCCACGGGTCTTCCCTGACCGGCGCCGCGCCGGCGCTCGGGCCTTCCTGTTCCACGACGGCGTGTCACCAAGTCGGATCTCCGGTCGTGTTGACGAACTGCGCGTCCTGTCATGGAAAGCCGCCCACGGGCGCCGCTGCTCCGAACAGAGAGGGAGCGCATTTGGAGCACAACGCACTTGCCGGTGTTGCAAATGTATGCGACACCTGCCACGGCGGCGCAGGAACCGGCACTCCGAATCACTTCAACGGGGTACCGGCGAACGTGCAATTAGCGACCACCTACAATGCGAAAAGCGGCACGGCAGTTTACACCCCCGACGCAGACGGCGGCACGTGCTCGAAGGTAAGTTGTCACGGAGGTCAAACCACGCCGTCGTGGCGAACAATAGTCGGGATTGACGTAAATACGCAGTGCACCTCATGCCACAAACACGTCACAGTTGCGGATGAGTTCAACAGTTACTCGTCAGGAAGACATAAAGTGGCCATCGGCTTCAGCCACGAGATTCTTGCCTGCACTGTGTGTCACGACACTGCGAAGCTCGCGCCAAACCATTTTACGTCTTTGGGTACAGCGGCAATGGAAGGGCCTGCGTCAGAGACATTGAATATTGGTCCTACTTCGATCATTACGAGTTATGACGCCGTAACCAAGAGTTGCAATGCCGCCTGTCATCCGACCCCTCCAGGGATAGAGAGATTCTGGCTGCCATGATCGTAGAGCAAGGACTACCATGATAAACTTGAAAAGCCCGGACAGTTGTCCGGGCTTTTTTTCGGTTATCGCAGTTCTGGTGGTACGTACGTTCGACAATTCAGACGCTGACGGCAGCGTCAGAGCGTGATCTCGGTGCCGATGCCTTCCTTGGTGAATATTTCGAGCAAGAGGGCATGGGGAACGCGGCCGTCGATGATATGGACCTTGGCGCAGCCTGCGTCGAGGGCTTCGAAGCAGGATTTGGTCTTGGGCAGCATTCCTCCGGCGATAACACCGGAGTTGACGAGGGCCTCGACTTTTTTCTTGTTCAGCGTCGGGATCAGGTTTTTGTCCTTGTCCAGGATGCCTGCCTGGTCCGTGAGCAGGATCAGCTTTTCCGCCTTCAATGCTCCGGCGACGGCCCCTGCAACAAGGTCGGCGTTGATATTATATGTCTCTCCGGCTGCGCCGGCGCCCACCGGCGCGATCACCGGGATGAAGCCCGCCTGTTCCAGCGCCGTGAGTGTGCCCGGTCTGATCTCGGTCACCTCGCCCACGAGCCCGATGTCGATAAGCTCGGTCTCACCGGTCCCTTCCGACTTTTTCGTCATCTTGAGTTTTTTTGCCTGGATCAGTCCGCCGTCCTTGCCGGTGAGGCCAACCGCCGTTCCCCCCGCCTGGTTGATGAGGCTTACAATCTCCTTGTTTACTTTGCCGCCGAGGACCATCTCTACGATGTCCATGGTCTCCTCGTCGGTCACCCTTTGGCCCGATACGAAGGCCGGTTTTTTGCCCATGCGCTCCATGATCTTGCCGATCTGGGGGCCGCCGCCGTGCACGATCACCGGATTGATGCCGATGTATCGCATGAGAACCACGTCCTGGGCGAAGCCCCGCTTCAGGCCCTCTTCGATCATTGCATTGCCGCCGTACTTGATGACGAAGGTTTTGCCCCGGAAAGTCTGGATGTAGGGCATGGCCTCTATGAGGGTTTTCGCTTTTTCGATCAGTTTTTCCATAAAGACCTCAGAAGACACTTTAACCACGGATGAACACACCCCGCTCTCGTGCTGTGCACTCGTAAGCGCTGGGTGCAGGCAGGCGCGGCTTTACCGCGCACACGGAAACGATTCATGGGTCTACCTCTCTGACCTGGTTTTACCCGTGTGGCGAAGCCCCGTGTGAGCGAAGCTCCCGTGGTTTAAATTTACAAGATATATCTGCTCAGGTCCTCGCTCTTCAGGACGTCCGCCATGCGCAGACGGACATAATCGGCGTCGATGTTTATTTTCGCGCCTTTTCTCTCGGGCGCGTCAAAGGATATCTCGTCAAGAAGCCGCTCCATGACGGTGTGCAGTCTGCGCGCTCCGATGTTCTCAGTCCTTTCGTTCACCTGCGCCGCGATGCCGGCGATCTCCTCGATCGCGTCGGGGGAAAAGCTCAGGTCGATCTCTTCCGTGGCAAGAAGCGCAACCTGCTGCTTGATGAGCGCGTTCTGCGGCTCCGTCAGAATGCGGATGAATTCCCCCTTGCCCAGGGAATCGAGTTCGACCCGTATCGGAAACCGGCCCTGCAGCTCGGGGATCAGGTCAGACGGTTTGGAGACATGAAACGCCCCGGCCGCAATGAACAGAACATGATCCGTCCTGACCGGGCCGTACTTGGTCGTGATTGTCGAGCCTTCAACAATCGGCAGGAGGTCACGCTGCACGCCCTCGCGTGACACATCCGGTCCGTGCGTCTCGCGGCCGGCGATCTTGTCGATTTCATCGAGAAACACAATGCCTGATTGCTCCACCCGCTGAAGCGCTTCACGCGTCACCTTGTCCATATCAATCAGCTTCGCCGCTTCTTCCTGCACCAGAAGCCGCAATGCGTCCGGCACCTTCATCTTGCGCCGCTTTGTTTTTTCGGGCAACAGGCCGCCGAGCATCTCTTTGAGGTTCATTTCTATCTCTTCCATCCCGACGTTTGAGACAATGCCGAAAGGCATGACCTTTTCCCGGGTCTCGAGCTCAACGGTCCGGCTGTCGAGCTTTCCTTCGTGAAGCTGCTGCCGGAGCTTTTGGCGGGTGGTGGTATGCTGTTCCTGCTGCTCGGTTGTCGGGGTCTCGATTCCCGGCGACGTCCTGATCGGAGGCAGGAGGACGTCGAGAAGGCGTTCTTCCGCCATGACCGCGGCCTTTTCCCGGACCTGTTCCTCCATTTCACTTTTCACCATGTTGATGCCGATCTCGGTCAGGTCGCGGATAATGGAATCCACGTCGCGGCCCACATACCCGACCTCGGTGAATTTCGAGGCCTCGATCTTGAGGAACGGCGCCTGGACAAGTCTCGCGAGCCTGCGCGCGATTTCGGTCTTGCCGACGCCCGTGGGACCGATCATGATGATGTTCTTAGGCATGACTTCGTCCCGAAGCTCTTCAGGCAGACGCTGCCGCCTCCAGCGGTTCCGGAGCGCGATGGCCACCGCGCGTTTGGCTTTGTGCTGGCCGATGATGTACTTGTCGAGTTCCTCGACGGTCTGGCGCGGGATGAGGGCGTTGTCTTTCAAAAAAACCTCCGGTTCAATTGCGGATTGTAGATTGTACCCTGCTCATGCGAGAGCGCGGGCATAAACGGATTGCGGAATAAAAGCTGCGATTCACGTTGGGTTTCCATTCCGCATTCCGAAATCCGCAATCGTTACAATTCTTCTATCGTTATCTCTTTGTTCGTGTAGATGCAGATATCACCCGCGATTTTCATCGCTTCTCCTACGATGGCGCGTGCGTCAAGCGACGTATGGTCAGCAAGCGCCCGGGCGGCCGCGAGGGCATACGGCCCTCCGGAACCGATCGCCGTGATTCCGTTTTCCGGCTCGATCACATCGCCGTTTCCCGACAGGATAAAGGAACGCTCGTTATCCGCGACGATCATGAGCGCTTCGAGCCTGCGGAGCACCTTGTCCGTGCGCCAGTCTTTGGCGAGTTCCACCGCGGCGCGCGTCAGGTTGCCGTGATACTGCTCGAGCTTGGACTCGAATTTTTCAAACAGGGTGAAGGCGTCGGCCGTGGCTCCGGCGAAGCCCGCGAGGATTTTATCATTGTACATTTTGCGCACTTTTTTCGCGTTGTGTTTCATCACCGTTGAACCGACGGTGACCTGGCCGTCGCCCGCGATCGCGGTCCTGCCGTTCCGCTGGACGGCAAGGATGGTCGTTGCGTGCATGGGGGTGATCTCGCTCATAATGCCTCCGTCCGTTATTTCCTCCTCGCCTTCGGATGCGCCCTGTCGTAGGTTTCCATGAGCGAGTCGAGATTGAGATGCGTATACCTCTGGGTGGTTGATAGGCTCGCATGACCCAGCAATTCCTGGATCGCGCGGAGGTCCGCGCCGGACTCGAGCAGGTGCGTCGCAAAGCTGTGCCGGAGCGTGTGCGGGCTCGCTTTTTGTTGCAACCCCAGTTTTTTTCTATGGTTTTCTAAAATACGCTGAACCGTGCGGGCTGTCAAGCGTTTTCCCGAGGGGCCGGTAAAAACGGCGGGATGCTCCGAGTCTTTTGATTTCCGGGCAAGGTAGGCATCGACAGCGCTCATTGCCGCGCGCCCGATGGGAACGATCCGCTCTTTCCGGCCCTTGCCCCGGACGCGGACGAGCCGGTCGTGGCGGTCGATATCACCGCGGTCGATGCCGATAAGTTCGCTTGCACGAACGCCCGTGGAGTAGAGCGTCTCAAGCACGGCGCGGTCCCGCAGGAACGTATCGTCGCCGTCCCCGGTTGCTCCGCCCGGCGCATTCATCAGCCGCTGGGCATCGTCCGCGGTCAACACGGCCGGCAGGCGCTTTTCCCCGCGCGGGGTGCTCACCAGCCGCGCCGGATTGTTCGTAAGGACCCCTTCACGGTTCAGGTATTTAAAAAATGCCCGGACCGCAGAAAGTTTCCTGGCTATGGTCGATTTTGCGACCTTGCGTTTCATGAGATGGGCAATGAACATACGGAGCGTTTGATGGTCTACACGGGCCGGCTCTGTTTCACCGAGAAAATCGGCGAGCTGCTCGAGGTCGGAAAGATAACTCCGTTCGGTGTGAGGGGAGACCTGCCGGTTATTTCTGAGATAGGCGATGAAATCGAAGATGTGCTTCCGCATGACGATACTTTAACGTATCATGCGGGATTTTGCAAGGGAGTTCCGAATGTACCCCGCTCTAGCGAGGGCGCGGGCATAAACGGAATGTGAGATGCGGTGCAGGGATAGAAAACACGGTCTATTGCGCGTCCTTCATCCCTCGTCCCTCGTCCGTCGTTTTTTCCTGCTCTGTCGCCTTCGGTTCTTCTTTATACCCGCATTCCTTTTTCAGGCAGGCGACGTAGGGGCCGGTCTTTTTTGAATACTTCTCCGCGAGGAACGGCGCATTGCACTGCGGGCACGCCCGCTGTATGGGTTTGTACCAGATGGCGAATTTGCACGCCGGATAGTTGGCGCAGGAATAGAACACCTTGCCGAAACGCGATCGCCGCTCCACGATCTTGCCGCCGTCCTCGGGGCAGATAACGCCCGTTGACATGCCCTGGGTGTGGTTGCACTCGGGATAGCGCGAGCAGGCCAGGAACTTGCCAAACCTTCCGCGCTTGACGATCATCCCCGAGCCGCACTTGGGGCAGGTCTCGTCCGTCGTCTCCTCGGGGGCTGCTTCCACCACGCCGTTTTCCGTGCGCACGAAGGGCTTGGTGTTCTTGCAGTCCGGATAGCCGCTGCAGGCGAGGAACTGGCCGTTCCTTCCCCATTTGATCACCATGGGCTTGCCGCATTTTTCGCACGTGATGTCCGTGGGCGTCAGCTCGGCCTTGAAGTCCTTCATCTCCGCCTGCGCCTTTTCGAGGCTTTCGCTGAAGGGCTTGTAAAAATCCTTCACGGCCTCGACCCAGCGCATCTGGCCATCCTCGATTTTGTCGAGTTCTTCTTCCATGTTCGCGGTAAAAGCCACGTCCATGATGACCGGGAAATGGCTCACAAGCAGGTCGCTTACGAGCACGCCGAGTTCGGTAGGCCGGAACTTGTTCTCCACCTTGTTCACGTAGTCCCGGTCCTGGATGGTCGAGATGATCGCGGCGTAGGTGCTCGGCCGGCCGATGCCTTTCTCTTCCAGTGTTTTCACGAGCAATGCTTCTGAAAACCGGGGCGGCGGCTGGGTGAAGTGCTGTTTGGGGTCGAGCTTGACCAGAGAGAGGACCTCCCCCTCTGAGAGCGGCGGCAGAACGGCTTCATCGCCCTCTTCTTCAGACGGCGCCTGGTCTTCCGCCTTTTCTTCCATATATACTGCCATGAACCCGGGGAACTTAACGACCGATCCGGTGGCCCTGAAAGTATAGCCGCCTGCCTTAATATCGACCGAGGTCTGGTCGATGATCGCAGGGTTCATCTGGCTCGCCACGAACCGGTTCCAGATGAGTTTGTAGAGTTTGTACTGGTCGGGTTCAAGATACTGTTTGATGGCATCCGGTTCCCGCAAGACCGACGTGGGACGGATGGCCTCGTGGGCTTCCTGGGCGCTCTTGGCGCTGGCGTACACCGGCGGCTTCTCCGGCAGGTAATCCTTGCCGTATTTGTTCGCGATGAACTCGCGGGCCTCGTCCTGGGCTTCCTTGCCCACACGGGTCGAGTCGGTCCTCATGTAGGTGATGAGACCGACGGCGCCTTCGTTCCCCACATCCACGCCTTCATAGAGCGACTGGGCAATGCCCATGGTCCTCTTGGCGGTGAAGCCCAGCTTGCGTCCGCCTTCCTGCTGGAGTTTGCTCGTGGTGAAAGGCGGCACGGGGTTGCGACGGCGTTCTTTCCTGTCTACCTTTGAGACAACATACGCTTTCCCTTGAAGGTCGGCTATGATCGACTTCACCTCGTCGTTGTTTTTGACCCTGAGCTTGTCTTCATCTTTTTTGATGAGCTTGGCTTCGAACTGTGGAGGCAGCTTCCCCTCGAGGAGCGCGGTCAGGGACCAGAACTCCTCGGGTACGAAAGCCTTGATCTCCTCTTCGCGCTCGCAAATCAGGCGCAGGGCCACCGACTGGACGCGTCCGGCGGAAAGCCCGCGGCGCACTTTTTTCCAGAGGATTGGGCTGATCTGGTAGCCCACGAGCCGGTCGAGGATGCGCCGGGCCTGCTGAGCATCGACCTTGTTCGAGTCGATCTTGCCGGGGTGTTCGATGGCCAGGAGGATGGCTTTTTTGGTGATTTCGTTGAACAGCACGCGGTAGATTTCCGCGTCCTTGACGCTGCCCGAGATGGTCTCGGCAATGTGATAGGCGATCGCCTCGCCTTCGCGGTCGGGGTCGGTTGCGATCAAAATGCGGTCTGCTTTTTTGGCCGCGGCCTTGAGCTCTTTTACTACCGGCGCCTTGCCCTTGATCACGATGTACTTGGGCTCGAAGTCCTTCTCGATGTCCACGCCGAGTTTGCTCTTCGGCAGGTCCATGATATGCCCCACCGAGGCCTTGACCGTATAATTCTTGCCCAGATATTTGCCGATGGTTCTGGCCTTTGCCGGGGACTCTACTATGACAAGTGATTTCATAATGTAAGGTTGACTAATTCCAGGATGTGTTCCGGATACGCCTGCTCACCTCGGGAACATCCGCGTCCTGCTCCTGGTGAGTAAAGAACAGGGTGAAAGCCACCAGATTCTTGATATGGCCCAGATCGATCCGCTCAGCGAAGATGGTCGTGGCCCGGTCCAGTAAATCCTCACGCTGGTCCTCGGAGATCATGCCGAGGCTCGTAAGCTTCATCACGAAGCCGAAGGCATCGATGGTGAAGCGATGGCGCTCCTCGCGGTTCATGGCACGTATTCCCGCGCGGGAAACGGAAGGGGCCGCCGGGATCAATCCTTCCGACTGCTTCTGTACCAGAGACTGCATCAACGTCAGCGCGGCGTCGGCTTCGTGCAGGCGGTAACCGTTGTTCAGGAGCGCCTGCATGATTTCTCCCTCGTCATCAAACAGTTCCTGTTTGTTCCGCACCTGGTCCGCGATGAGCGAGACCATGGTCATCATCCGTTCGTCCAAAGAGACCTCCAGTACAAGTCTTCACCGCGGAGAGTGCAGAGTCGCAGAGAATAAAGTGCCAGGTGACAAACCAGGGTTTTAAACTCTGCGATCTCCGTGAGCTCTGCGGTAGAACAATCATTCTTCCCGCACAAAATACTTCCCGGGGAGCTGTTTTGCAAGACCTTTCAGCTCCAGGTTGATCAGCGCACCGCTCAAGGCGCCTGCTGCGATGCGGCTTTCATTCATGAGGACGTCGATGTGCTTCGGTTCATTCGTCATGCACTTCAGCACCGCCGCTTCGTCAAGCGTCAGCGAAGGCAGGGGCCGCGCCGCTGGCCGGCCTCCGCCAGACGGTTTTGCGCCGAGGCCCGTCAGAATGTCATCCGTGCCCTCGACCAGGGTCGCCCCCTCCCTGATAAGACTGTGCGTTCCCCGGCTGACCGGAGAGCCGATGTTACCCGGCACGGCAAAGAGCTTTCTTCCCTGGTCGAGCGCGTACTGCGCCGTGATGAGCGACCCGCTGTCTTCCGACGCTTCGACGATCACCGTCCCGCGGGCAAGGCCGCTGATGATCCTGTTCCGGGCCGGGAAATAGCCGGATTCCGGTTGCGTACCAAAGGGGTTTTCGGTCACTACGGCGCCCGATCCGCCGATCTCTTCCATCAACGCCCGGTTTTCGGGCGGATACACAACATCAATGCCGCATCCGAGCACCGCGATGGTCCTGCCCCGGGCCGTAAGCGCACCGCGATGCGCCTGTGTGTCGATGCCCCGCGCCAGGCCGCTTACCACGGTAAAGCCTGAAGAAGCAAGCTCTCCGGCCAGACGAAGCGTCACGGTTTTACCATAGTGAGTGGGCTTGCGCGTCCCCACAATCGCGACGGCGTTCCCGTCTTCGGGCTTCAACATGCCCTTTATATAAAGGAAGAGCGGAGGATCGGGTATGTCCCGGAGGTTGTCAGGATACGCGGGATCGTCCAGCGTTATAATGTCTACGCCGCCTTCCGCCGCCTTTGCGAGTTCCCGCTCCGCATGCCCGCGCCAGGCAAAGGACCTGATCGCATCGGCGACCTTGCGGCCGAGACCACCGGCGCCCGTCAGTTCATCGACCGACGCGGCCAGGGCACGCTGCGGTGATCCGAACTGCTTGACGAGCTTTCTGAATGTGACCCTTCCCACTCCGGGAACGCTGCTGAGTCCTATCCAGAAAAGAACAGGATCAGTATTGTTTTGCATGAGGCCGTCCGTTGCGTGTGCTTTTTCTCGCTTAGGGTTAGGAATTATACAGAGTCAAGGGATATAGTCAAGTTTTTTTTGCAGTCCGGCTCCAAGTGTGCTATTTTATGATAACGATTACCGGTAATTCCTCACCCAGGCAGTGACACGCGATGAACTGCTCAGAAAAGAGAATCAGGTATGCCGTGCATGATCAAAGCGGACCTTTTTGATTTCGGCGGGGTCCTTGCCGAAGAAGGTTTTTATGAAGGCCTGCTGGCCATCGGGAGAAAAAACGGACTTGATCCCGAGGCGTTTTTTAAGACGGCCGATTCGCTTATCTACGAGACGGGGTACCTTGTCGGCGCCGCCGATGAAGCCGCATTTTGGAACGCGGTGAGGAACGCCACCGGTATTACCGGGAGCGATGAGGAACTGAGACGGGAGATTCTCGATCGATTTCGGCTCAGGCCGGGGATGGTGGCGGCGGTGGACCGCCTGAGGGCCAGGGGGATTGTGGTGGCGATGCTGAGCGATCAGACCAACTGGCTTGACGAGATCGACGCGGAGACCGGGCTGTTCCGGCGCTTTGACCGCATTTTTAATTCCTTCAGGATACACAAGAGCAAGCGTGACGCGGCGGTGTTCAGGGATGTTTGCTCGGCGCTCGGCGTCAGGCCCGGCGAAACGCTTTTTGTCGACGACAACGTCAATCACATCAAACGTGCGCAGGGCCAGGGGCTGCACACGATCCATTTCACGAGCATCGGTGATTTCGAGGAGCAGCTGAGGAAATACCATGAAGGTAATTGCCTTTAACGGAAGCCCGAGAAGGGGAGGGAACACCGAACTGCTTCTGGCGGAAACGCTCAGAGGAGCGCGGGAGCAGGGCGCGGAAGTCACGATGTATCGTCTCGATTCAATGAATCTCAAGGCGTGCCTGAACTGCGGCCATTGCGATAAAGCCGGCCGCTGCATCATCAAGGACGACATGCAGGCCGTGCATGACGAGATCAGGGTCGCGGACAGGATCATCGTCGCTTCCCCCATCTTTTTTTTCAGCGTGAGCGCGCAGACCAAGATCATGATCGACCGGAGCCAGACATTCTGGGCCGAGAAGTACGTGCACAAGAAACCGATATCTCCGGGACCGTTCGGCCGCAAGGGGCTGCTCTTGCTGGTCGGCGGGATGAAGCGAAACGAAAAAAATGCCGGGTTTGAATGTTCGGAGGCCACGGTGCGCGCGTTTTTCAGGACCGTGAACGTGCAGGAGCACGTAACGCTCTCCTACGACCAGGTGGATGAGAAGGGTGCGATCGTGAAGCATCCGACGGCGCTCCGCGATGCGTATGAGGCGGGGAAGGTGCTGGTGACGATAAACGAAGAAGACAAAAGTCAGAAGCCGGAAGTCGGACAGAAGGACGGCAAGTTGTGAGTGTTATTACATCCCCAGCGTTTTCCTCGCCAGTTCCACCAAGCCGAACACCTTGAGGTCGACGAGTGTGCCTTGCACCTGGGCGGCGCGGAGGAATTCCTGCGCCTCATGGATCGGGACCTCGATGACTTCGATGATCTCGTTGTCGTCTCCGCCGTTTTTGCCCACGTGTTCAAGGTCCGTGCACAGGTAAGCGCGGAGGGACTCGGTCGAGGCTCCCGTGGATATCGGGCCTTCGGCAAGGAACTCGAGCTTGCCGGCGGACCAGCCTGTTTCCTCGATCAGTTCCCGTTTTGCCGCCGTTTCCATGGATTCGCCGGATTCAACGAGGCCTGCCGGCAGCTCGAGAACTTCCCGGCCCATCGGCGGACGGAACTGCTTTTCGAGGAGCACGTTTCCCGAAGGAGTGACCGCGACCATCACTACGATGCCGCCGATACCCACCCGTTCGAGCGCTTCCCACGTGCGTACGATTCCCCGCGCGTCGCGGTAGGTGATCTCCACGGCGCTCATGAATTTACCCTGCCAGACGGTTTTTTTGCTCAGGATTTCCATGGTCCGATTTCGGATTTCCCCGGCTCTCTCGATAACGCCGGGACAGGCGGATTGCGGATTTCGGAGTGATAAAATTCATCCCAATCGCTTCTTTTCAGGGTTTTATTCCGCAATCTGCAATCCGCATTCCGCAATGCGCATCACAGCCACTTCTTCAAGTCCAACGTCAACGCCGCTGGTATGATCGTGTCCACCTCACGGATGCGTTTGCGTCCGGCCTTTTTGAACATGGCCTTCTGCATTTCTTTCTCTTCGTCGTAATGGTCGAAAATGGGGAAATCCGCCTCGGGGATGTCTTTCGTGAAATATCCGCAGCCTTCGAGCCGGACGGCGCGGCGGGGACCGCGGATAGTCGGTCCGAAGATGCGGCAGATATGAGGCCGCTGGTCGTAGATCAGGCACGCGCCGTTATCGTCGAGGGCGGGGCAGCTCATCTTGGCCGACCTGCGGGAGATCGAGTCGATGGCTGGCAGCGATTTGAGGAGGGGATCCTTCCGGGAGAAGGCCTTTTTCTTTTCCAGGATATCGAGTTGCTCGTTGGCCTTCGCGATCACCCGGTTTCGGATGTCGGCAGGGACCTCTTTCAGCGCGGTCCGAATGTGAATAGCGTCGAGGAGCGTAATGTCGAAGAATCCGACTGTACAGCACTCATTACATCCGCGCTTGCAGCCGACTCCGTGTTTTTGCGATGCCTCGCGGAACTTTCTGCTGGATTTTTCGAGGAAGGTTGCGTACTTTTTAACGATGCGATGCATGCGAAGGGGCGCCTTTCATGATCAGGGAGATAAAATGGTAGGGGATTATACGGGCTTGGCAGGCCGTTTGTCAATATGGGAAGAAGGCCGCGTCAAAGAAGTACATAAACCCCTATGGCGTCATTCCCGCAAGCGGAGCGCGTCGGGAATCCTTCTGAAAAATCCCGGAAAGATTCCGGAGACACCCTGCACTACGTTTCGCTCGTAACCGCTGGGTGCAGCAAGCCGGAATGACGGCAAAAAACCCTATCCATTACCTGCAGGAATATAAGAAGGGGCTGCCGGCAGCCCCTTGCGTAACGTCCTTTTGAGTCTTTTCGCTCCTAATCAGCCGGTGTTCGCGGGCCTCCCCGCATTTTACCGCCGCCAGTGCCGGGACCCCGCCCCGGGCCCATCCCGCCGCGGGCTCCGGTAATCATGCCGCGCATCTCGCGCATGAAGTCCTGCTCAAAGAGCAGGTACTTCGCCTGCTGTTCCACGGTCAGGTTGCCTTTTGCGGCTTCAATCTCCTTTTCCCTGGTCTTCATCACTTCCTGATGGTTTTTTTCCATTTTTTCCATGACGGACTTGAGCTTTTTTTCATCAGGGTTCTTTGCGCCGAGATATTCCCTCAGTTCCCGCATTGTTTGCTGGTTCTCGCCCATGAGGTCCCTGCGTTTCTGCTCAAGTGACGTGATGAGCGGTATGAACTTTGCCGCGGTCTCCTCGTCGAGCTTCAAGGTCTCGGTCAGACGCATGATCCTGACCGCCTCCATTTTTTTCCTGACCGCCTCCCTGCGTTCTTCCGAGGGCGGACCGGCGCGATCGGAACCGGGATCGGCGGATGTTTCGTCACCGGAATATTGTCCACCCATCGGCCCGGCCATGGGCCGCTGCTGGGCAAAGGCTGAGCCTGCCAGCAATACGAGGAACGCAGCGATGGTGAGAGCCTTCATAGTCTTCATAGCATTATACCTCCCGTTTCCCAGCATCGAGCATTTTCGATAGTCGTTCCAATTGCTTCGCATCGAGATTCGCTAACTCATCTTCAATATCCCCATTGCCGCCGGAGGTTGTATAAGCCGCCACCTCATCGCCGATTTCCGCAAACTCCTTGTCCACCCAGGTTGCAACAGTATCGAGCTCCCGCCCGTCCAATTCGGCAATGTCCATTTGTTCTGCGAATACGATATCTTCATAGGGCGCTTCCTCGCTCGTGGGCGCCAGGGCAGTCATCTCAACAGCTGAGGGGCGGTAAAGGAGAAAACCCGCCACGGCCACGACGGCAACGGCAGCCGCGGCCCATG
>JAXIPA010000110.1:0-4954 GCA_045403145.1 Nitrospirota bacterium | reverse complement strand
AGGATAAGCGGTATCTTGCTCGTCTTCCTCACATCGGCGACAAGGCCGAGCACGTCGGCGATGCTCGTGTGGTTTTTGAGCGACCGGATGGCCGCCTTCTGGATCGTCGGACCGTCCGCCAGGGGATCGGAAAAGGGCGCACCGAGTTCGATGACATCACAGCCCGCCTTTTCCATCTCGAAGATAAGCGTCTTCGTCGTAGCGAGGTCCGGGTCCCCTGCCATGATATAGGGGATGAGGGCTGTTTCGTTCTTTTTCTTAAGCCTGTTGAATGTACTTTTTATCCTGGACATAGTTGCTGTTCATCCTTATAGGCGGCCGGTCTATATCTTCCCTTCCCTGAACCGCTCCTGAATCTCGAGGGTGCGCTTGCTATATCCCCTGCGAAGCACATTCGCCATATAAAGCCATTGCAAACGCAGCGCGATTGGTTTCTTTTGGTACCTTTCGATAACGTCCTTACTCAGATAATACCGGAATCCCGTTTTTCTATTTCTTGCCATTTTTCACCTGCCGAAGATACTGTATATCGGCCTTGTCCAACTCACGGCCTGCGGCCCGCTTCATTTTTATAAGATCGTCGATCGAGATGACCGGTATGGGAACGCCTTGCACGGTGATTCGTTTCGCCCGCTTTCGCGCTTCCGTATAGTTGACGGGAGCGTCGATGATGACATCAATTTCGGACAACGCCCATCGGGCGTTCACGAGGTTGAAAGCTTTCATGTTCTTTGTCTTTATCCAGTCATCGCGCTTCGCTTTATCGGCAAAGTCCATGATATTGACCGGGACCTTCGGCTTGAAACCCCACTCCTTCATGAGCCGCATGAGTGCGCTGATATTGTCATCCTCCAAATCAATCAAAATATCGATATCATAGGTGACGCGCGGGACACCGAGCAGGTTCATCGCCAACCCCCCAACGACCAGGTAGCGAATGCCTTCTTCGTTGAACTTCCGGAATATACCAAGATAATCAAGCATGGGCTTCACGCAACGGAAGAATACGCCGACACACCCTGCTCTCGTGCAAACGCACTCGAAAACACTGGGTGCAGGCGGTCGGTTTGCTCCAAACTACAGCTCGACTCCCTTGATCTTCGCCACCTGCATCACGTCCTTGTCCCCGCGGCCCGAGAGGTTCACGATGACGACCTTGTCCCTGCCGAGCGTGGGCGCCAGTTTGAGGCAATAAGCGACTGCGTGCGCGCTCTCCAGCGCGGGAATGATGCCTTCAAGGCGCGAGAGGAGGTCAAAGGCCTCCATGGCCTCTTCATCAATGGCATAGGTGTACTCGATGCGGCCTGAATCGTGATAAAACGCGTGCTCCGGACCGACGGCCGCGTAATCCAGGCCCGCGGACACCGAGTGCGTAAGCTCGATCTGTCCCTCCTCATCCTGGAGGATGAAGGTCTTGGAGCCCTGCAAAACGCCGAGGGACCCGCCGGCAAACCGGGCCGCGTGCTTTCCGCGCTCGATGCCGAGGCCGCCCGCCTCGATCCCGTACATTTTGACGGATGCTTCTTCGAGAAATTCGTAGAACAGGCCCATGGAGTTCGATCCGCCGCCCACGCAGGCGATCATCGCGTCGGGCAGGCGTCCTTCGAACTTCAGGATCTGCTTCTTCGCCTCGCGGCCGATCACGGACTGGAAATCCCGCACCATCACGGGAAACGGATGGGGACCGAAGACCGTGCCGAGCACATAATGCGTATTCGCCACGTTCGTGATCCAGTCGCGCATGGCCTCGTTGATGGCGTCTTTGAGCGTTTTGCTGCCGAGGTCCACAGGCCGCACCGTGGTCCCCAGAAGCTTCATGCGGAAGACATTGAGCGACTGGCGCGCCACATCTTCGGTGCCCATGTAGACTTCACAGTCCAGCCCGAACATGGCGGCCGCAGTGGCCGTTGCGACGCCGTGTTGGCCCGCCCCGGTCTCGGCCACCACCCGGGTCTTGCCCATGCGCTTCGCGAGCAGGACCTGCGCCAGGGAGTTGTTGATCTTGTGCGCCCCGGTGTGGCAGAGGTCCTCGCGCTTGAGATAAATCTTTGCGCCGCCCAGGTGTTCGGTGAGCCTCTTCGCAAAATAGAGGGGTGTAGGACGGCCGATGAACTCGCGGTTGTAGAATTCCAGTTCGGACAGAAAGGCCTTGTCCTTCTTCGCCGCAAGGTAGGCTGCTTCCAGCTCCGTGAGCGCCGGCATCAGCGTCTCGGGCGCGAACTTCCCGCCGTAGATGCCGAAGTGCCCCTTTTTATCCGGAGTACTCATGGCCGCGACGCCCTCCGCACTTCCGCTATGAACTTCCTGACCTTTGCGTGGTCTTTGATGCCCTTTTCCCGCTCCACGCCGCCCGCGACATCCACGCCGTAGGGCTGGACGAGCTTGACCGCCTCGGCAACATTCTCCGGCGTCAGCCCTCCTGCAAGGATCACCTTGCCGAAGGTCTTGGCCACGACGGCCAGGTGCCAATCGAAGGTAACGCCTGTCCCGCCGCGAACGCCGTCCTTATAGCTGTCGAGCAGGAACGCGCCCACGCGATAGTGCGCCATGGTTTTCAGGCTCTCTTTGTCTTTCACCTGAAAGGCCTTGATCACGCGACCGCCGAAGCGTTGACAGAATTCGGGGCTCTCGTCGCCGTGCAGCTGGATCGCCTGGATGCAGGTCAGGGCCTGGTTCTCCCGTATCTTTTCTTCGCGCTCGTTCACGAAGACGCCGACAGGCATGATAAAGGGAGGGAGCTGCGCGATGATCTCCGCCGCCTTGTCGGGCTCGATATAGCGAGGGCTCTTCTTGTAAAAGTTGAACCCCAGCGCGTCCGTGCCCGCGTCGGCAGCCGCCAGAGCGTCTTCCAGATTAGTGATGCCGCAGATTTTGATTTTGATCATAGTTTCTCCGACTCAGGGTGTGCAGAGGTTTAACTGCCATCAAGCCCGCAAGCTCGCAAGCTGACAAGCCATGCGAAACGTCTTCGCGAGCAATTATTTTCCCAGGATTTCCTTCACTTTTTTCCCGATATCCTTCTCCCGCATCAGGCTCTCTCCCACGAGGATTGCGTCCACCCCGGCCTTCTGGAGTAACACCACGTCGTCGCGCGTTTTTATGCCGCTTTCGCTCACCACGGTGCGGTCCTCAGGAATGTCCTTCAGGAGGTCGAACGTGGTCCTCAGGTTGACCGTAAATGTCAGCAGGTTCCGGTTGTTGATCCCCACGAGCATGGCGCCTGCGAGCAGCGCCTTGTCCAGTTCCTTGTGCGTATGCGACTCAACCAGCGCATCGAGACCGGCCTGGTACGCTATCCCGAGAAAATCCTCGATCTGCCGCCTTTCGAGGCAGGCCGCGATCAAAAGAACCGCGTCAGCGCCGGCTGCCCGGGCCTCGTGGATCTGGTACTCATCGATGATGAAGTCCTTTCGCAAAAGCGGCGGCCCCACGGCTTCGCGGATCGCGCCGAGATATTCAAGCTTTCCCTGAAAGAACTTTTCCTCCGTCAGGACCGAAATGCAGGAGGCGCCCGACTCCTCGTAGATACGAGCGATCTTCACGGGATCGAAGTCCTCGCGAATCACGCCTTTCGACGGCGACGCCTTCTTGACTTCGGCAATGAGCCGTACCCCCGTTCCGAATGACAGGGCCTTTCCGAAACCCCGTGCCGGCCTGGCATCAGCCGCCCTGGCTTTGATATCCGCGAGAGAGGAACGGCGCTTTGTCTCCGCCAGTTCCTCTCTTTTGTACGCAATGATGTCGTCCAGGATCATGCTGTCCGTCGGTTGCCTGGGTTTTCATTCCGCAATCCGCATTCCGCAATCCGCATTCGAAGAGCCCCTGTCATTTATTCGTAAACGCCTTCAGTTGTTCCAGCTTTTTCATCGCCGCGCCGGAATCGATTGACTCTGATGCGGTCCTGATGCCCGCTTTGAAGTCAGCAACGAGACCCGATGCGACGAGCCCGGCTGCCGCGTTCAGGAGCACGATGTCCCGGCGCGTTCCCTTTTGTCCTTTGAGGACCGCAACCGTGATCTCCGCATTGTCCTTCGCGTCCCCGCCCCGGAGGTCCTCCGCCTCTCCCGCGGCTATGCCGAAATCCGAGGGATGGACAAAGTAGTCCTTCACCGTCCCGTCCCTGAACTCCGAGACCTTGGTCTTGTCCGTGATCGTGATCTCGTCGAGGCCGTCCATGCCGTGGACAACGAATGCGCGAATGGCGCCGAGGTTCCCCAGGGCCCGGGCCAGGGGAGCGGTCAGCTCTGCCGCATAGACACCCATGATCTGGGACGTCACGTTCGCCGGGTTGGTGAGCGGCCCGAGTACATTGAAGATCGTGCGGATGCCGACCTCGCGCCGCGGGCCGATGGCGTATTTCATGGCCTTGTGCATCAGGGGCGCGAACAGGAAGCCGATGCCCACCTCTTTCATGCACTCTTCCACCCGGCTGGACGAAAGCTCGATGTTGACGCCCAGGGCCTGGAGCACGTCGGCGCTGCCGCTCTTGCTCGAAACCGAGCGGTTTCCGTGCTTTGCCACAGTCACTCCCGAGCCTGCGACCACGAATGCGACGGTGGTGGAAATGTTGAATGTATGCGCCATATCGCCGCCGGTGCCGCAGGTGTCAAGCTGGTATTTGGCGTCGAGCTTGACCGGCACGGCCTTCTCTCGCATGACCCTGGCGGAACCGGTGATCTCCTCCACGGTCTCGCCTTTCATCCGGAGCGCGGTGATGTACGCGGCGATCTGGGCGTCCGTTGCCTCGCCCTGCATGATCTCGCGCATCACGGCCTCTGCTTCCGCCTCGGTGAGGTTGACCTTCATTACGACTTTGGAGATGGCTTCTTTGATCATAAAACCCCTCAACGGGAACCACGGGAGCTTCGCTCACACAGGCTTCGCGAAATCTGTGCGTGCGGCACAGCCGCACCAGTGTTCATCTGTGGTTAAAATCACAGCTTCAAAAAATTCC
>JAXIPA010000022.1:0-5837 GCA_045403145.1 Nitrospirota bacterium | reverse complement strand
TAAAGATGAGGGCCTACATATATTGCAGGCGCAGGTACTGCAGTCCCATCAAATAGGAACCACTGTCCATTTTCATAGCCCATCGAACCGATGCTGGTTGAGAAGGAATGAGATAGTCAGGATGTACAGTCACGATTTGCTCCTGCCTGAGAGGCGTATCGGTTCTCAGGCACATACCCGAACTGCTCATATTGACGGCAATGCCTGTCACTACCTTATTGTTCGGCTGAGCTATGCACGCCACATCTTTGCTGCTTTCATAACGCAGGTCTTTCCGATTTATTTTCAGTGGTCTGGACAAGTCCATCTCTTGTTCACGGGCGAGAAGCCATGCTGTGATTTTGTGAAAATCAATCGGTTCCTCGAAAACAATATACCCTTGTTCCATTATTTCATTTATTTTGATGTCGTCAAAATGACCTGCAATGAACGCCTTGTTTTTCATGGAAACTTTGCATCCCCTAAGGTACTGCTCCTGAAATAATTCGATCCCTGTCATCTTGGGCATGATGAGGTCGGTAATAACGATATCGGCGCAGGGCGCGGTTGAGCAATCAGCACCGCTCACCCAAACCGGACAGATCAAGGGCTCCCGATATGTCAGGACCTCATACCCACCCCGTGCGTTAAAATAATATGTCATCATCTTCAATCGTTCAGGATCACGACTGAAGACGATTACTCTTCGTTTTCTCAAAGAAGGCCCTCGTAGTATGCAGATACCGTTTGGATGGAAGTATGCGGTGTTAGGACAGCCGCGCTCCACTGCCGAAATTGTTCTTACCCGCTGAAAAGATAAATTCATCGCATCTGTTACAACTATCATACCCAATTCTAACAACTTGATTTTTCAGGTAGAATAATTATTCCAAAATTTGGTGTAAATATATCCGACAAGGGGATTAATGGACGGGAGAGCTGGTTCGATGGGTAATGCTGCACAGAATTGTAGCCGATGGATACACATCAATACGGTCGGCATACCCGTCAAACTTGTCCCAGCATTAGCTGAGCAGGGGCCAGAGGCCCACACTGTAAATAAATTTGGAAAAATCCATTGGAAACCCGCAACCACCGGTATGACGGATAGGTGTATGTCCATTTATTGTTATAGATTTACCATGACATTGAAATTGTCGGTTGCAGCATCGCCTGATATCGATGCAATTGTATCCTTTTGATACACACTGCGATCATGATATCAACTATTTACGTGAAAAGAACGTAAGCACCATGAAAAAAGAGCTTAAAATCTAAAAAACGGATTCATGCTCCCTCGGGATGGGGCGGCAATCTCTATTTTTACAGTCTGTTACGTCTTAAAGATTGTTTCGTGGAGAAAAATCTGATCATTATCGCGTCTCGCAAATACGGTTTTAGAATATTTTTGCAAACTGTAAAGCCCCCCGACAACGATATTCTCATCAAGGTGTTTCTTCTGGAAACAACTTATCACTGTATCGAATCCATTTTTAGACAATAATTTATTAAATCAATCATTTACGTCATGGCTATAAACTTGCAAATGAAGGCTCCATGCAAACGAAAGATAAAAGTATCCTTATTGTTGATGAGGCGGGATTTTCACGTGTCTGTTCCGCAATACTCGAAAAAGAGGGGTACAGGACGAATGCCGTCACCGATGTTCGCCAACTCGACGCGCAAACAAATTACAGCGATTTCGGGCTGGTCATAACAAGTTATCCCTACGGCAAGGTCCTTTTCGATAAGCTGAAGAAAAAGAAAATCCCGACCATAATCCTGTCCGATCACCTGAACAGGAGCCTTGTGATGACGCTCGAACTTTTTGATAAATCGATCTCTCACTGCCTGATAAAGCCGCTTGATTACTCCAAGTTCAGGATCCTGGTAAATCAGGTAATGCGCGATCACGCCGGGAGCGTGGGACAATCCGCATGATTCATCCAATAAGTTCAAAAATACAGCCAGGAATTTCGCTTTCAACATCGCTTCGGAACGGGGAGAGCATGTCATTGATTAAAATCCTGTCGGTTATTCTGACAATATGGTTTCTCGTCGCCGGCTGTTCAAGGAACACCAAGGAAGAGCTTTTTGCCGAGGGCATGAAACAGATCAACGAGAATAAACCGGGGAACGCGATCATTTATTTTAAGAATGCGCTCGAGAAGGACCAGAATTATTTTGACGCCAGGTTCCAGCTTGCAAAGACCTATTCGGCGATCGGGAAATTGGATGCCGCGGAAAAAGAACTGCAAAAGGCCCGCAGGCAGAGGCCGGCCTCAAAGGAAGTCCTCATCGAGCTTGCCAAAGTCCATGTGCGAACGTCAAAAGCCGATGAAGCGCTTTCTGAGATAGCCGAGTATGCGGCAGATGCCGGTGCTGAGCCCGACGTCCTGGAGACAGCGGGTCTGGCCCAAGCCTTGAAAGGCAACTATGATGCCTCCCTCGGGTTGCTGAAAAGGGCGATCGAGGCGGATGCCGCGCGGCCATCGGCGGCACTCGCCCTTGCCAGGGTATATATGATGATGGGCAGGGAACAGGAGGCGGAGGCACAGCTCACGGAGCTGCTGAAAAAGGACCCTTCCAGCTATGGCGCGCTCTTTATGCTCGCTGAACTGCAAACAAAGAAAAATGAAGTAGACGCGGCCATTAAAACGTATGACCAAATATTAAAAAACAATCCCGCCGACAGTCAGGCCTTCTATAAAAAAGGGATACTGCAGGTAAGGAAACACGACTACGACGCGGCCGCCTCGTTATCGGACACGTTCATCGATAAGTTTCCCAAGAAGGCGGAAGGGCATCTTCTGAAAGGCATCAGCCTGTTCTATAAAAAGAACTTCAAGGAAGCCATTGTTGTCCTGCAAAAATCCGTTTCTGTGCAGCCAAGCGTTTCCGCCTATTTTTTCCTCGGCCTTTGCCACTTTTATACCAATGAACTGGAACAGTCGATGACCCACATGCAGAAAGTACTTGATGTCAACCCGTCATTTTCGCAGGCGAGGGAGGTCCTCTCGTTAATACTTCTGAAGAAAAACCGGGCTGATGATGCTATTCGTGAAATAAAGAAGGTGGTGGAAAATAACGATCAAGACGCCCTTGCCTATAATATCCTCGGGAGCGCATACATGGCAAAGGCAATGTATGCAGAAGGCATGGGAGAATTAAACAGGGCTCTCGAAATAGATCCGAACCTGGTGGATGTACATGTCAAGAAGGGCCTCTTTGAACTCAAAGAAGGCAGAGGTGAAGCCGCCGAGACGGAGCTGAACGCCGCCGTGCGCATTAATCCCGAGCTTCTGGACACACGTCTTCTCCTGGCTTCCTATTATATAAAACGAAGCGAATACGATAAGGCAATGCAAGTCCTTGCCAAGGGGATAAAGAATCAAAAAAGCGATTCAGTTCTCTACACCATGATTGCCGACGTTTTATTGCGCCGGAAGCAGGTGAATGAAGCCGTGGATTCTCTTCACAAGGCAAAGGCGGCGGATCCGGCCTATGACGAATCCTATTTCAAGCTTGCCACAATTCATTATTACAGGAATGAACCTGATAAGAGTATTCAGGAACTGAATTCCCTTCTGGCAATCGCGCCGGGCAATGTCAAAGCCCTGCTCATGACGGCCTCCATCCACGAAGCAAAGGGCAGGGATGAAGAGGCCGCCAAATATTTCCGGCGCGCCGGGGAAACCGGTAAGACCGAAGGTTCTCTCGGTCTGGCGACCTATTACCTCAGAAAGAAAGAGCAGGACAAGGCGTTGTCGGCTCTTGACGCGGCGATCAAGAAAAATCCGAACGAAGGCAGCCTGTTTGAGATGAAGGGGAAAACGCTGGTTGCGCAAAAAAAATACACCGATGCAATAAAAACGTTCGAGGACCTGGAAAAAATCAGCTCGAAGGCGGGTTTTTCCTACCTTGTCAGCACCTATATCCTCATGGATAAACCGGAAAAGGCACTGGAAAAAATCAAGACGGAGCGTAAAAAGAGCCCGGACCGCATCGATTTGGCAACGGAGATGTCAGGAATATACGTCCGCATGGGAAAGCAGCAGGACGCGATAGAAAACGCCAATCAGATCATACGAAGCAAACCTGAATCTCCGGTCGGCTATATGACGCTTGCCATGGTCTATAAGGAAGGCAAAGAACTCGATAAGGGGATCGAGGTGCTCAAAAACGCATCTCGCATCAAAGATGCCGACCTGCAAATCATGCTCGGAAATTTTTACTCCTTGAAGAAAGAGCATGCGCTCGCCCTGGAGCGCTACCGCCAGGCCGAAGCCATAAAGCCGGGCCATGTCCCTGCTCTTTTCCAGATGGGTTCTTTGCTGCACGCTATGGGTAAGAAGAACGAGGCGATAGCCGAATACCAGAAGGTCCTCCGGTTGTCCCAGAACAATGTGCCGACGTTGAACAATATCGCCTATCTTTACGCGGAAGATGGCAGGGACCTCCCCATGGCCCTGCAGTTTGCCTCACGGGCGTATATGCTCGCCCCGAACGACGGCTCTGTGCAGGATACCCTCGGTTATGTCCTGTTAAAGAATAAAAAGTTTGACGAGGCGGAAAAAGTCCTGAAGAAGGCCGCGGTGATCATGCCCGGCAACCCTTCCGTTCATTATCATCTGGCGCTTGCTTATAACGGGCGGAACAACAGCGCCCTGGCGCTTGAATATGTTCGGAAAGCGATAAGCACGGGTGATTTTCCCGAGGCCGAACAGGCGAAGCTGCTGCTTGCCGGATTAAACGGCGGCAAAACCCAGACGGCAAAATAGAGAAGGACGAGTGGCCAGCGATGTATAAAAAGTTTTTTCACCTCAAGATGAAGCCGTTCGATTTGGTGCCGAATCCGGCCTTTCTCTATATGAGCAGGACGCACAAAAGGGCGATGCATTACCTGAACTACGCCATCAGGGAACGAGCGGGGTTCATACTGCTTACCGGAGAAGTGGGTTCCGGGAAAACCACCCTTATCAGCGATGTGATCAGCCGGCTCGACAAGACGGTGACTCTCGCGAAGATCTTCAATACCAAGGTCAACTCCGACCAGCTGCTCGCGATGATCAATGACGACTTCGGCCTCGATATCAGGGGCAAGGACAAGGTGTTGCTGCTGAAGCAGCTTAATGATTTCGTCGTCGAACAGCACGCCAAAGGCAACGACCCGGTATTGATCATTGACGAAGCGCAGAACCTCAAACCCGACCACCTTGAGGAAATCAGGATGCTGTCGAACCTTGAAACCGACCGGGCGAAACTTCTGCAGATTATTCTCGTCGGACAGCCTGAGTTGCGGGAAATCCTCGCCGTGTCGGGATTAAGACAGTTACGGCAGCGGATCAGCATCAATTGCAGCATCAATCCCCTTACTCAGGACGAGACTCAGGAGTACATTCTTCATAGGCTTGAGGTGGCCGGGAACAGGGACGCAGTCTCGTTCCTCGACGACAGTGTGGATGTCATCTATCAATATTGCAGGGGCATCCCCCGGTTGACGAACATCCTCTGCGACTTCCTTCTGCTGACGGCATTTAACGAGGGGCGGAGAGAAGTGGACTCCGCCATGGTGCATGATATCGCGAAAGACCTGGACTTCGAGGCCCTCTATTGGGGGAAGAAAGAGCCTGCGCCGAAAAAGAAGGTCGATTATACCGCGCTCCTGAACGCGCTGGGTATACAGGAGATGAAGCAGCAATAGAAGCAAAGTATGTTTCGGAGGGTACGAAATGGTCCAATGCGAAGTTCAGCAAAAAGAAACCGGTCTTTGTGAAAGCCGTTTCACCGACTGCACGCTCCCGGCCGGATTGCCGAACTGGTACGCAGTCTATGTTAAATCGCGTCATGAATTCGTC
>JAXIPA010000189.1:0-35238 GCA_045403145.1 Nitrospirota bacterium | reverse complement strand
AATCCCGCTGTGACATTCATCTTACGATATCCCAGTCGTTATTGTATAGAAACTGTATAGAAATAGTGTATAGAAACATAGTGTATAGAAACAGTTGACAACATCTTGCATCAAGCATATATTCGTGAAAATAATGATGGCGTGGCACGGGCCTTGCTAAACTAAGAAACACCAGAGTTTCAGAGACATCGATTCTCATGTTATTAATAAAATGGATTTGATTCAATCCGGCGCATAGCTTTTAACAAGCTCGACCACAACTCCGCGCCCGAAGGCGGCGCGTGACGCGAGCATTGTAGAAGCATACGAGATAGGTAAAATATGAAAAAGTATCTATTGCTGTTTCATTACTGGACACCTGGAGGCGCTAATCCACAGGTTATCCGAATAATTGAAGCATCTATAGAAGATTTAGAGGACAGAATTAAAAAAGCTACTGAGGATGTAAACGAACCGGGTCGGCACGCTTATGTGCTACATCAGGTTGTTCCCTTATAGAATTTTAATTTTACCGCCCCTGAACATCATTCCGTAATAATAAATTGCTGATGAAAGGAGGTTTACAATGGAGTATACGGTAGTACATGTTTTAGGTGAAGTGGAGGATTTAATTGCTGAAGTGAATAATCTGATTAAGCAAGGGTGGAAGCCTACAGGCGGGATAGCGATAGACATCGCAGAAGATTCTTTAGAAAGAGTTGATTGCTATTGTCAAGCAATGATAAAAAATTAAGAGAGGGGTTAATTTAATTGAACAAAAGGGGGATCTATGGGCTTCTTTACCGGCAGTAAGAAAACGGTTACAACCAATAAAGGCGACCAGACAACATCTAAAGATTACGATGGCAACGGTAAATGTACAGACATTCGCCATACAGATAAAAAAACTGGAAAAACGCACAGCCATAATGTCGGTCACAGTATCATTGGGCCATTCACTGGAAGCAGAAAGAAATAGTTATCATTGTTTCTCAGCCCGGGCTGGAATGAAAAACATGGAATTAAGAATTTATACCCTTTTGAAAGTAATGATAATTTCCAAAATAAGGTGCACTAGATTCTCGGACCTTGAATGGGGGGCTTCCAACCTGCGCCTCCACAGCGTCGCGCCGAAGGCGGCGCGTGAGGGGCGCGCTTTGTCCGGCTGCTAATTCGTGAGGTACATATGAGTAGCTTGTATGAATCACTTGAGTCATCATTGGCGGCATTAAAAAAAATATCCGATTCAAAAGAATTCATCGATCATGGTAAAACGTTCCAAGTGCAACTGAGATATGCTACGGCTTTGACGCGGGACCAACGAGATTATCTGTGGAACGAGCAGCAAAAGCTTTGGGATGCCTGGAAATGCCGTGCTGAACAAAGACGCGAGAACTCGCAAAATTCAAAACATGCCTTCATAAGAGAAATCAGAAGTATTGAGTTTTCACATGACGGTGCATGTATTATGCAGAGCTTTTCGGACTGGGAGAGAGTTGGGGAAAAAGTCAGATTTGCTCGACAACAAATTAAGGAAATTCAAAAACAACTAAAAGAAAATTCAATACTCGTCAAAGCTGATCGAGAAGATATTCGTCGTGAGATTAACAGCACATGGGATAGTATCAACCAAACAGAAGAAACGACATTTTTTGTGCACAAAGAAAGGGCAAATAAGCTCTATAACGAAGCTTGTTCGGCCGTTAATTGTTTGCCGCCTAAAGATGCGCGTGCTGTTCTCAAAGCGGCCAATGCCGAAGTCTGGACATTGTACTTGAAATCGTCGGATCGCGACGCGCTTCGGTCTTGGTTCGATAGTCTATGGATTAAGCTAAAAGCAAAATATGACGAGGCAAACTCAGCATGGCGAGCCCGGCAGGAAGCTGGATTAACGAAACTCACTGAGTCAAGAGATCGACTTTATGAGTCTCTAAGTAAAGTGCGTGCGAACAACTCAAACAACTGGTCAAAGTACAACGACGCCAGGTCATCTGACTTTCAAGATGTTGTTCGTGGCTGGATCTCTGAAGGGGAAGCTCGGGAGAAAGAACTTGAGGGCTGGATTAAAGACCTTGATGATAAAATTGATGACTGTCAGAGTCGCTTGCGCTGAGTTTGACATAGAAATGCGAAAATGAAATTATGCAGTGAATATGATGGCTACCTCAAATTAATACGATTAGTTCAAAAGGGGTCTGAAATGTCATAAATGAAATGTAATAAATGTGGTGAAGAACGTGAGAGTTCTTGGCCGGGTGCTGGTATCTGCGATAGATGTGGTTTTATATGTTCAGTATGTGCTGGTGGCCGAAAGTCTACCTGTCCAATTTGCAATAAACGATCTTTACAAAAATAACTATTAATATAAATAGTGGCGGGTTTCACTTCGCGCTAGCCGACCATCAATACTTGTTAAGTTTGCGTCCCTGTTCATCGAATCTTTTGTAAAATATCGAATGTCAAGTCGAAGGGAAAATGGAATATGAAGAAAAAATTGATAGCACTTAGCCAAGAAGGCAAGTTGGTTCTTAAGGCACCTGATGGTAGGACTGAAGATATCCACCAGAGATTGCACCACGGCGCATTTGTCTATTTACTTGTAGATTGTTCATCGAGCATGGAGGGGATGAAACTTGATGAAGCAAAACGTGGAGCAATAAATTTCGGACAAGATGCGCTCCAACGGGGGTATCGCGTTGGCTTGATTCAATTTGCAGATGAAGCCAAGCTTGTTTGTGATTTTGAGGCGACAATTACTAGATTATACTCGCGCATAGGTGAGCTTGGCGCAAATGGTTCCACAAATATGACAGATGCGATCCGATTGGCTTACGATAGGCTCAGAAGCCAATCTGGTTTGCGCGTAATGGTAATTGTAACGGATGGGGAACCAGATAATGCCCAGACCGCAAAAGAAAGTGCTCAAGAGGCTAAGAATAATGGAATTGACATTATCACTATTGGAACGGACGATGCTAATAGAAGTTTTTTAGATGTCTTGGCATCCAGATCAGAACTGGCATTCAAAGTTGAAAGTAAACTACTTGGACAGAGTATTGCTTTAGCAGCAAAAGTGTTGCCTGATAGAAGTCGATAAAAGCGCAGAGGGAATACATGAAAGACGATTCCTATGATACGTATTATGACATTCTTGAAATAGCTGAGACAGCTTCTAGTGAAGAAATTAAAAAAGCCTATCGTAGATTATGTAAAGAATATCATCCCGACGGGCTACCACCCGAAAGAGAAGGGATAAGAAAATATTCCGAAGAAAAAATTAAACAAATTATTGAGGCATATGACGTTCTAAGTCATTCTGAGAAGCGTCTAAAGTATGATCAACAATTAAAGACGCACAGGGCGGAACAACAGCCAAACCCAGAAAATCCTCCTAAACTTGAAGTAGATAAAACGAGTTTTATCTTTTCTAATATTCAGGTGGGCACTTCTTTTTACGATAGTTTTAAAATAAACAATACTGGGGGAGGTTTATTAAGTGGTCAGATTACTACAAATAAGCGTTGGCTAAAAGTCTCTCAAGAAAGTATCGATACTGCAGTGCAACAGGCTATTTCATTTGAAATCGATACATCCGGTTTGTCCTTCGATTTTAGCGATACAGGCTTGATAGAGATTCACTCAAATGGAGGCGATATCGGCATCTCTGTCAGTTTAGCAACAGAAAGTCTCGCGGTTAAGCCACCAGACAGTTTGAAAAACGAAAGCACGGGTAGTGATAACACTGGCGCTAAGTGGTTTGGGTTAATTGTAATAATTATAATAGTAATCGTGGTAGGTGGTCTATGGCAATCGAAAGGGTCTGGGAGGAGAGAAGTTCCGGAAGAACAGAGTCGTGCAATAAATCAAGCTCCGCATCGAGAAGCTAAAAAAGTTACTCCTATGTCGTTGCAAGCGGGCAGATATAGACAAGTCGGCAGCGTGCACTATGAATACTTTCAGGAAAAAGTGCTGATTTCTGTTCCTTATGTTGATATAAAGGACGATTCTCTTATTGTCCACCTAGAGTTTAAAAATGAATCAAATATTGCCTCAAAATACCTTATAGGCAACGGTGTCCGCGACAACTCTCGTACGCAGGAACAATCTTTCGGCCTTCCAGAAATTGAGGACCAATATGGCAATAAATATGCCGTCCAACTCCCGTCCGTGAGAGGTGAGATCGTAAAGTACTCTTTCGAAGCCGAGCCTTTTGCCTGGGGAGGGAAGTTGACCAACAAATATAGCATACCTGTTGGTGCGTCTTGCGGGGCCTACATGGTGTTCCCAAAGCCAAGAGATACAAACAGTGCGAAGCTGCATTTACCGGGCGTCAATGGGTGGATATACTCTAGCACAATAGACTTACAGCTAACAAATCGAAGCCCCATAGAGGACGGGCCAACGAAAGAAGAGCAAAGCCCACCATCAACTTATCATCCAGAGCAGAACCAAACTTCGTCACCGCAAGAACAAGCGCCGACACTACCGGTTCAAGCCGTTGCAAGCATTCGTGTGATTCGAGTTTCCACCGGCCAGATATTGCCCTCTGGGACAAGGCTCCAAGTTTTGCTTTATGACAAAAATGGAAATAATCAACGAGAAGCTAAATTTATTCGTGCAAATCAAAACAACTTCCAGTTAGAAATTGAACTGGCAGAACCAATTTCTGCTGAAACTCGTTATAGGGTGAATTGGTATCTGCCGCAAGCGGTGCAGCAGCAGATTTACAGACCACAGCCCCCTCAGGGTTACATACCGCTGTGGAATAGTAAGCAGCGCCGTTGAACAGTGATGATTATAACCAGCGGGTCGCGCACGTCCGCTGAGAAGCGCTGCGGTACACCTGTTTCATGTGTATTTATCATGCTGTATTCTGCATAGATTTATTGTCAACGCCGCTGCAATAAAGTAGGTGTTATGTGGAGATCCACATAACCACTTATATGAAAAACTTCTATTGAGGTTGAGGCTTGGTCGTGCTATATTAGCAACTTGAGGTAGTGGAATTATGGGGGGGTATAATTCAAGGTGTAGGGTATCTTGTAGGGTATTTTAATATTTTGAGATATAATTACAAGCTTTATTTCAATGAGTTAATCTAAAAATGTGAGTCCCTGCACCGCCACCATTTTCCCCCTTCCTGTTTCCTCATCGGAATCCTTCGTTATCAGAAAAAAGAACATCGGCCATGGTTCCGTGATAAATCCGCTTTTTCATGCTCATGCTGACAAAAATCAAAAAAACCATAAAAAAATATTCCCTGCTGAACGCGGGGGACAACGTGCTCGTCGCCGTCTCGGGCGGGCCTGATTCGGTCTGCCTCCTTGCCTCGCTCCATGCGCTTTCATCCGGCCTCGGCATATCCCTGCGCATTGCCCACCTCGACCACATGTTCCGGGGCGAGGAATCGGCAAACGAAGCGCGGTTCGTCGCCCGCCTTGCGGAGAAGCTCGGCATCCCCTCGGCAGTCGAAAAGATCGACGTGCCGGCCTTCTGCCGGGAACGCGGGGTATCGCCCCAGGCGGGCGCGCGGGAAGCGAGGTATGCCTTCCTCGCGCGGGTCGCCCGGGCAACGGGCGCCTCACGCATCGCCACGGGCCATACGGCGACGGACCAGGCCGAGACATTCCTCATGCGGATCTTGCGGGGCGCAGGGGTCTCGGGTCTCGCGGCCATCCCGCCGAAGCGGGACGACGTCATCCGGCCGCTCATAGAGGTCACCCGGGAAGAGGTCCTGGATTACCTGAGCTCGAACGATCTCCCATTCGTATCCGATCCCTCGAACGCCAAGCCGCTCTATACGCGAAACAGGATCAGAATGGACGTTCTGCCGGTTCTCAAACGGTTCAATCCTCGCATTATCGAAGCGCTTGCGTCCGAAGCCGCCCTGCTCAGGGACGAAGACGAAGCCATGGAGACGCACAGCTCGGCGCTCGCGTCAGAGATCATCTCGCGGGAGAAGGACGCCGTCGTGCTGAAAGAAACAGAGTTCAATGCCCTGCAGCCCGCTCTCCGGCGCAGACTCCTCAGGAAAACCGCCGCCCTCGCCGGAACAGACCCGTCAGGCCTGTCCTCGGTCCAGATCGACGAGGCGCTCTCATTCATGGCCGGGGCCCGGACCGGCAGGACCATGCGCCTGCCCCACGGTCTCTCCATCGAACGCGAATACGGCGCCTTCGTCATTAACAGCGCGGCGCCGGCGAAGGCATTCTGTCATGCGGTGACGGCGCCCGGCCTGACCGCGGTCCCCGAACTCGGCATGGAAGTCGAACTCACTCTGTCCGGCGGGACAAAGAAGAACGGGAAGACAAATTATCTCTGGCAGGCCGCTTTTGATTATGATAAGATAGGCGCTCGTTTCATGATCAGAAACCGGCGCCCCGGCGACTGGTTCTGCCCCTCCGGCATGGAGGGCAGACACAAGAAGCTCCAGGACTACCTCGTAGATGAAAAAGTCCCCAGGCGGCGGCGGGACCGGGTCCCCCTGCTCTTAGCGGGCGAAAACGTTCTCTGGGTGGTTGGGCTGAGGACCGATGAACGGTTTCTGGCGCGTCAGGGCACGAAGAACGTACTGGTGGTCACTGTTCGGACGTTCAACGGAGAGATGCACGCTCCGTGAGCCAGGTTCCCTGATGATGCCTGTTCCAGCCGTCATCGCGTATCCTGCATCATGCATTCATTTTCATTTCCGCTTCAATTATATTCGGGAGGAATTTCATGGTAGGCATTGATTTCGGCAAACCGCTGTTCACAACCGAAGAGATTCAGAGAAAGATCCATGAGCTCGGGTCCAGGATCTCCACGGATTATGCTGAGCGGGACCTGCTTGTCGTCGGCGTACTGAAGGGGGCCATCTTTTTCATGTCCGATCTCCTCCGCTCGCTCAGGATCTCCGTCCGGATGGATTTCATTCATTGCACCAGCTCGAAAGGCAGCCACCCCGTCCGGATCATTGCCGATATGAAAGAGGACATCGCGGGAAAAGACGTCCTCCTCGTCGAGGACATCATGGACTCCGGGGTGACCATCGATTACCTGAAGAAGATGCTCCTGGAGCGGGGTCCGGCCTCGCTGAAGGTCTGCGTTCTCCTGGACAAGGCGGAACGGCGGAAAGTCCGGATCGAAGCGGACTATGCGGGCTTCCGTATCCCGAACAAATACGTGGTAGGCTACGGCCTGGACTATAAAGACCGCTACCGGAACCTGCCCTATATCGCCGTGCTCCCCGTCGAGGAGCGGCAGCAGGCGTAGATGCCGGCGGCAGGTGTCGATGTCTTGACACGAACGACGGCCCGGGAGGACGAAATGGGCTTTATAACATTTCCCGGGTCACTTCAAAACGATAATCCTGTTGTATCCATATTAACAGTATGTTAATATAATTGATATTCATTCAAACAATGGTAATTGCAGGAGGTTTTCCAGCGTGAGCGCATTCTATAAAAATCTGGCGCTGATACTGCTGTTCGTCGTGGTGTCGGTGCTCATTTTCAACCTGTTCAACCCGGTCACCCAGACGGCGGTGCAGATCCCCTTCAGCGACGTCATGGACAAGATCGCGAACAACGAGGTGAACGACGTCACGATCAAGGGCGCCGAAATGACCGGCAACTTGAAGACCGGCAAGTCTTTCAAGACCAATCTGCCCGACTATCCCGACCTCATCAAGGACCTCCGCACCAAAGGTGTGAAGATCAACGCGGAACCGATGAAGGAGTCGGCGTGGTACAACTTCCTCGTGGTATGGGCGCCGCTCATCCTCATGGCGCTGTGGTTCCTGTTCATCATGCGCAACATGCAGATGGGCGGAAACAAGGCCATGTCCTTCGGCAAAAGCAAGGCCAAGCTCCTGAACGAAAGCTCCAAAAAGGTGACCTTCAACGAAGTCGCCGGCATGGATGAGGCGAAGGTGGAGGTCCAGGAGATCATCGAAATCCTGAAGGACCCGCAGAAGTTCCAGAAACTCGGCGGAAAAATCCCCAAGGGCGTCCTTCTGGTCGGCCCTCCGGGAACGGGCAAGACGCTCCTCGCGCGCGCCATCGCGGGCGAGGCGGGCGTGCCGTTCCTGTCAATCAGCGGCTCCGACTTCGTCGAGATGTTCGTGGGCGTGGGCGCATCGCGCGTCCGCGACCTCTTCGAGCAGGGCAAGAAGAACGCGCCCTGCATCATCTTCATCGACGAGATCGACGCGGTAGGGCGGCACCGCGGCGCGGGATTGGGCGGCGGCCACGACGAGCGCGAGCAGACCCTGAACCAGCTCCTCGTCGAGATGGACGGGTTCGAAAGCAACGAGGGCGTGATCCTCGTGGCGGCCACGAACCGCCCCGACGTGCTCGACCCGGCCCTCCTTAGGCCCGGCAGGTTCGACCGCATGGTGGTGCTCCCGCGGCCGGACTTGAACGGCAGGATCGGCGTGCTCAAGGTGCATACGCAGAAGATCAAGCTCGCGCCCCACGTGGACATCGAATCCATCGCGCGCGGCACACCGGGGCTGTCCGGAGCTGAACTGGCCAACCTGGTAAATGAAGCTGCGCTCCTTGCGGGCAGGTTGGGCAAGACGCAGGTCGAGACCGACGACTTCGAGCGCGCCAAGGACAAGATCCTTATGGGCCTCGAACGCAAGAGCATGCTCATCAGCGATGAGGAGAAGAAGAACACGGCCTATCACGAGGCTGGTCATACCATGGTCGCCAGGCTCATTCCCGGCACCGACCCGGTGCACAAGGTCTCGATCATCCCGCGCGGCATGGCGCTCGGCGTCACGCTCCAGCTCCCCACAGCCGACCGGTATTCCTACGACCGCGAGCATCTGCTGAACAACATCGCTATCCTCCTCGGGGGCCGCGCCGCGGAAGAGATCGCGCTCAAGCATATGACCACCGGCGCGGGCAACGACCTCGAACGCGCCACTGCCCTTGCCCGCAAGATGGTCTGCGAGTGGGGCATGAGTGATGCCATGGGACCGTTGTCTTACGGCAAGAAGGAAGAGGCGATATTCCTCGGCCGAGAAATCGCGCAGCACCGCGACTACAGCGAAAGTACGGCCATCGAGATTGACAAAGAAGTCAAGCGAATCGTCATGGACAACTACCACCGGGCCAAAACCCTGATCCATGAGCGCGAGGCAGTATTGCACGGCCTGGCCAAAGCCCTGCTCGAAAAAGAGACCCTAGACGCCGCTGAAATTGACGCCATCATCAACAACAGCCAACCCGCTGCTGCCTAGGGGGCGCGCATGGCAACGGATGTCAGGATCTCCGGAGACGGTGTACTCGCGGTAACCATCGAAGGACTGACCCGGGAGCTCGCAGCCGTCCTGCGGGACCTGGCCTGCCGCCCGGACGGCGGCCTCTCGATCAGCGGGGAAACCGCTGCTGCGGGCGGGGACGTGGTGCTGACCGGCGTCCGCGACCGTCTGCGGCAGTTCCTCGAGGCTCTTCGTTCAAACCCCCGCGTACCCGGGGGACTCTCCTCACGCTTACAATACCGGCTTGACAACTATCTGCGCAAAGATTATAAGATTGCCTGCAGGGGCAGGGTTCTCGACCTCGGGCTGCGCACTCATGTCATGGGGATCCTGAACGCGACCCCCGACTCTTTTTCCGACGGCGGACGGTTCGCCGCGGCTGACCGGGCCCTCGGCCATGCCCGGGAGATGGCTTCCGCCGGCGCTGACGTCATCGATATCGGCGGTGAATCCACGCGTCCCGGCGCTTCGCCGGTGCCGGAGGATGAAGAATTGCGCAGAATCATCCCGCTCATCGAGAGGCTTTCCGCGGAGCTTCCGACCCCGATCTCGGTCGATACCTATAAATCGTCGGTCGCGCAAAAGGCGCTCCGGGCCGGCGCCTCGATCGTGAATGATATCAGCGGCCTCCGCTTCTCGCCGGACATGGCAAAGGTGGCGGCGGAGTACGACGCCGGCGTGGTCATCATGCATATCAAAGGCACGCCCCGCAGCATGCAGCAGAACCCCGTGTACACCGACGTCGTGGACGAGATCATGGCGTACCTGGAAGAGGGCATCGAGATCGCGGTCCGTGCCGGCGTGGACCGGGAAAAGGTCATGATCGACCCCGGCATCGGGTTCGGCAAGACGCTGGAGCACAACCTCACGGTCCTGAACCGTCTCGATGAGTTCCGGGCGCTCGGCAGGCCGATCGTGCTCGGCGCGTCGCGGAAAAAATTCATCGGAACGGTCCTGAACGTCCCCGTGCCCGAAGAGCGCGCCTTCGGCACGGCCGCCGCCGTGGCGCTCGGGATCGAACGCGGCGCGAACATGGTACGGGTCCATGACGTGGCGGGCATGGCGCAGGTCGCAAGGATGACGGACGCGATCGTTAAACAAAGCTCCAAATAATACTACGGCAATCCATTTTTGTCATTCCCGAATGCTTCCATCGGGAATCCATTTTTCTCAAGATAATATAGTCGAAGACGTTGGATTCCGGCTGGAATCATGCCGGAATGACGACTTACTTGAGCGGGAATTTTTTGATGGAAATCATGACGAACTTCACCGAAATACGAGAGGCCCTGGCGCACTACCGCTGGTTCAACGACACGGTGGACATCGCGCTCGTCTATTATCTCTTCTACCGGCTGCTCCTCATCATCAAGGGGACGCGCGCCTTCCAGATGCTCATCGGCATCGGGCTCATCGTGCTGGTGCTCATCGCCTCGCAGTTTCTCGAGTTTTACACCCTCGACTGGCTCATCCACAGCTTCTGGTCGCAGATCGTGCTTGCCGTCGTGGTCCTGTTCCAGCCGGAGATCAGGCGCACCCTGGCCCAGGTCGGAGAGCGACGCCTGTTCCGGTCGCTGTCGCCGGTCGAAGGCTCGAAGTTCATCGAGGAAGCGGTCAAGGCCGCCGTGTCCATGGCGAACAAGCGCATCGGCGCGCTCATCGTGTTCGAACGCGATACGGACCTCACGACCATCGTGGAGATGGGCACCGAACTCGACGCGAAGGTCACCAAGGAAATCCTCGTGAGCATCTTTCTCCCCTACTCGCCGATCCACGACGGGGCCGCGATCATCAGGAGCGGCAGGATCGTCGCCGCGGGCTGTTTTCTGCCGCTTACGCTCTCATCCAACATCTCCAAGGCGCTCGGCACGCGCCACCGGGCCGCGGTCGGACTCACCGAGGAGACTGACGCGATCGTGGTCGTCGTGTCCGAGGAAACGGGGGAAATTTCCGTCGTCAGGAACGGCGTCATAGAACACAACGCGGACGCGCCCGCGCTCAGGAAGACGTTGTCCGATATTTTTCTGCCGAAAAAGAACGGGAAGCGATAGTATGGACCTCCGGAAACCGCTGTTCGACAACTGGGGCATCAAACTCTTGTCCATGGGCCTTGCGCTCACGCTCTGGTTCTACGTCACGTCGAAGGGCAAGACCGAAATGACGCTCACCGTTCCGCTTGAGCTCAGGAACATCCCCCAGGACATGGCCGTCGTCGGCGACGTGGCCGGCTCGCTGGAAGTGCGCGTACAGGGGCAGGAGCGGGCGCTCAGGGACGTCTCGAGCGGCAAAAAAGTGGTCGGCGTCGCGGACCTGTCGATGGCAAAAATCGGAGAGAACACGGTGCGCGTCTCTCCCGACGACATCAGGCGGCCGTCGGGCGTGGCCGTCACCTACCTGTCCCCGACGGATATCAAGGTGAAGCTCGAACCTCTGGTGCGAAGAACTTTCCGGCTCAGGCCTGTCCTCCACGGCGCACCCGCGGCGGGATACCGTCTGGCGAGGATCTCGGCCTCTCCCGTGAACATAACCGTGGAAGGGCCGTCCGGCGTGATCAAGACGCTGGAAAGCCTTCAGACCATGCCGATCGATATCCAGGGCGCGAAGGAAAGCGTGACCATTGAACCCAAAATCGATTACCGGGGAAAGCAGGTAAAGATCCTCGACAAAAACATTGCAGTCCGCATAACCATCGAGAGGGTGAATAAGTGAGACATCCATGAAGTGCGTTCACCACGAGGCAGGGAGTCAACGATGGCCGGCTTCCCGGCCATCACCCCCGCCTTCGATTCCTCCCCCATCAAGGGGGAGGAGCTTTGGAGAAAGGATTTTTTGATGAAAAAACTTTTCGGGACCGACGGCGTGCGCGGCGTGGCGAACCAGGACCCCATGACCTCGGAAATGGCGCTCAGGATCGGCAGGGCCGCGGCGCACGTGTTCCGCGATTCCGCCCGCAGGCACCGGATCGTGATCGGCAAGGACACGCGGCTTTCGGGCTATATGATCGAGAGCGCGCTCACCGCGGGCCTCTGTTCCATGGGCATGGACGTGCTGCTCGTGGGCCCCGTTCCCACGCCGGGCATCGCGTTTTTGACCCGGAGCCTCCGGGCCGATGCGGGCGTGGTCATCTCGGCGTCGCACAACCCCTACGAGGACAACGGCATCAAGTTCTTCGGGAAAGACGGTTTCAAGCTTCCTGATGAGACGGAGAAAAAGATGGAGGGCCTGATCTTCTCCGGCGCCATCGACGCAATCCGGCCCACGGCCTCCGAGATCGGCAAGGCCTTCCGCATCGACGACGCGATCGGCAGGTACAACGAGTTCGTAAAATCGTCGGTCCCGCGCGGGATGGACCTGACGGGCCTTCGCGTGGTGGTGGATTCGGCCAACGGCGCGGCGTACCGGATCGGGCCGCGCATCCTCACCGAGCTCGGCGCCGAGGTCATCTCACTCTACGACCAGCCGAACGGCATGAACATCAACCAGGGCTGCGGCTCGCTGTACCCCGAGGTCCTCTCGCGCGCCGTGGTCGCGAACAAGGCGCATATCGGCGTCGCCTTTGACGGCGATGCGGACCGGATGGTCCTCTGCGACGAAAAAGGGACCGTTGTCGACGGCGACGCGGCCATGGCCATCTGCGCTCTCCAGATGATGAAGGAAGGAAGGCTCAGGCAGAATACGCTCGTAGCCACGGTCATGAGCAACCTCGGCCTGGAACTGGCGATCCAGAAGGCGGGCGGCAGGCTTGTCCGCGCCGCCGTCGGGGACCGTTACGTGATGGAAATGATGATCGGGGGAGGCTACAACCTCGGCGGCGAGCAGTCGGGACACATCATTTTTCTGGACCATAATACCACCGGCGACGGCCTCATCTCGGCGCTCCAGGTCCTCGCGATCATGAAACAGACCGGGAAACCGTTGTCCGGGCTCGCGGCGTGCATGAAGACCTATCCCCAGATCCTCGTAAATGTAAAGGTAAAAGAGCGGCGCGACCTCGCTACGATCCCCGGCGTCGCGAAACGGATGGCAGAAATCGAAAAGAAACTCGACGGCACGGGCCGTCTCCTCGTCCGCTACTCCGGCACCGAGCCGAAGGTACGCGTCATGATTGAGGGCGAGGACCAGAACGAGATCAAGGCGCTGGCCGAGGATTTAGCGGGGATCATCAAAGAGAAGCTGGGGTAAGAAGGAGTTTAGACGCACGAAACTTGCTGTATTCAAGAATATCAACCTCTTCATAACAGCACCCGAAGATCTGATTTTGTCGAAGCTTTATTGGGCAAGGGAAAGTCAGTCTGAGCTTCAGTTGCGCGACGTGACGAATCTGCTCAACCAGGTTAAGGATTTGGATTATACTTATCTGGAGCGCTGGGCCGAGTACCTGGGCATCACAGAGCTTTACAAGAGGGTCTTATCATGACCGACACGGATCCCCGCATCGAACAGCTGTTTATTCAGATGATCATGTCGAAAACCGGCGAGGAACGTTTGCGCACGGGCTTTGATATGTATGAAACCGCACGAAGGTTCGTCGAGGCGTCTATCCGCGCGCCGAAGGGATCGGCGGACTTTTTACAGGCGCTTTTCGTTAGTTTTTATGATGCCGATCTGCCGGAGCGGTTCAAGCGTGAATTCATGACCGAACTTCAAAAGAAACATGCCCTGCCATGCAGAAACCCGTTATAACTCTCACCCTCGCATACCTTGCAGGCCTTTTGCTCGGACACGGGTTTCTGTACTTCCCGTACACAATCTCCGTTCTTACCGTTCTCTGTATTCTCCTGACCACCTGGCCTGATAAGCTGCCCCGTCGCTCTCTGCTTGCCGTCATTCCCGGCATCATCGGCATGGCGGCCTATATCTACTCGGCTGCCTGGCTTCCTTCGGCTCATTACACCCGCATCTTCACGCCTGATAAAGCCATGCACGAAATGTCCGGCACAATCGTATCAGCACTTGACCGAGACCCGGACAGGACGGCCTTTATCATGGACCTCCGCGAAATTGACGGCGCGCCGGTCACGGGCAAGGTTCGCGTCAGTGTGCGCGAGGAAGTAACATCCGTCGGTTACGGAGACGGGATCCGTATTTCGGGCAGGCTTCGCAAGCCCGGGGGTTTTCTGAACCCCGGGGGTTTTGACTATACCGCATATCTTGCCCAGCGAGGCATCTATTATGCCGTGAGCATAAGGAACTCGGATGCGATCCGGGTCATTAGCCGCGGCACGGGCGCCTTCAGGGCCATCCAGGACTGGCGCGAACGTATCAGACAGTCGTTCCTCTCCTCGACCACGGGGGACGGATCGGCGATCCTTCAGGCAATGGTCCTGGGCGAAGAAGGGGGGCTCACTGAAGACCTGCGGGACCGGTTCATGGCCGCCGGCGTCACACACATCATCTCCATCTCCGGCTCGCACCTCGGGATGGTCGCCGTCCTCTGCTTCGGCTTGCTCCGGGTGCTCCTGTTCCTGCTGCCGGAAAGGCTTTACCACCGCCTTACCCTGCGCGCGGACCCGAAGAAGATCGCAGCGTGGCTCACGCTGCCGCTGGTTATTTTCTATACGCTCCTTGCCGGCGGCCAGATGGCCACGGTCCGCTCTCTCCTCATGATAACTGCGGGGCTTATGGCGCTCATCCTGGACCGCGAGCATGCCCTCATGCACTCCCTGGCCCTGGCCGCCCTCATGATTCTCTTCCTCAGCCCGCAGGCCCTCTTCGATATCTCCTTCCAGCTTTCCTATCTTTCCGTGCTGGTCATAGGGTATGTCGTCTCGCTCCGGAATGAAATCGGCATCAGGCCCCCGGGGAGGGTGATGAGGCTCGCCCAGAACGCGGCGCTCCTCATCATCATTTCCCTGGCCGCAAGCCTGGCAACGGGTCCGCTCGTGGCCCATTATTTCAACCAATTCTCCCTTGCAGGGCTCGTTTCGAATCTCATCGTGGTGCCCTTCGCGGGCGCCGTCGTGGTGCCCCTCGGTCTGTTCTCGGGGATCCTTTCTCTCTTCACGGACCATCTCCCGCTGGCCGGGCTGAACCAGCTTGCGGCGGACATCTTCATCGAGGTGGTCAGCTTCTTTTCCCGCCTCCCCTTCGCGGAGTTCCATCCGCAGGCCCCGGGCGTCCTCTGGCTTGTCTGCTACGCCGTCTTCTTTTTTTCTCTCCTGCACATGCTCAGGATTCATCTTCTGTCGCGGTTCAAGCCTTTTGAAGGCTCCGCCCGTATTTCGCTCCTTCCGAAAATCACGCTCGTTTTGGCGGGCTCTTTCCTGTTCCTGGGCTTCGCGCTTACCCTTCTTCCGGAAAAGCAAACGATGATCAGCTTTCCGGACGTAGGCCAGGGCGACTGCGCGCTCCTGGAACTGGCATCAGGGAAGACCGTCCTGATTGACGGCGGAGGCACTGCGGACAACCGTTTCGACCTCGGACGACGCGTCGTGGCCCCGTTTCTGTGGAACCGGGGAATCCGAAAACTGGATCTCATTGTCCTGTCACACCCCCATCCGGACCACATGAACGGGCTCTTTTTTTTGCTCAGAAAGTTTTCTGTCGGGGAAGTATGGGTGTCCGGTCTTGATAGGGACCTTCCCGGTTATGACAAGTTCAGGGAGGTCATTGCGGAGAAAGGCATCCCGCTGAGAACCGTTTCCGCGGACGACAAGCCGGCCGGGTTCGGCAACGCGGAACTCTCCGTGCTCCATCCGGCAAAGGGCTACCTGACGCGGGAGCGGAAGGAATACGCGGCGCAGAATAATCGCTCGCTCGTGCTGCGGGTGGCAGACCACGGCAGGTTTTATTTATTTACCGGCGATATCGGAACGGATGCGGAAGCGAGCCTCGTCGCGAGCGGACATGATCTGAAGTCAGATGTGCTGAAAGTTCCCCATCACGGAAGCAAGAGTTCGAGTTCGCAGGCCTTCGTCTCGCTTGCCAGGCCCGAGATCGTGGTAGCAACCGTGGGGAGGGAAAACCCCTACCACCATCCCGCCGACGAAGTCATAGAGCGGTATGAACGGATCGGCGCATGCATTTTCCGGACGGACCGGGACGGCGCGGTGCTCATCACATCGGGCAGGGACCGCCTGGATGTCACGCGATGGAATGAGTTGATGCTGCGAAGAATCATACACAGGAAGACGGAAGAATGGAAAACCATCGAGACGCAAAACTGGCTGAGGGTCTGGCAGCGGATGAAGCTTTAATCAACCGGCACAGTGCACAAAACGAGTCTGCTATACTGAAAGATAAGACAATATATTCCGGAAAGAACATTCAGCCACGGATTTTCACGGATTAACACTGCTTTTGAAAAGCTTACAGCTACTTTAAAGGTCGCCCTTTTGGTGAAGCTTCGATATCATCTTTTCGCTCGGTTTTATCCGTGGTTATCAGTGTTCATCCGCGGCCGACTGCCGTATTTAGGTCTATCAGTTGTGGACTGAGGAGGAGGGAAGCCATGAAGCATATCGCACGCGGGGTTGTCGCACTACTCCTGCTTCTTCTGTCCGCGAGCGGACCGGCGCATGCCCAGGAAGAGGTTAATGCCGTCGCGGGGTTCAAAACGTGGATAAACAGCTGGAAGATCGAACAACCCGGTTCTGAGACCATGAAATCCGGCACCAACGCGCTCGTCGGCTGGGAAGCCGAAGCGGAATTCACCAACGGTGTTTTTACGGGAGCTTCATACCTGATGTCCGTCTCGGACTACACATTCGATCAAAACGCAGTTACCACCGATGTAAAGCATGGCGATCTTATCCTGGCAATAGGCTACCGGTTCCATCACCGCTTTGACTTTTTCACCGGCTACCGGAGCTCGCAGTTCTGGGAACGGCTGCCCAAGTCGAAAACAACCGTCACCGGACCGCTCCTCGGGGTCCAGGGAACAGCGCCCCTGTACAACGACCTCTCGCTGTTCGTCAAACTGACCTATCTCCCCCTGAGCACTAAAAAGACCGTTGGCGAGATTGGGGAAAAAGAGACGGCCAGGGGACGGTCCGCCGAGGCCGGGGTCAGGTATGCCTTCACGAAAAGGACCTCCGGCGCTCTGGGCTACCGGTACGAGACGCTTGAGGGGACAAAAACGAGGGTCAAGGACACCTTTGCAGGACCGACGATTGACGTGATGTTTTATTTCTAAATCGGCAGTGCAAACTGTTACGTATGCTTCAAACATTTTCGACCCGTTGGAGCCGAATGTGCTACGATATGGGGGACTTGATGGGGTACACCTTGAGGAAACTCAGGAACTCTTTTGCCGTGTGGGTGCAGTAATTGCGCTTGGGCGAAATGACGCTGAAATTCCGGTGGAACTTGACGTCCTTGAAGGTCGTGGCCTTGAGGATTCCGTACTTGATGGCCTGGCGGGCCGCCCACGCTGAAACAATGGAAACTCCCATCCCCTCCTCGACCGCGCTCTTGATGGATTCGGTGCTGCCCAGGACGAGCGCTATCCGCAGGTGGTCCAGTTTGATCCCGTGGTCCTCGAGGTGTTTCATAATGATCTGGCGGGTGCCCGAACCCTCCTCCCGCAGGATAAGCGGTTCTTTGATCAGGTCCATACCCGGGATATTGCGGCGCTCCGCCCAGGGATGGGCCGGGGACATGATCACTACCAGCTCATCGGAAAGCAGGGTGTCGACGGCAAAGCGCTGTTTGCTTACGTCCCCTTCCACCAGGGCAATGTCGATTTCGCCCGCGTTCAGCCTCTCGGTGATCGTTTTCGTATTGCTCACGAGGAGCGAGATGTTGACCTGGGGGACTTTCTTTTTAAAGGCCGATATGATCTGGGGCAGGAGATAATTGCCGATGGTCGAGCTTGCTCCGATGGAGAGGGAACCCTTGATCGAGCCCGTGATCTCGCTGATGTTCTTCTGCGCTTCGGCGTAAAGGGCGAGGATTTCCTTGGCGCGCTTGTAGAGTATCTCACCGGCCGGCGTCAGGTTGATCGAGTTCCCCGACCGGTCGAAAAGGCGCGTTTCGTAGAGTTCCTCCATGGCCTGCACCTGGAGGCTCACCGCGGGCTGGGTCAGGTGGATGAGCTCCGAAGCCTTGGAAAAGCTCTTCGTCTCCGCTACCGCGCAAAAAACTCTTAGTTTATGGTCTTCCATCGTTTAGTCAGACACTGCAACAGAGGGGGTTAAAATTCGCATGGACTTTCAAGCAGTTCCGAAGCTGCCGACATGTTGTCTATTTATAAATCAATCATCACCCATTGTCAAGCGGATTATCGATGACCGACCCCTGCGGTCGCCCGGCGCCCAACGGGAGAGAACAAAAACTTCTTGACATTTTTCCCTATACGGTTACAATGCACAGGTTTTCGTGATATCCGACGGAGGTGAAACAACCATGGCAGAAATGAGTAAAACCGCAAAAGCAGCCACCAAGAAGGCCATTATCAATCTCAATGTGCCTCAATGCTGCGGAAAACCGATGCAGGCGGCGAAAATGATGACCACGACCGGCAAGGTCCGCGGCATGATGTGGCTTTGCGATAAGTGCTGGAAAGAGCAGGCTATCTGAAGTCCGGTCCACGATTCGGGTTGTACCGAGGCGGTGAGCCTGTTCACCGCCTTTTTTTTGTTCCGGCCGGCCTCGTACTTCCGGGGACGGTCGGACGCCTGCCCTCTCCTGCCCTGTCGGTCACCTCAAGAGGATCAGACATTTCCTCCACGGAGAAGAAGCGAATCCCTGTTGCAAATCATCGCCGCTTGTGATAATTTAAGGACGCTTTAAATGCCGGTACCGTTGCTGTCCTGCGCCGCGCACTCTCGCTGTTCCACTCTCATGTCCTCAAAGGAGCGATGCGAACAAACCTATGGCCCTCTTCCCGAAAAAAATAGATTTTTTTGAGCAGTTCGACCGGGCGCTCGAGAACCTCTCGCGAGCGGCGAATCTCCTCGTCGACACCTTCAACAACTTCGAAAACTTTGAAAAGAAAGCGAAGTCCATCTACGAATTCGAGCAGGAAGGCGACATGCTCACCCATGACATCATGAAAGACCTGAACAAGACCTTCCTCACCCCCATCGACCGGGAAGACATCCACGCGCTGGCGTCACGCATAGATGACGTTCTCGACCTGATATGGGCTGCGGTGGACAGGATGGTGGTGTACAGGATAGACAAGCCGACCCCTGAGGCCATTTCCATCGCCGAGGACCTGCAGATGACGGCGGACATCCTCAAGAAGGCGCTCCGGGAGCTCCGGGCGAAACAGTATTCCCACGTTCAGGAACACTGCATCGAGATCAACCGGCTCGAGAACCGGATCGACCGCAAATACCGGGACGCCCTCGGCAAGCTCTTAAACGACCACAACGATCCGCTTTACATCATCAAGTGGAAGGATATCTACCAGCTCCTCGAGGACGCGTCGGACCGGGCCGAAGATATCGCCAATGTCCTGGAAGGCATCGTCTTGAAGAACGCTTGACCCCGAAGCGCGTCTCTTCGTCCCGCTCGTGTTCTTTTTCTCCGCTCTCAGGCTGCCGGCAGTGTCGGGAAAAGGAAGGAACTGAGTTTTTCATCATTGCTGAAGGAGGACCTTTTGGTCGGCGAATACTCACTGGGCCTGCTAGCCGTCCTTTTGCTGGTGCTTGCCGCTGAATTCGTTAACGGAGCGACTGATGCTCCCAATTCCATTGCGACAGTGGTCTCCACCCGCGTCCTGTCCCCCCGGCTTGCCGTCCTCATGGCGACGGTGATGAATGCGCTTGGGGTCATGTCCGGCACGGCTGTCGCACTAACGATCAGCAAGGGTTTCGTCCAGCATGACGCGATCAACCTCGTGGCCCTCGGGTCCGCGATGCTCGCTATTGTCGTCTGGAGTTCCCTGGCCTGGAAGTTCGGCCTGCCCACGAGTGAAAGTCATGCCCTGGTGGCCAGTCTGACGGGTGCGGGATTCGCCGCGGGCGGAATAAAAGCCCTTCTGTGGGTCGGCTGGAAAAAAGTATTCATCGGCCTCCTGTTTTCGACCTTTCTGGGCTTCGGAGGCGGGTATCTGGTGATCATGGCCATCACATGGGGATTTAGCCATGTTGACAAACGTTATGCCGGAGCTATTTTCGGCAGGCTCCAGGTCGTGTCGGCGTCATTCATGGCGTTCAGTCACGGAAGCAACGACGGACAGAAGTTCATGGGCATTTTTGCCCTGGCCCTGGTCGTGGGCGGCATTATGCCTCCCGGCGATAAATTTTCAATTCCCTGGTGGGTGATCGGCCTGTGCGCTACCATGATGGCAATCGGGACATCAGTAGGCGGATGGCGTATCATCAAAACGATGGGGATGAAGATGGTAAAGCTGGAACCCTATCAGGGTTTTGCCGCAGAAACCGGAGCAGCCACTGCAATCGAAATTGCCTCAAGCATGGGAATTCCCGTGAGTACAACCCACACCATCAGCACGTCGATCATGGGAGTAGGAGCAGCACGGAGGTTTTCCGCCGTCCGCTGGGGCGTTGTAGGAGAAGTCGTTGCCGCCTGGATTTTGACGTTCCCGGTGTGCGCGTTTATCGGCTGGGCGATAACTGCGCTGATAACGCACTATTTCTAACCATTGCAGCCGCCCTGAGCAGTTGCCGTCATTTTTCTATTCATGAACCATGCGTCGCTTCTTCGTTCTGAAGAAGCCCTTGCATCACACGCGTGCCAGCCTTGATATTTTTCTCTTGTCCACGCCGCGGTATTTACCCGCCTTTAGCAGGTCAATGAAATTTTCGTACGTCACGCTGTCCTCAAACTCCGTAAAACAGGACCCGACCTCCAGCGGCTCATGGGAGTCGGAACCGCCGGTATAAGGGAGCTTCAGCGTCTCCGCCGCTTCTATTGCCTTGACGTTGAATGCATGCATGTTGCACCCGTTATATCCTTCCAAAGCGCAGATATCGCTTATGCTCAATACCCCATCTCCCAGGCCGGTCGCCGGTCGATAGGGATGCGAGGGGATTACCACGCCGCCGAGCCGTCTCACTTCCCGGATGACGTCTTTGGCAGGAGCGTATTTCATTGACAGTTTGTCCGTATTGACTCCGAAAATCAGGCAGTGGCCCTCGTTCGCGGAGAACTCCACGCCCCGGAGGATCAGGATCCGGTCTCCGTATTTTTCCCTCAGGACCTCGACCGGATCCGATGCTTCGTAGAAATAGTGCTCGGTAAAGGCAATGCCATGGAGCCCGAGCTCAAGCGCCCGGAGGATCGATTCCTCGGGATCCGCGTCGTTGTCTCCGCTGTATTTTGAATGGACGTGAAGGTCTATTTTGAATGTCATAAGAACCTTTGACACTGCTTTTCACAGATTAACTATGATAAAAAGCATACTGGAAATTTATGATGAAAGATCAGTGCTGGTCCGCGTCTAACGTGTATTCACTTCCCGGTTGCAGCTTCCGCCGCAGGCGCAGGCGAATGACCCGGACCTGGCCTTCTCGAATGCCTCTTTCCCCTCGCGGTAACAGAGACCGCCGATAACGAGGGCCCCGAGGGAATCAAGGCCTCCAATGCCGGTGAGTTTATACCCCAGGCTCGCGGCAAGAAGGACCGCCGAGAGCTGCAAGCAGGCCCGCGTGCACGCCGCGTCGGCGAGGATCGCCGGGGAGTTCAAGGCCTTCCCGACCTTTACCTTCGCCCTGATCAGCGCCCACATGGAGAATATCGAGACGACGGAAACGAGGATGCCCCAGAAGGCGCTCTCCGGCTTGTGTCCCCGGTAGAGGTCCACGATGGCCGTGGCAGCCAGTCCGGCGGTGAGAACGTAAAAGGCCGTTCCCGTGATCCTGAGGGCGCGCTGCTCGAAACGGTCAAGGTTTTCCCCGCCGCTCCGCCTGATCCTGCGGACCATATGCCAGATGCCGATGCCGGAGATGACTTCGACGAACGAATCAAGCCCAAACCCGAAGAGCGACATGCTCTCGTCTTCCAGACCGAAGAAAACAGAGACCAGGCCTTCGGCGATGTTATAGAAAATCGTGACGACTGCAAGCGCCGAAGCCCAGGTATAAAGCTTGCCGTTTTTATGCGAGAACCCGATCGGGATCGATGTCATATAACCTTCCCGCTTCCGTCCGCGGAACGCCTTGTTTTATACCATGTTCCCGCCCGGGTAATCAATGCAAAAAAGCGCACCAACGCCGGCTCAGTCAATCAGATCGTTTTCTTCCCGCAGCCGCCGGGACATGTCCCGCATGATTTCGACGACGAACTCCGGATGCTCGTTCATCAGGTCACTGATGTTCTCGTTGTTGATCGCTGCCACCTCCACGTCCTCAAGCGCCACTGCCGTGGCCGCGCGGGGGGACGAGAGGAAGAACGACACGCCGCCGAAGCACTTTCCTTCCGGGACGACGCCGAGTTGCCTGTCTGCCTTGTGCAGAGCCACGCTGCCCTTCAGGACCGAATACATTTCATTACCCGGGTCCCCTTCCCGGAAAATGACACCTCCCTTTTCGAAGCACAAAACGTATCTGCTGAAGATCGATGCGGGAACATCCTGACTGCATTCCCTCTGTTTCCTGATGAAAACCGTCTCGTTCCGCCCGAGGCTTGCGGCGATCTCCGCCCCGAGCAGGAACACGACGAGTGAGCAGTAGATCCAGATGATGACCACGAAGAGCGACTTGAAGGACCCGAAGGCGAACCCGTAGCCGGGATTGTACATGAGGAAGAGATGGAAAGCAGGCCGCATGGCGAACCAGAGGAGCGATGTCGCGAGCGCGCCGGTCAACAGGTGGAGCATGCGGACCTGTCGAGAGAACACGGCATAGAGCGAGAAGACCGCAACGGTAATGAAAAAAAACGGCGCCGCGCCCTCAAGATACCCGAGGGCCAGGTGCAGCTGGCTCCATTTTTCGGCAAGCCTAAAGACTATGCCGGAGATCGCGACAGCGGACAAGCCGATCAGAAAGACGATGCTGATGGCGACGTCGAAGAGCATTTCCAGAAGAAAAGGCCGCGTCCGTTTCTTGCGGAAAACAGTCCCGAGCGATACGCGCATGTCGGCCACGAGCGGCGTTACGCTCCAGAGCAGCACCAGGGCATTCAGGAAGCCGATCTCGCCCGCATGGGATGAAATGAACTGCACCTCGCGCAAAATGACCTGACTGTAGGCCGGGATCAGCGGGGTGAGCAGCTCCTGGGTCCTGGCCATGGCGCGAGCGGATGATCCGATCGCCGCCCCAAGGACAACGGTGAGAAGAAAAATCGAGGGACTAAGCGCAAGGGTAGCGGAGAACGCCAGCGACGACGCCGCGGACAGGTCGTTGTTCCCCCGGAAGGACGAGAAGGCGTCGGACAGGACAATTTTGAGTTTTTTAAAAAAATCAGCAACCATGGACGTTTTTCTTTATGCGGAGGAAACTGTGCGGCGCATATTACTGCACCGGGATATCTTTCATAATCTGGCCTTTGATGAAGTTCCTGATCAGCTCGCGGTCGGTCGCCGGCATTTCGAGGAACCTCATCCCCATGCCCGGCTCCCTGGCCAGGCCGCTGCGCAATTCTATGCTGTGCAGAACGACCGCCTTGAGCTTAAGCGGAATGGAGTGGATCATGATGGTTACGGGAAGGATGGAATTGACCGGGCGGGGACTCAGCGTGTGCACGAAGACGCCGTTTTCCGACAATCCCGAGACATACTCGGTGCTTGCGGGTCCGCCGGGGAAGGCGCGTCCGCCCACCATCGCCGGCAGCAATGTCCTCATTCGTATATGCTGCCGCGGCGCGGTCTCCGTTGCGCGCTGAATCGCGGTATAGAGCGCATCGGGTTCCACCGGTTTTCTGAGAAAGGAAGCGCAGCCAGACGCGAGACAGTGCTCCTCACGCTTAAAATCCGCGCTTGCGGTATGGATGATGACGGGAATCGTTCCGGTCTTTTTCAGGTCCCGCGGTCCCTTGCAGGGTCCGCCGGCTGCATGCTCGGTCACGGCGAGGTCCCCTTCTCCCGCGGAACAATGTCCCTCGTCAGCTGGTCCCTGATGAAGTCCCTGATCAACGCACGGTCCGCATCGGAGATTTCGACGAACTTCATGCCCATGCCCGGCTCCTGGAACGTGCCCTCGCCGAGGGGATAGGTGTAAAGAACGACGGCCTTTACCTTGATCTCCCGGTCATGAATGAATATTTGCAGGGGGGTCAGCGCGTTCCGCGGCTGCGGATAGAGCGTCCTGATGAAAAGGCCTCCCTCGGAAATGGCCGTGGCATGCTCCGTGCGCCGGGTTCCCCCGCCGACGCTGCCGTCCCCCACGATCACCTTGAGCGATGCGTTGAGGCGGATGTTCATGCGCGGTATGGACTCAGACACCGCCTGAAGCGTCCGGTACAGAACATCGGGCTCCACCGGTTTGGCGAGATAGGCTGCGCAGCCGAGGCGCGTGCAGGCGTCTTTCATTGCCGGGTCGGTTTCCGACGTCAGAATAACTGCGGGAATCGCCTTGAACCGTGCGGTGTCCTTCATCCGCTTGAGAAACTGAGCGCCGCTCATACGCGGAAGAGATACCTCGGTGATGACGATGGAAGGAACCGTGTCCTCCATGATGCGGAGGGCGTCCTCGGCGTTCCGCGCCGTAAGGACCTTGTACTCGAGACGCTTGAGCAGCATGGCAAGATAGAAAAGAATGGAAGCGCTGTTGTCAACAAGCAGAATGGTGCGGGTCTCGCGGTCCGGCATGATGGTCCTTTCCTGACTCATCTTCGCAGTAAGCTGATGATGCCCTGAACAATTAGAGAATATCATCTTGTGCGCTTTTGTCAAGAATTAGAAGAGGGTGGGGTTGAGAGAGCGATGAGTAAAGCGAGACGGATGAGAGTAACGAGTGATGAGATAAATTGGCGTCCCCAGGGGGATTCGAACCCCCGTTATCGCCGTGAAAGGGCGGTGTCCTGGGCCGGGCTAGACGATGGGGACGTACCTTGAAGCGTTATTGAAAAAAGGAAATTGGAAATTTAAAATTGCAAATTTTCAGACGGAAAGAGCCTTTCATTTTACAATTTCCAATACCGAAGGTAAATGGTGAGCCGGGTGGGATTCGGACCCACGACTCCCGCCTTAAAAGGGCGGTGCTCTACCAGCTGAGCTACCGGCCCGCGTTTTCACGCGAAGAGGCGTATAATATCAGAGTTCTCGAAGTTTTGTCAATAGAATTTGCCGAATCGCCGAATTCTATGGTCACGTCAAAGCCATTCGCAAACCCATAATTTCGTCATTCCCGCAAGCGCGTCGGGAATCGTATTGAAAAATCAGGAACGATTCCGGACAAGCCGGAATGACGGCAAAAGAAGAAGCGCACACAAAAAATTGCTATTGTATATTTATCTTCTCGCCATTGTCTTCTTGAACGGCTGCTCCAGGATGATGGTCTCGTCCCTGCGCGCGCCGGTCGAGATGATCGCCGGTTTGACGCCGCAAAGCTTGCAGAGCTTCTCCACGTAGGCCCGGGCCTTTTTAGGGAGCTCGTCGTACTTTTTGACGCCGATCGTGGTCTGTTTCCAGCCGGGCATGGTGATATACTGCGGGGTCCCCTTTTCGAGCACCGCGAGTTCCGACGGCATCTCTTCGTACAGTTTCCCCTTGTGCTTGTAGCCCACGCAGATCTTGAGTTCGTCGAAGGTGTCGAGCACGTCCAGCTTGGTGATCGCCGCGCTCGTCATCCCGTTCACCCGGACCGCATGTCGGATGATGAGGGTATCGGCCCATCCGCACCGTCTCGCCCGTCCGGTCGTGGCGCCGTACTCCTTGCCCCGCGCCCGGAGCAGTTCTCCGGTCTTGTTCTCCAACTCCGTGGGGAACGGGCCGCTGCCCACTCGCGTGGTGTAGGCCTTGACGATGCCCATGACCTCGGTGATGGTGTTCGGGCCTATGCCGAGGCCGGTGCAGGCGCCGCCCGCGGTGGGGGAGGACGAGGTCACGAAGGGATAGGTCCCGTGGTCGACATCCAGGTGGGTCCCCTGCGCGCCTTCGGCCAGGATCTTCTTGTTCCTGAGTATGGACTCGTTCAGGAACAGCGTCGTGTCCGCGACGTATTTCCGGAGCCGCCTCGCATACGCCAGGTACTCCTCGTAGACCTGGTCCAGGTGCACCAGCGGCGCGTTATAAAAACGTTCGAGCAGGAAGTTCGCCTCCCCGGTGTTGCTCGCGAGCTTCTCGCGGAACATCCCGGGATCGAGAAGGTCAGCCATCCTGATGCCCTTGCGGTTGATCTTGTCCGCATAGGCCGGACCGATGCCGCGTCCCGTGGTCCCGATCTTCTTGTTGCCCTTGAGTTTTTCGCTTGCCACATCGAGGGCCTTGTGATAGGGCATGATGAGGTGAGCGTTCTTGCTGATAAGCAGGCTGTCGTCGAACTTCACGCCCCTCCCCGCCATCGCGTCCATCTCCTCGAGCAGGGCGGACGGGTCCACCACCACGCCGTTCCCGATGATGCATTTTTTGCCCTTGTGGAGGATGCCCGAGGGGACCAGGTGCAGGATGAATTCTTCCATGCCCACTACAACCGTATGGCCCGCATTGTGGCCGCCCTGGTAGCGCGCGACAACGTCCGCCTTCTCGGTGAGCAGGTCGATTATTTTTCCTTTGCCTTCATCGCCCCACTGGGCGCCGACTACGACTAAGACTGGCATTGCAGCTCCTCACGACAATGGAAAGTGGAGAATTGAAAATGCGACGCTCACCTTCTCCATAATCCATTGCCCATTATCCATTTTAAATTCTTACCTGCTTCACCGACAGCACATTCGGAAGCTTTTTGATCTTCTCCATAACGTCGTCGGGGATCTGGCTGTCCACGCTCACAACTGACATGGCACGTCCGCCCTGCGACTCGCGGCCGAACTGCATGCGCGCGATGTTGATCCCGTTCTGGCCCATGAGCATGCCGATGCCGCCGATCACACCCGGTTTGTCGTTGTTCATCAGCACGAGCATGTCTCCTTCGGGCACGGTCTCCATCGGGAAGTTGTCCACCTGGATGATGCGGGGTTCCTTCTTGCTGTTCAGCGTGCCGGAAGCGGACACGTCCTTCCCGCCCGCCTTGATCCTGAGTGTCACCAGACTCGTATACTCCATGGTGTCGCTGGATTTGGATACTTTGACCTCGATGCCCCGGTCCTTGGCGATAAGCGGGGCGTTCACGTAATTCACGTTTTCCTTCAGGATGGGGGTCAGAACCCCCCGCAGGGCCGCGAGAGTGATCGGCTCCTGTTTAAGGTTGGCTACCTCGCCGCTGTATTCCACCGTCACCTGCGTGAGGCCGCCCTCGTAAAGCTGGGCGATGAACAGGCCCATGCGCTCCGCGAGGTTGATATAAGGGGAAAGCGTCGGCAACTGATCAGCAGGCACCGACGGCACGTTTACGGCGTTCCGTACGGTCCCGGCGACGAGATAATCCACGATCTGCTCCGCCACGGCCACCGCCACATTCTCCTGCGCTTCCAAGGTGGATGCGCCAAGGTGCGGCGTGGCGATAAAGTTATCGAGCGTAAGCAGCGGGTGGTTCTCCGGCGGCTCCTTCTCAAACACATCGAAGGCCGCTCCCGCAACCTTGCCGCTCTTCAAGGCCTCGTAGAGGTCCTGCTCGTTCACGATGCCGCCGCGGGCGCAGTTGATGATCCTGACTCCGTCCTTCATCTGACTGATCGTTTCCCTGTTGATGAGGTTCGCCGTCTCCTTGGTTTTGGGTGTATGGATCGTGATGAAGTCAGAGCGCTTGTAGATCGCGGGCAGGTCCGCCAGCTCGATGCCGAGTGACTTCGCTTTCTCTGTGGAAATGAACGGGTCATACGCCAGTACCTTCATGCCGAGCCCGATGGCGCGATTTGCGACAACGCCGCCGATGGCGCCCAGGCCGATCACGCCAAGGGTTTTGTCGTAGAGCTCGACGCCCTCGAATTTTTTCTTTTCCCATTTGCCCGCCTTGAGCGAGGCATAGGACTGAGGGATCATGCGGGCGCAGGCGAAGATCATGCCGACGGTATGTTCCGCCGTGGTGACCGTATTGCCGCCCGGAGTGTTCATCACGACTACGCCCTTCTTCGTCGCGGCCGGGATGTCCACATTATCCAGGCCGCTGCCCGCGCGGCCGACGACCTTGAGCTTCGTCGCCTTGTCGAGCAGCCCCGCGGTGACCTTGGTTGCCGACCGGATGATGAGCGCGTCGTAGTCGCCGATGATCTTTTCGATCTCCTCGACCGGGGTCTTGCTCCGGGCGTCCACTTCGAGCCCGGCCTTTTTCAGTATCTCCACCCCGACGGGGGAGAGGTTGTCGCTGATGAGAACCTTCATGAATCCTCCTAAAACCTGATGTAACCACGGATGAACACGGTAAGGCAACCCCGATAAAGCAAAAGAGTAGAAAAATAAATTTCTCTTAGCTGCTTCTTTTTTTATCTGTGATCATCTGTGTGTCCGGCGCAGCCGGACCCGTGGTTAAAAAATTATTTCATGAGTATTTCCTGCGCCGCGGCCACACCCGTGCCGAGCTTTACCGGGTGGCCCAGGCCTTTGAGGACCATCTCGATGCCCGCAATGGCCGTGATCACGTCGAAGGTGTCGGCATAGCCCAGATGCGCAATGCGGAAGATCTTGCCCTTGAGCTGGTCCTGGCCGCCCGCGCCGGTGATGCCGTACTTTACACGCAAATCTTTATAGATCGCCTGGCCGTCGACGCCCGCCGGCGCCTCGATGGCCGTAAGCGCGTTGCTCGGGCTCTCTTTCGGGAAGAGCTTGAGGCCGAGCGCCCCCGCCGCCGCTCGGGTCGCCCTGGCGAGCCTCTCATGGCGGGCAAACACGTTCTCCAGCCCCTCGTCCTGAAGCATCTTGATGCTGGCGTTGAGGCCGATGATGAGCGTGACCGCCGAGGTGAAGTTCGTCTGGTTCTTGGCGAGATTTTCGCGCTCCTTCTTGAAGTTGAAATAGAATTTCGGCGACTTTGCCGTATCGGCCATCTTCCATGCCTTGTCGGAGACGGACACGAAGGCGAGGCCGGGAGGCAGCATCACGCCCTTCTGCGAGCCGCCGATCAGCACGTCGATCCCCCACTCGTCCGTTTTGATGTCATGGGCAACGAGGGCCGAGATCGCATCGACGACAAAGAGCGCGTCGGTCTTCCTGACGACCGCCGCGATCGATTTGACGTCGTGGTACACTCCGGTGGAGGTCTCGTTGGCCTGGACGAACACGGCCTTGATCTTCGGGTTCTTCCTGAGCGCTGCTTCTACCAGCTCCGGCTTCGCCGCGTAACCCCACTCCACGAGCTGCTCTTCGACCTTCATGCCGTAGGCCTGGCAGATCTTGGTCCAGCGTTCGCCGAACTTGCCGCCGTTCACCACCAGCACATCGTCACCGGGGTTCAGAAAGTTGTTCACCGAGCCGACCATGCCCCCGGTCCCGGTGGAGCACAGGATAAGCACGTCGTTTTTGGTCTGGTAAAGCCACTGCAGCCCCTTCTTTGCGGAATCGAGCACCGGCAGAAAATCAGGCGCGCGGTGGTGTATGATCGGCATGGCCATGGCCAAAAGCGCCTCAGGCGGCACGGGCGTCGGCCCGGGGGCCAAAAGATATTTTTTCTGCATGGGTAGATCCTCCATTAATAATGAGCGAAAACGTTCGACGGAATGTGTATGAGAATAAAGGTGATAATGCAATTGTTCAGCTGACGAAGATTAAAGTCCCGCCGGGGCGGGACCTATGCCCGGGGTTGGCGTGTCGCTGGGATACTGCGGGTGTCTGTGCTGTTTCAACGTAGTACTGCCTCTCTTTAGTAACGATTCCGGCCAAAAACCATATGACAGTAGCATATGCCGGTGAAAATTGTCAAGAAAATAGTTCGGCCCCGAAAGAGCGGCGATCGGGGCCCGGGGGACGGGAAACTCCTTATTTTTGAACAATATCCAGGGTCACGCTGAGCGAAAGCACGGGGTTTGTACGGTCGTTGGAATAGACGCTCACGTGCTTGATGAGCGGTCCGCTCCTGCCGGTTGTATCCACGCTCGCCTTAATCTGCCCCACGGCCCCCGGGTCAAGGTGATCTGAACTGATCACCGCGGCGGTGCAGCCTCAGGACGTCTGGACCCGCTCGATGATGAGCGGCTCGGTCCCCGCATTGCTGACCTCGAAGACATGGCTTACCTGCGTCCCTTGTGCAACTTTTCCAAAATCGTGACTGATCTCCTTCACGGCGATCTTCGGCCCTTTCACTTCCTGGGCCGGAAGCAGCCCGGTGAAGCCGATTACCACCATGACGACAGTTGCTGCAATGATCTTTTTCATACCCAACCTTCCTCCCTGCCGATGCTTCTTCGTTTCATCCCTCATTCGCCCTGAAGGGCCTTCCCGACTTGCCGGGGCAACCCGCGTTCGGTTCACAGCCCGATCTTTTTCTGGTAGATCATGCTGACCAGTTCCTCGCGCGTGATCAGCCCTTTCTCGATGAGCAGGGCGGTGAGCGCGTCGAACCGTACCCTGCTGTCCGTTAAGGCCTGTTGCGCGGACTCTTCCCTGGACAGGATGGGCGAGTCTGCGCCGGACCCTTCCATCTTCTGCATATTAAGATCGCTGCCGCGGATGATTTCCATCTTACCGCCGCTCGTGTGCGCCCGTGGGTAAGAGGGCTTCTGCCTGCGGACGATTTCCTCGCCGTCGTAATATTTCCTGATGGCGTCCCTGAGCTCGGACTCCAGGGCCAGCGTCGGTTTTATGTTCAACCCCGTGGCGAAGCGGATCGCGTCGATGGCTTCGATGTCAAGGGGGTCCGACATGGCAAGCTGGAGCGCCCCCTTATCCTTCATCGCCGGTACGACGTGATACTTCTTCGCGACATCGGACTTGATAAGTTTGATGATGTCCTCGGGGATTTGAGGCTCGAACAGATTGACGTAAGGGATCTTGAGTTTCTCCGCGATCACGCGGGCGACGTCTTCCTCCCTGACGAATTCCAGTTCAATCAGGATGGAACCCAGTTTCCCCCCCCAGCTCCGCTGGTGCGAGAGCGCTGACTGAAGCTGAAAATCATCGATAAGACCCGCCTCTTTCAGCATGTCGCCGAGCTTCTTGGCCTCGGGCATAGGTTCAACCTCCGTGAAAAAAAGAGCGCCCTACCCTGACGTTTTCAAATTATATGCCGCGCGTACACCGAATGTCAATGACTTTTGAAGAAAGCATTCGAGTCCCGCATACCCGGATCACGAATGCCGGACAAGGCAGGGGAATTCGAGCAGCGTTTTTCTGTTGTTTTCCCCTCCCCTTCACTCGTCTTTCGTAATTCGGCACTCTTCACCCGCCTTGTCGAGCAGATGCCGGTGGTCCACATCTCCCAGCGCGGCGAGGAGGCTTGCTTTGATGCCCGGCTGCCCGCGCTCCAGCTCAGCAAGCAGGTTCTTGATTTTAGCGCGCTTCAGGTCCTGATCGCCGCAGGCCGGGCACGCGCAGCAGGTGATCGGAAAGCCGGCTTGTACGGCAAAACGGATGATATCGTCCTCGGGAACATAGACCAGGGGCCGGATCACCACATTCGTCCCGTCATCGGCGCGGAGGAGCGGCGCCATGGCTTTGATCTTTCCGTTGTAAAACTGATTGAGGAGGAGCGTCTCGATGAAATCGTCGCGGTGGTGGCCGAGGGCGATCTTCGTGCACCCCAGCTCACGCGCCTGGGTGTACAGAACGCCGCGCTTGAGCCGGGCGCAGAGCGCGCAGGGCGTCTCGTCGGGCATGAGCTTCTCGAGCATAAGCTTATGGATGGGCGCGTGGACGACCCGGCACGCAAAGCCGCGCGAACGCAGCTCGTCTTCGATGAGTTGCGTTTGAAAGCCGGGAAAACCCGGATGGACCGTGACCGGAATGAGCGAGAATGTCACCGGCGCGCGCCTGCGGAGGCTCTCCAGGATATGGAGCAGCGTCCAGCTGTCCTTGCCTCCCGACAGCGCAACGAGGATGCGGTCGTGGTCCGCGATCAGGCCGAAGTCCCCGATGGCCCTGCCCGCAAGCCTCCGGATGTCGTGTTCCATCTGTGCCGTACTGTTCATGGACTGAATCCTAAATCGTCAGGTATGATTAGTCAACGTAAATAAATGATCAGCGGATTTCGGCCCGGCTCCGCCACGAAAAAAGGCTTCCGGATAATCCGGAAGCCCCTGGTTGGTCGTAAGCGTACCTTATCTTCTTTTCTTGGTCGCTTTCTTTTTTACCGCCTTTTTGGCCGCCTTCTTCTTGGTTGCTTTTTTCTTTGTGGCCTTTTTCTTTGTGGCCTTTTTCTTTGCGGCTTTCTTCGTTATCGCCTTTTTCTTTGCCTTTTTTGCAGGCTTCTTCGTTGCCGCTTTTTTCACCGCTTTTTTCTTCACCGCCGGCGCGGAAGGCGCTTCCGGTACGTTGACTTCGGCCGTTTCCAGACCGCAGCAATAAACCGGTTCCTCGTATATGTCGCCGGACCTCGTCACGTCGATTCTTCTGCCGCACACTTTGCACCCGTACTGCACGATCCTCTCAATAGCCATACGCGTTGCCCTCCTTGAAATAAGCTGATGACCCGTTATGACACGGGCTGAATAGCGCTCTTGGCCGGGGAACTTCACCCCGTCTTCAGGGGGCCGCGAAAACCGCAGTCACCCGCGCCGGGGCAGCACTTTTTTTCTTTAACTGTAACTGTAGAGTCATCCCGAACAAATGTCAAGTTTTTTTGCAAAAGAGGCCTAACACCACACCCGGGGCTGCTTCCTGTTCGCGTTGACCATCGCCGCCCTCCTCTGGTCCGCCTGTTTCAATTCCCAGATCTTTTCCAGGCCTTCGATCGCGACGGAAAGGGCTTCATCCGTGGCTTTTCCGTCCCAGTTTTTTGACTCTGCGAGCCGGTAGAGCTCCAGGATCACGTCTTCAAGCGTCATAAAATCTCCTTAATTAATAGGAGTCAGTAGCCAGGAGACAGTAGTCAGAAGACATCCGGGGCTCTTCTCATTCCAGGTTTCCTGATTCTGGCTCCTGGATGCTGACTTCTGGCTCCTGTACGGATACTACCCGCACTTCGAGAACCCGCAACCACGGCAGAAGGCGCAGCCTTCTCCGAACTCCAGGAGCCCGCCGCAGTCCGGGCATTCGGGGCAAAGGCCGAGATGGTTCGTGTTTCCCCCATGGGCGCAATCGGTCGAGGCATAGCCGACGGTGGGAAGGGCGGAAGCGGCCTTGGCCTTATTGTGGTGCTGACGAGGGCCTGCATGGTCCTTGGTATATCGCTCAAGCGCCCTGCCGATGGCATCGGGGCAGGACAGGATGGAACCGCCCTCGCCCCATGCCGGCGATGGGCAGCGGATGCCCTTCACCTGTTTAATGATGGAATCAAGGGACACGCCGGACCGGAGCGCGAGCGAGACCATGCGGGAGACGGCCTCGGACTGGCTCGCGGCGCACCCGCCGGACTTGCCCATGGTCGAGAAGACCTCGCAGATGCCTTCCTCGTCTTCGTTGATCGTAATGTAGAGGTTGCCGCAGCCCGTGGGGAGCTTCTGGGTGACGCCGTGGGTGAGGGCCGGACGGCTCCGGGGTTTCTTCTCCTCGGCCAGTTCGGGCGAGGCCGAGGCTACCGTCACCGGATGGGCCGCCGCCTTACGCGCCTTTTCCGTGGCTCCCGTACTGAGCACCTGTTCGTCGCGGGACCCGTCGCGGTAGATCGTGACGCCCTTGCAGCCCGTCTTGTAGGCCAGCAAATAGACTTTCTCGACGTCCTTCTGCGAGGCGCTGTGCGGGAAGTTCACGGTCTTGGACACGGCGTTGTCGGTATGCTTCTGGAATGCGGCCTGCATCCGGATGTGCCACTCGGGGATGATGTCGTGGGCCGTGACGAACACGCGCTGCACGTCCTGGGGCACCGTCGGGACGTTCGTGCATCCGCCGTGCTCGGCGATCTCCTTCATGAGTTCGTCGGAATAGAAGCCCCGCGCCTTGGCCGCGCGCTCGAACACGGGGTTCACTTCGAGCATCTCCGTGCCGTCAAGAACCTTCCTGATGAAGGTGAGGCCGAACATCGGCTCGATGCCGCTGGAGCAGCCGGCGATGATCGAAAGCGTGCCGGTCGGCGCGATGGTCGTGACCGTCGCGTTCCTGATCGGCGCCTGGCCCGGCTTGTCATAGATGCTGCCCGTGAAGTTCGGGAAGGCCCCGCGCTCCCCGGCGAGTTCCCGGCTCATCCCGCGGCCCTCGTCGGTGATGAACTTCATCACCGTCTCGCCGGTCCGCACTGCCTCGTCGGAGTTGTAGGGGACGCCCATCTCCAGCAGCATGTCCGCGAAACCCATGACACCGAGCCCGATCTTGCGGTTTGCGCGGGTCATTTCGGAGATTTTATCTATCGGATACCGGTTGACGTCGATCACGTTATCGAGGAAGTGGACCGCCTGCCGGACCGTGTGGCGAAGCTTGTCGAAGTCGATCGCCTTGCTGTGCTTCGCAAGCATCTTCGCCAGGTTGATCGAGCCCAGGTTGCAGGACTCGTACGGAAGCAGCGGCTGTTCGCCGCAGGGGTTGGTGGACTCCACCATGCCCACGTGCGGCGTGGGGTTGTACTGGTTGATGCGGTCCAGGAAGATGATGCCCGGGTCGCCGTTCTTCCAGGCCATGTTCACGATGGTATCGAACACCTTGCGCGCCTGGAGCCTTTTCACCACGGCCTTGCCGCGCGGAGAGACCAGGTCGTACTCGCCGTCCCTGTCCACGGCGTCCATGAACGTGTCGGTCATGGCGACGGAGATGTTGAAGTTGTTCAACCGGTCGTTCTTCTGCTTGCAGGTGACGAAATCCAGGATGTCCGGGTGGTCCACCGAGAGGATGCCCATGTTGGCCCCCCGGCGTGTGCCGCCCTGCTTCACCGTCTCCGTGGCCGCGTCGAACACGGTCATGAACGAAATGGGGCCGGACGAGACGCCCTTCGTGGATTTGACCACATCGTTCTTTGGCCGGATGCGCGAGAAGGAGAAGCCCGTGCCGCCGCCGGACTTGTGAATAAGCGCCGCGTTCTTCACGGACTCGAAAATCTCGTCCATGGAAT
>JAXIPA010000063.1:0-28207 GCA_045403145.1 Nitrospirota bacterium | reverse complement strand
AGAAACAACGGAACGCCTAAAATTTTAAATTGACGTTGACAGCGGCATTCGATGTTTCTATTATTGAAGCATGCAATGACAAACCGTTGCCGTACTTCCCGTAAAAGCCCTGCACGGTCTCGCGCCCATTCCCCGGCTCCGGTGTCCGCCAACCTGCTCGGGACCATCACCGCCGCGGGAAAATTCGGAGAAACGAAACATGAGTTCGGCAATGCGTTGAACTATGATGTGAGCGGGAAGTATCGTGTTTCTCCGGAAGCGTTCTCGCCCCTGAAACCGCAGCTTTTTCTGGCGCTCGGGATCGGCGGAGAGGCGCGTGAAAGAGAAAAGATCGAAGGTGACTCGGTTCCCGACTCCGGAGGGCACACGGCCTATCTCTCGCCCGGAGTGCAGCTCGTGCTCGTCCCGCACTGGGTGATCGAGCTTTCGTACCAGCACGCCATCTATCACAACCTGAACGGGACCCAGCTTGGAGAGACCTACAAGGCAATCGGGGGCGTGACATATCTGTTTTGAACGGAGTTCATCCCCCGGCTTAAACGGACAGAATGACAGAATAGAGTGGCGGTTTACCCTGCCCCGGTCGGAATCGAACGCACTTTGCTGATCATGCTGTCAGTGCCACGAGTTGCCGGTTGACAATGGCATCCTTTGCATCTATATTAGAAACCATGAGATGGCAAGCTGTCATCGTGCTTCTGGCAATCGCCGTGGGCGCCATCGTGCCCCCTTCCTTCAACCTGACTATCGGTCACGACTGCCAGGCGGAGCTCGGGACTCTTGACCTCTGCCACTCGGGCACGCCCGCGATTTCAGCAAACGGCGATATGCCCTGCATGAAGGAGGGTTCGTACCTGCCTCTTCCGCCTGCCCGGGCCAAGGTTCATGCAGAGGCAAATTCCCCGGTTAATCCTGCTTCAATGGCCTTTCAGGACGAACGCCCTCCCGAAGCCTGATCACCCCTTATCAGCCGGTATGATGAACCAAGCGGTTTCCCCTGTGACAGGTATGCCAGTTTATTCAATTCATTTTAAGGAGGGAATTATGAGAAAGGTATTTTTTTATGCGGCACTGGTTTTTCTTGCGACGGCAATGACGGCGTTCGCCCAGGATGACATCAAACAATCACCGAGCTGCAAATATTGCGGCATGGACCGGGAAATGTTCAGCCACAGCAGGATGCATATCGAGTACGAAGACGGGACTTCTGTAGGGACGTGCAGCCTGCACTGCGCGGCAATCGAACTCGCGCTTTCGATCGACAAAACCCCCATAGCGGTGCGGGTCGCCGACTATTCTTCGAAGAAGCTCATCGACGCCGAGAAGGCCGCGTGGGTCATCGGCGGAGGAAAGCCGGGCGTCATGACCAAACGCGCCAAGTGGGCTTTTGAGAACAAGGCGGACGCCGATGCGTTCATGAAAGAGAACGGCGGCGCAATCGCCTCGTTCGATGAAGCTATCAAGATGGTGTATGAGGACATGTACCAGGACACTAAAATGATCCGGGAAAAAAGGAAGATGAAGAACAAGGCCGGCATGGAGCACCATCACCATTGATGAACTCGTAAAAAGTCAGATACAGCCTCTATGGTGTCATTCCGGGGGGCTTGCCTGCACCCAGCGATTACGAGTGAAGCGTAGTGCAGGGCGTCCGGAATCCTTCTTTTTCAGTGTCTTATACGCACTACGATTCCCGACAAGCGGGAATGACGACTGTTACGAAACCAGCATCACTAATGCGAGGTAATAATGTTCGCGCAGGGATTACACAAGGAAGGACAACGGCACTTACCGAAGCTGCCGCGGCTGACCTGCGCCGCGGCAGCATTAATCACAACGCTTCTCTTCCTGTCCTCGGTTACCGTGGCTGCGGGTAAAGGTTATACAAAGCCCGCGGAAAAGGACAAATGTCCGGTCTGCGGCATGTTCGTGGTAAAATACCCAGACTGGATCGCTGAAGCGGCGTTTCGGGACGGTTCGTACGCGGTCTTCGACGGCCCGAAAGACCTGTTCAAATACCTGGCGGAGCTCAAAAAGTATGCGCCGGGCCGCCGCCAGGCGGACATCGAGGCCATCTACGTCATGGATTACTACGCGGTAAAGCCCATCGATGCTTATGCGGCGTTTTATGTTCTGGGCAGCGATATTTACGGCCCTATGGGCGCGGAGCTGGTCCCCTTTGAAAAGGAAGCCGATGCACGGGAGTTTCAGAAGGACCATCAGGGAAAGCGCATCCTCCGGCACAAAGATATCACGCCGGACATCCTCAAGGGGCTTGAATAATGAGAAAGTCCTCCCGCGTATTCCTCTACATCGCGCTGAACATCATACTCCTGGCCATGGCCTTTGCGCACTCGGCCTGGCAGCGCGAACAGAGCATCCGGTCTCTTCGGGAACAGGCGGAGCTCGCGCGCGCGCTTGAGCTGACCGACCTCTGCCTGTTTACCGAGGCGCGCTACACCCGCAACCCGTCCCAGGCGGATTTTCATGCCCCCTTTCAGGACCATCCCGGTTCTCTTGAACATTTTCCCTCGGGCTCACTGGTGACGCCGCGGAAAGGAGGGGCGGAGCAGCATGCGAACCTGGATTGAGAAGCAGCGGAACATCATAGACTTCACCCTGTCCTCGCTCGCGCGAAGGAAAGGCAAAAACATCGCGCTCATGCTGGCCTACATCCTCCTGGTTTTTTTGCTGGCCTCGGTCATGTTCTTTACCCATGCGTTGAAGCGGGAGGCCTCCCTCCTTCTCAACAACGCCCCCGAGGTCGTGGTCCAGCGGATGGCGGCCGGGAGGCACGATCTGATTCCCCGGGAATACCTGGACAAGCTGAAGGCGATCAAGGGCGTCAGCAAGGCGCGCGGGAGGCTTTGGGGCTACTATTACGAGCCTCTCACGAGCGCAAACTACACCCTGATGGCTTCGGATGAGTTCACACACATCCCCGGCAACATCGTCATAGGCCACGGTATCGCGAACGCCCGCCTGGCCGGTCCGGACGACGTGATGGCGTTCCGGGCCTACGACGGGACGATCATCCCCTTCACGGTCCTGGACACCCTTTCTCCGGAGTCCGAGCTCCTGTCCGCCGACCTTGTCCTGGTATCGGAACAGGACTTCAGGAGGCTCTTCGGCACGGCGCCGGGACAATTCACCGACATCACGCTCGGCGTTCGAAATGCAAAAGAGATCCCGACCGTGGCCGCGAAGGTCGCGACGCTGTTCCCCAATGCACGGGTGATTACGAAGGGCGAGATCCTGAGGACCTACGAATCCATTTTCGACTGGCGGAGCGGCATCATCGTGGTCGTCCTTTCCGCGGCCGCGCTCGCCTTCGTGATCTTCGCTTGGGACAAGGCGACCGGCCTCTCGGCCGAGGAAAAAAAAGAGATCGGCATACTGAAGGCCGTCGGCTGGGAGACCTCGGACGTGCTGCTCATGAAATTCTGGGAAGGGACGCTGATCTCGCTGTCGTCATTCCTGACCGGAGTCCTCCTTGCGTACCTCCATGTCTTTTTTACGCCGGTAGTCCTCTTCGAGCCGGTGCTCAAGGGTTGGTCGGTCCTGTATCCGGAGTTCAGGCTGGCGCCCTTCATCGATCCCTATCAGGTTGCGACGCTCTTCTTCCTCACCGTGGTCCCCTATACCGTGGCGACCATCATCCCGTCGTGGCGGGCCGCCGCCATTGATCCCGATTCTGTCATGAGGTCATGACGATGCTTGAGCTGAAAAACATACGAAAGGCCTTCAACACCGGCAAGCCTTATGAACTCACTGCCGTGGATGGAGTCGACCTGACCATCGAAGCCCGCAAGGTGACGGTCCTCAGGGGCCCGAGCGGATCGGGCAAGACCACCCTCCTCTCCCTGGCGGGATGCATGGCGCGCCCAACGTCCGGCAGGATCATGCTCGAGGAGCGGGAGATCACGAGCCTGCCGGAAAGGTTCCTGACGGAGATCCGGCGCACGACCTTCGGGTTTATCTTTCAGCAGTTCAACCTCATGAAAGGGATCACCGCCCTGGAAAACGTGATGCTGCCCGCCTACCCGCTGGGAGAACGGCATGCAGCGCTGAAACAGCGGGCGCTGGAGCTCCTGGACCTTTTCGGCATCAAACCGCGGGCCCTGTCCAGGGCAGAATGGCTCTCCGGCGGCGAGGCCCAGCGTACGGCCATTGCCCGGGCCCTCATCAACAACCCCCGGGTCATCATTGCCGATGAGCCGACGGCGCATCTCGACACCAAGCTCTCCCGGGAGTTCATGGACATCGTGGCCCGGTTCAAGGAAGAGCAGAAGACCGTGATCATCGCGAGCCACGACCCCCTCGTGTACGATTCGGGCGTGGTCGACCGGGTCGTCTCCATGCGCGACGGCAGGATCGAGGGAGCGGGGACATGATCCTGCATCCGGCAATCATCGCGCTCCTCGTTTCATCCGGACTCATGAGCCTTCTTATGCTTTATGCCGCGTTCTACGGGGTCCGGATCATCAGGCATTGGGACCTCCAGAGCGGCAGCAGCCTGCAGATCGACCTCGAACGCAGGACCTATCTCATTTCCACGGTCCTCACCTACGTCTTCGGTTTTCAGCTCATTTCCCTGTTTCTCTTCATCTATACGACGGACAGCCTCTGCACCCTCTTCACCGGCGCAATGTGCGCCGTGGGAACATTGAACGTGAACCGGTTCGGCTATCCCGTCCTGGTCCTGAAGGTCCTGAACTTCATTCTGGCCGGCCTCTGGCTCATCGTAAACGCCGCGGACAACCGCGGTTACGACTACCCCCTCATCAGAAAAAAATACGCGTTCCTTCTTGTCATCGCGCCTCTGCTCCTCGCCGAAACCGTGCTGCAGGCCCGCTATTTCCTCGCCCTGCACCCGGACGTGATCACCTCGTGCTGCGGCAGCCTGTTCAGCGGCAGCGAACAGAGCCTCACCTCAGACCTCTCGGCGTTCCCCGCAGCGTTGATGAAGGTCCTGTTCTCAGTCAGCATGACGCTTGCGCTCGGCGCCGGTGTTTATTTTCATTGGAAGGGCACGGGAGGCTACCTTTTTTCGGCCCTCTCCGCCGCTGCCTTCCTGATCTCCCTTGCCTCCATACTTTCGTTCATCGGACCCTATGTGTACGAATTGCCTACCCATCACTGCCCGTTCTGCCTGCTCCAGAAGGAATATGGATACGTGGGATACCCTCTTTACGTGGCGCTGCTTATCGGCGCGGTTTCCGGCATGGGCGTCGGCGTTCTGATGCCGTTTAAAAAGACGCCCAGCCTTGCAAGCACCGTTCCGACAATGCAAAAGAACCTTGCGCTGCTGTCCGTGGCGTCCTATTCCGCCTTTACGGGAATCGTTCTGTACCGGATTCTTGTTTCCCATTTGGTGCTTTAAGTTGAAAAGTCCCGGTCCCATGAACAACGCACCCTAAAGGGTGCGGCTACCTTGAAACAAATCAAATATAAGAATCTGGTAGCCGCAGGCTTTAGCCTGCGCAAAATGTTTTTTCAACAACCTGTTAAAGGTTTGCGGGCAATTTGTCTTGGCAGACTGCAGGGCGGAAATTATCATGCACCCAGAGTTTTATTACGGACTTCCTTGCAGCAAAGCGCCTATCTGACAGAGGGAATACGGTGTCATACGGTATGACCGATAATAGATATTTACTGCGCAGGCTATTGACGCCTGCAGGTGTTTTCGTAACCGCCCTTCTGCTGTGCTCCGCATGCTCGCGACAGCCCTCGTATCCTCCTGCCGCGCAGCTCGGCGCGAACATTGTCATCGACGCGGCAAGCCTCGATCCGAAAACGCCCAAATTCTACACCCATCAATACCAGGGCAGGAACATCAGCTATTTCGTTCTCACTATTCACGGTAACGTCCTCTCCTTCCTCGACGCCTGCGCAAGCTGCTATTCTCACAAAAAGGGATACCGGTACGCTGACGGCTCCGTTACCTGCCGCTACTGCGGCATGAAGTTCTCCAAACATAAACTCGAAAAAGGCCTCGGTGGCTGTTACCCCATCAAGATCGTAGGCAGGCTGGAGAAGGGCGCCTATCTGATACCCATCGCCACGCTCAACGCCGCTGCCGATAAATTCTGAAACAGTGCTATCCTCCCTTTCGCCTGTTATTCCGTCATTGCTCCCTCCGTTCACACACACACGGACCACGCTTTAACGATGACGCCGTTTCCAATAAAGCAGGATGAAGGCGTATACCAGCCCGTTCCATACGAGAATCGAGATCCCCGCAATGAGTTCGAAATTCCGGGGCATGCCGTCGGGGTAAACCAGGGGCTCGATGTAATGCTGAATAAAGCCGCCTTCGTACCCTGACTGTCCCGCATGAGAGTGAAAGTAATTCTCAAGCGGCGTAAGGGGACAGATCCAGCCGGCAAGATTGATCACCGATGACCACAACACCACGGGGATATGGAGCCAGGCAAGCCGACGTTTAGAGAGAACAAAAATGCCGCCGAGGACGGCGAAGAGCACGAAGGCGAAATGAAGCAGAAGAACGGTGTCTGCTAAGATTTTAGAGAGCATAGTATAGTTCGTGGTTCGCCAAGCTGACCCGCGCGCTTCTCAGCTCCGGTGTTGAACAACCGGTTGGATTTTATCGGGGTCGTTTGGCTCTTTCGGAAGTTGACGGCTGTGCCAGACCGCTACGATCCAGATAAGATTCGTTTTTATGCGATAAAAGAACCGATAGGGTGGAATAAGTATTTCCCGAAAAGGGAGATCGGGAAATTCCGGCAATATTCTGCCGGATCGTGGAAATTTACGAAGTCGCGCCAGGATTTTTTCAGCTTTGTGCCGAAACTCAATTGCAGCAGATGGACTATCGCGATAAATGTAGGCAATAGCGGCGAGAAACTGGGTACGGGCCGAAGGCGTGAATTGGACCTTCATTTCTGCAACTCATTTAGCAATGCATCGGCCTCAGCGAGGACCGTGTCAAGGTCATAACCCTTTCCTTTTTCGATTTCTTTTTCGCCTTTGGCGAGAAGACGCAAAAGCTCCAGTTCATGCCGGGAATGCTCGTAGTCCTCTACGCTTACCATTACTGCGGCCGCTCTGCCCCGTTGAGTAATGATAAGCGGTTCCCGCGATTTTGCAACACGCTTTACGATTGCCGTTGCATCTTGACGAAGATCAGTGATAGGAACTATATTCGGAATTCTCACCATTTGCATTACCTCCTGTACTATGCTTAATGATAGTATTAAAGGTAGTAAAAGACAAGTAAATTATTCGGCCGATATTCAGGTGGGAAGTACGCGGCTTTACCGCAAGCCTCAAAGTGGCAACTTTGCGCGACCTACAAATATCTGAATCTTATTGCCAAGCCGACTCGCTACGAAGTTTCCTTCAACAGACCCACCACGAGCCGGTAGGCAATCCCGACCGCCGGAAAGCAGACCCTCTGAGGCGTATCAGAGCTCATGAACCGCGCGATCCCCTCCTGCGTGGTCAGGTCCACCCCCGTCAATTCGCGGCAACTGATTGTCTTCATCTCGGCCTCGAAACGGCGGCGGAACTCCTGTGCCTTCGCCAATATACGGAGCCCCTCTTCCATGGTCTGATAACCGCAACGCTCGTTGACCTGCTTCATCGGATGTTGCGCTTTATTGCCACTATTAATAGCATTCTGCATTATTCAATTGACAAATTGCAAGCAGCTGGTAAATTGTTACCAATTGTATCATTTTTCATTTTTTAAAACCTGCATAGTTGCAAGTAATTATAACTAATTGATTTTACAAAGTGTTAACGGATACGAGTAATGTCATTATTGCAGAATAGAAAAAGGAGAAGTCATGATCAAATTTCGCGAAATTAAGATCAAGAACAAGCTGCTGTTGTTCGGCGTCGGCGCAGGGGTCATTATCACCCTGACGATGCTTGTTTCGGCAATGACGCTCAAAAGGTCGCTCGACCAGGAAAAACAACTGAAGACGCGCCATGTCGTGGAGGTCGCGTACAGCGTAATGGAGAACTATCAGCGCCTGGCCCGGGAAGGCGCCATGACCGAGCAGGCTGCGAAAAACGCCGCGATCGAGGCTGTCAAAACGCTGCGGTATGAAGAGAACGACTATTTTTGGATCAACGATATGAAGTCGGTCATGATCATGCATCCCTTCAAACCCGAACTCGACGGCAAGAACCTATCCGATTACAAGGATCCTGCAGGAAAGCAGCTCTTTATAGAGTTTGTTGAAACGGTCAAACAACACCAATCGGGATTTGTCGAGTATCTCTGGCCAAAGCCCGGGGTAAGCAAGCCGGTACGGAAGATCTCGTTCGTGAAAGGATTCTCTCCCTGGGGCTGGGTCATCGGCAGCGGCATCTACGTAGATGACGTCGAAGCGGTCTTTTGGCAGGAGGTGCGGACCGATGCGATCATTCTGGCTGTGGTCATGCTCTGTTTCGGCATCTTCGCCTGGAGCATATCCCGGAGCATCGTGGCGCCGCTGGGGGCGGAGCCGGCGGTCGTGGCCCACATCGCCGACCGCGTGAGCGAAGGCGATTTGAGCATCGTCATCGCTACGAACGGAGCCGACCAATCGAGTGTCATCGTATCGATGCAGCGGATGGTGGAGCGGCTGGGAAGCATCGTAACGGACGTGAAATCCGCCGCTGACACCGTCGCTTCGGGCAGCGGACAGCTCTCCGCCGGCGCCCAGCATATGTCCCAAGGCACGACGGAGCAGGCGGCATCCACCGAGGAGGCGTCGTCGTCGGTGGAGGAGATGAACGCAACGATCCAGCAGAACGTAGACAACGCGGCGCAGACCGAAAAGATCGCCCTCAAGTCAGCGGCGGATGCGCAGGAGACCGGCAAGGCGGTTTCCCAGACCGTGGCGGCGATGAAGCAGATCGCGGAGAAGATAGGGATCATTGAGGAGATCGCGCGCCAAACGAACCTGCTGGCTTTGAATGCGTCGATCGAGGCTGCGCGTGCCGGCGAGCACGGGAAGGGTTTCGCGGTGGTTGCCGCGGAGGTGCGGAAATTGTCGGAGCGGAGTCGGGCGGCGGCCGCGGAGATCATCGATCTGTCGGGGTCGAGCGTCGAGATGGCGGACAATGCCGGCCGGATGCTGGCGAAGCTGGTACCGGATATCCAGAAAACGTCGGAGCTGGTGCAGGAGATCAGCGCGTCTTCCAGGGAGCAATCGGGTGGTGCGGACCAGATCAACAGCGCCATCCAGCAGCTGAACGAGGTAGTTCAGCAGAACGCGGGTGCGGCCGAGGAGATGGCAGCCACTGCCGAGGAACTGACCAGCCAGGCGGACCAGTTGCAGAGCACGGTCGCTTTCTTCAAGGTGGGCAACGGCGATTCAGGCTCCTTGCCTGGTCTCGCACGAAAGGAGATCAGGCGGGAACGGAGCGCACCCCGGATAGCCCATCTTGCCGCGAAGCCTGTAAGGACCGCGGAGGGGGGCGTGCACCTCAGTCTCGGAACTCCGGTGGCGGCGAAGGGCGAACCGCGGGACGCGGAGTTCGAGAGATTCTAATGAAGACAGGAGCCAGAATACAGCTGGTCATAAAATAAAAATATCCCATACCATCATTCGATTGCCACGGGTGTTGGAGCTGCGAAACGAAGGAAAACAGGTTTTTACGAAAAAATCGCCCAAAGAGAGTGCTACAGTTTATGAGCACATCAAGGAAGATGTGCGATTACTCGTACCGCAGCGCCTGGATCGGGTCCTGCAAAGACGCCTTGCGTGCCGGGTACACGCCGAAGAAAACCCCGACCGCTGCTGAGAACGTGAAAGCCATTGCGACGGACCAGAGCGAGACGCTGGTCGGCAGGACGTCCACGAACACCGGAATGAGAAGCGCCAAGCCGACGCCCAGGAGGATGCCGATGACGCCGCCCGCCCCGGAGAGCGTCATGGCCTCGATCATGAACTGGGCCATGATGTCCCGGTTCCTGGCGCCCAGGGCCTTCCTTATGCCGATCTCGCGGGTGCGCTCCCGCACCGAAACGAGCATGATGTTCATGATGCCGATGCCGCCGACGAGCAGCGAAATGCCGGCAATGCCGCCCAGGACCGCGGTCAGCACGCCAAGGATCGTGTTCATGGTCGAAAGGATCGCCCCCTGGGTCTGGATGGTGAAGTCTTCCTTGTGCGCGTGGCGCCTCATGAGGATGTCTTTTATCTGTACGATGGCGGGATCGACATCCTCCGCCCGGGGGGTGGATGCGAGGATCTCAAAAAGGCCGTCGGTATCGAAGAGTTCCTGCCCGCTTGTCACCGGGATGAACACCACGTCATCGATGTCCCAGCCGAGGCTCGTCCCCTTTTTCTGCATCACCCCCACGACTCGGTATCGCGCATCGGAGAGCATCACGACTTTGCCAAGGGCGTTCTGATCGCCGAACAGTTCCTCTTTTACTTTCGTCCCGATGACGACGATCTTCGCCTTGGAATCTACGTCGGCCTGGGACACAAAACTTCCCAGGTCGATGAAAAGATTGCGCACCCGCTGGAACTCCGGCGAGGTGCCGATCACCATGGTATCGCGGCCGAGGTTCCCGTATTTGATCCTTCCCGTGCCGATCACGATCGGAACGGCGTCGGTCAACAGCCAGGCGCGGCGCTTGAGGGCCTGTGCGTCGTCGTAGCTGAGCTTGCGCACACTCCCCGCAGACGGCGGATGGAAACCGCCGCTGGTGCTCGTTTTCCCGGGAGTGATGATGAGCAGGTTCGTGCCCAGGCCGGTAAGTTCCCTGGTGATGTAGACCCGGGCCCCCTCGCCGATGGACACGAGAAGGATCACGGCCGTCACGCCGATGATGACGCCGAGCATGGTGAGCCCCGAACGCACCTTGTTCGAGAGGATGGCTTCGAGCGAGACCCTGAATGTCTCAGGAAAGTTCATACGCACACCCGGTCGCCAACGATCTGGCCGTCTTTCAGGTTTATCATCCGTTTACACAGCGCGCCGACGTTCTGGTCATGAGTGACAAGGATGATCGTAACGCCCTGCTCGTTCAGCCCCGTGAGGATACGCAGGATCTCCTCGCCTGAACGGCTGTCCAGATTGCCCGTCGGCTCGTCGGCAAGCAGGAGCGGAGGGTTGTTGATAAGCGCCCGGGCAATGGCGACGCGCTGCTGCTGACCTCCTGAAAGTTCCGTCGGCTTGTGATACAGACGGTCGGCGAGCCCCACTTTTCCCAGCAGGGGAATTGCGCGCTCCCTCCGCTCGCGCGCGGGGATGCCACTGTAGATCAGAGGGACCTCGACGTTCTTGAGAGCGGAAAAGCGGGGAAGGAGGTTGAAGGTCTGGAACACGAAGCCGATCTTGACGTTTCTGACCGATGCAAGCTCGTCATCATTCAGGGTGCTGATCTCGCGGTCCTCGAACCGGTAGACACCGGAGGTCGGACGGTCGAGACAGCCGATGATGTGCATGAGGGTTGACTTGCCCGAGCCGGACGGTCCCATGACGGCGACGAATTCCCCCTGCTTGATGTTCAGACAAACGCCGTCAAGCACGGTTATGTCAACCTCGCCCATGCGGTAGGTCTTGGTGATGTTGTTTAGTTCGATCATAGGGATCGTGCAGACTGACGCGAGAAATAGTATTGGACAACATATAATCAACTACCCCGCCGCAAGCAGCGGGGTATAAGAACCGTGTTCACTTGAACCATTCGCCGCAAGCGGCGGGGAATTTGACCCAGTGAACCGAATTAACAAGGCAGACACTGGATTCCCGCTTTCGCGGGAATGACCCCCGATAGAATCATTCGAGGGCAGGCTCTTTAATTCCGCATTCCGCAATCTGTCATTCTATTTTCACCTTCGCCTTATCTTTCAGCCCCGCCGCCTCGGGGGTTGTTACGACGTACTCCCCCGCCTTGAGCCCCCCGGTGACCTGCGTAAAGCTCCAGTTGGTCTCGCCGATCTCTACAGGCCGAAGTTTTGCTTCGGCCTTGTCGCCGACCTTGAGAGCACTTCCTTCGGCGACATAGACCTGCTTTTTCCCCTCCCGTTCAATGACGGCCTGGGAAGGGACTGAAAGGACGTTCTGCAGGGTCGTCACCAGGATTTCCACGTCTGCCGACATCCCCGGCTTGATCCTCGGCTGTTTGGTATCGAAGTGGATCCAGACGTCGGCGGTCCTCGTTTCGAGCTTGCCGCCGCTCACGATCGGGGAGATCCGTTTGATCTTCCCCGTAAACTTTTCACCGGGAAAGGCATCCACCGTTATGCTTACCGGCTGCCCCAGATTAAGCCTGCCAACGTCGACCTCGTCGATCGTCGCAAGAACATAGATTTTATCGGGGTCGACGATGGTTACGATCTGCTTGCCCGGCAGAAGCAGCTCGCCCACTTCCGTAAATTTCTTCGCTACAACGCCGGCAAAGGGCGCCCGGATGACCGAATACTCTTTTTTCACATCGGAGTCGGCCGCCGCGGCCTCATACTGGGATTTCGCTACTGCGAAAGCCCTCCGCGATGCATCGAGGTCCTGCTGGGCGACCATCCCCTTGGCGAACAGGTCTTCGATGCGCTTCAGGCCCTTCTCCGCTTCCTCGTAGGTGGCCTTGCTCTGAACAATCATGCTTTCGCTCTGGACCGCTTCCTCGGTCAGGTCGAGCCGCGCGACAAGCGCTCCGGCCTTGACAAAATCTCCTTCGCGCACCGGCATTCTGACGACTCTTCCTGTCCGCTGCGCCGAAAGCGTCACTTCCGTCTCCGATTTTACCGTGGACGTCGTCGTCGCGTTTACGATGACCCGGAGTTCCCCGGGTTTCAGCTCAACGATCCTCACGGCGACGGCCTTTTCCCCCTTCACCAGAAACAGCGCGGCGACGACAAGGACGATGACCCCGATCCACAACAGTTTGTTCCGTGCAATGTCGGCGATGTTCGGCATTCAGGATTTCTCCGATTCCTGGTCGGCGCGGTATTCAAGCCGCTCCTTGATGGCTTTCATAAAGCCGCGGGTCACCTCCCCGAGCTTCTCAGCAACGACGATGTCCTGGAGAAACGAAAAATGGCCGGCCACATGGCCTTCCAGATGGTAGGTGACCTCGGTCTCCTCCTCCGAAATCCTGCGAAAGGTGACGATTCCCGAGGTGATGAGGTGCTCGTGGGTAGCCGTCCACGCCATCCGTCGCTGCTCGGCCAGTTCGGTGGTATGGGCATGCATCTCGATAAGGCGGCTGAAAGGGCCAAGGGACATTTTGATCGTCCATACGGAGTCCAGGTCGTTCAGGATCTTGACGCCTTTGCACCCCGGGAACAGACAGCCGACCTCGCGACGGTCCGTCATGAAGGACCAGACGCTCTTTATCGGCAGCTTGACGGTGAATATCACTTCTCTGGTCGGCATTTTTTCTCCTGGTTTCTGAACCCTGAACTTTGAACTCTGTACTTTGAACCCTGAACTGTTATTCCACCCTTCCCATCGCTTTTAACAGCCGGGCGGCGGCGAGCTGATAATCATAGAGGGCCTGCACATGGTCTGTCTCCGCCTTCGCGGCCGCCACCTGCGCGTCGGTCACTTCGATCGATGGCCCCACGCCTGCCGCGTACCTGCCCTCGGCCAGATCCAGGCTCTCCCGGGCCTTCTTGAGCGAGCTGTCCATCACACTGATCCGGGCCGAGGCGCTCTCAAGGTCCGCGTATGCCTGATTTACCTCCAGAAGGATGGACTGCCTGAGCGCATCACGCCGCGCTTCGAGCGCGCGCTGGTTCGCCCGCGCTTCGCCCACCCTCCCTTTGGTAAGGCCGCCTTCATAGATCGGCAGCGACAGCATTACCCCGGCGCTCCAGCTATTCCCGATGTCTCCCTTGAGAAGAATACCGTTCAACTCACCCATCTCCGTGGTACCGTTCGCCCAACTGTATGCACCGTTGGCGGAGAGCGTCGGCAGGTAATTCGATTGCTCGGTCTTGACCCTGGCCTCCGCGGACCGGATATCAGCCCCTGCCTTGAGCATTTCGGGCCGGTTCTTGAGCGCCTCCGTCGCGGCCTGATCGAGAGGCGGCAGAACGGCAGGCTGCGCGAGAGTGTCTTCCACCTCGAGCTCGCCGGCCGGCTCGACGCCCATGGCGTTATAGAGCGCGATGGTGCGGAGCCGTACACTGTTCCGTGCGTTGATCAGTCCGAGACGCGCATTGTTTTCGTCCACTTCCGCACGGGTAACATCGAATCGCGGCCTGGACCCCGCCCTGAAAAAGGCCTCGGCCTGTTTCACGTGGCTCCCGGTCTGCGCGAGCGTCTGCTCCGCGACAGTGAGCAGCTTCATCGCCTGAAGCAGCGCGAAGAAGGACTGCTTCACGTTCAGGACAACCTCCTGCCTGACCTGCTCCACATCAGTCTCCGCAGAAAGCACCCCCCAGTTTGCCGCATCGAGCGCGTTTCCGGTCTTCCCGAAGTCATAGAGCATCTGATTCACTGACAGCGTCGTTGCATAGCTTTTCGTAACTGTGTCGCCGAAGGCGCCGCCCGAGGCGTGATTTTCGGAATATCCCGTGTTTGCCCGCACCTGGGGCAGATAGGGAGAGGAGGCCTGATCCACGCGACTCTTGCCGGCATTCAGGCTTTCGCGGGCGGACAGGACCGTGGGGTGCCTGGTGAGGGCCCTGGCGATGGCATCCTGGAGCGTAAGTCCCGCAGCATGAGCGGGACCCGGTCCGAACGCCGACAGCAGCAGTATGATAATAGCGTAGCGCATACTCATCTTTCTTAATTGGGCTGGCATCATCCGGCGTTCGCGCGACCGCATCAAGGGAACAGCCTGAGCGCAAACTCCATGACCGCTCCGGCCAGGAGGGGGATCATGAGGTTGTCGTTTACGCGGAGCGGCAGCAGTTCCACGCCTGCGGCCGCGAGGGCGCCCAGAACCAGTACCCACGGCGCGGGAGCAGGCCCGAAGAAGGACAGGACGAAGCCCGCAGCAAGGGCCGCGACGACAAAGGCCGCGGACCCTTCGAGGCTCTTATTGCCGATCTTCGTTCTTCCGTACCGCTCTCCGATTGCTGTCGCTGCCACGTCCCCGAAGGCGAGAAAGCATATCGCCGCGGCCGCGACGGCCGTTGAATACGCGTACAAGCTCAGGGCGACGCCGAGGATATAGGGCACGGTGCCGGTCAAGCTGTGCTCTTCATTCTTACGGACGAAGCTGCCGAACCGCGTGAAGATGAACCGGTTCCACGCCGGGACCTTGAACCGCGCGATTTCGAACGCCAGGACGAGAAGGGCGAGCGCACCGTACAGAAAAAAGACGGTGTCCCTGCCGTAAATAAAATAGAGCGACAAAAGACCGATGCCGCCCAAAAGATGAAATAGCTTGCGCCCGAGATGATTCATGCGTCCCCGTGTTTTCCCTGCTTCCAGGAAGCCGTCCGGTTCACCGGCTGCCGCGCCTGTTGCTCGGCAGGCTGCATACCTGGCCCTCGCACCGGTCGCATTCGAGCTGGATCGTGCTGTGGAGCACGTTGAATTTCCGGGACAGCAGGCCCTTGATTTCGTCGATGATGTCCCGGCTTCCGCTGACGAGTTGATCGTCGATGAGCACGTGGACGCTCATGGCGTATACGCCGGACGTGATGGTCCAGACATGAATATGATAGGCCTCGCGCACGCCCCTGATTTTCGCCATCTCGGCAGCCACCGTCTCGACGTTGATGTGGGCCGGCACGGATTCGAGCAGGATGTTCACCGACTCCCGCACGAGCGACCAGGAGCCGTAGATGATCACGAGTGCTATCAGGATGCTGAGTATCGGGTCGATCTGGTACCAGCCCGTGTACAGGATGATGACGCCGCCGATCACCACACCGATTGACGAGAGGGCGTCTCCCACGATATGGAGATACGCCCCCCGGATGTTCAGGCTGGTATGGCTGTGCTTGAAGAGAAAAACCGCTCCGATGATGTTGGCGACCAGGCCGACGGCCGCGACGACAAGCATCAGCGTTCCCTGCACGGGTTGCGGGTGCAGCATCCGCAGATAGGCCTGGTACATGATGTAGAGCGACAGGAGCACGAGGACTACGCCGTTCAAGAGCGCCGCGAGGATCTCGAGGCGGTAAAAACCGAAGGTCCTGCGCTCCGTCGCGGGCATTGTAGCGAACTTCATCGCAAAAAAGGACAGGAGGAGCGCGAGGTTGTCAGTCAGCATGTGGCCCGCGTCGGACAAAAGCGCAAGACTGTTCGAAAGCAGGCCTCCGACCACCTCGGCCACCATCATGAGCAGGGTGATCGACAAGGCGATCAGGAGGTCGCGTTTCCCACCCTCTGAAGCCGGATGCAACCCGTGCGCATGCCCATGGCCGGGATCATGATCGTCATGGTCATGATCGTGGTCGTGCTCCTCTGTCTGACTTTGTAAAAGCGACATGGCGATAAACGCCCCCCTCTAATCAGCTCGGCGTCCAGAAGCGCAGGTCTGTGACGATTTCAATTGCCCCGATCTCTGCGGCATACCCGTAATAAGTCAGAAGGCCCTTCTGCTCCTCTTTACCGAAACCGTAGCTGAACAGCTTCCAGTAGTCGAGGAGCGCCGGCGCGGGAAGGTTGAAACGTTCTGTCGTCGTCTCGGCAAGCTCCCGAAGGTGAGACAACCCGTAGGCCCTGGACTCCATGAGTATATCATACAACCGTGCAAGATCGCGGTGAAGACGCTTTCGATCATTCACCTGCCAGAGCGCGAAAACGAAGGGCAGTCCGGTCCATGCATGCCAGAGTTCGGCCAGGTCGTAGCGGTGCGGATAGTTCGAGGACGAGGCCTTCCGGATCGCCAGGTCCCCGATGGTGAGCAGCGCGTCCGCGCGGTCCGCGGGGTCCTCGGCGCCCTGCTCGTACAGGATATACCCCGGGTTCACGCCAAAGCGGATTTCCAGCAGGATGCGGAGAAGGACAACCGAGGTGGCGGACGCGGTCGTGAGCGCGACGACCTTGTTGTTCAGTTCTTCGATCGGGACCTTGCTCTCAAACAGGATGCTCATGACCTTGTTCTTCGACGTTATCGAAAGGTCCGGCATAAGGAGGTAGCGGCCCGGATTCATGGCATATTCGATGGAGGAAGACGGGGACACATCGACCGCGCCCTCGTACAACATATGGTTCAATTCCGTCGGGATGCCGTCCACCAGCTTGAAGGGGAAGGCGACTTTCCGAGTGACGATCCCCGCGTGGGGCGGGAAGCAGTTCGAATAGATGATATGGCCGAGTTTGAGCATACAGCGATACAAGACTAAGGTAACCACAGATGAACACGGTTAAAGGCAAAGAATGAGCGGAATTCTAATACAAGAAACGATGCATGCATTTAAGGACAGAATCTGTATTTTAATTGCCTTTGCCGTCATGCCGGACTTGATCCGGCATCCAGAAGGTCTTGTAGTGACTGGATTCCTGCCTTCGCAGGAATGACATAAATGCGCTCTTCTCCGTGTTCATCCGTGGCTGATTATGTCCTTTCCTTTCTTCTTTTTAAAAAAGTTTTCCAGATCATCGATGAGCGTATACACGACCGGGACCACTATGAGGGTAAGGAGCGTAGAGGTGATCAGGCCGCCTATGACCGCAATGGCCATGGGCGCCCGCTGCTCGGCCCCCTCGCCGATCTTGAGCGCCGTCGGCAGCATACCGAAGACCATGGCCGCCGTGGTCATCAGGATCGGGCGGAGCCGGACCGGCCCCGCCTTCAAGAGGGCCTCGTCCCGCGTCATTCCCCTTCCGCGAAGGGTGATGGTATAGTCCACGAGCAGGATGGCGTTCTTGGTGACAAGCCCCATCAGCATGATGATGCCGATCAGGCTGAAAATGTTGATGCGTTCTCCGGTCAGATACAGGAGACCCATAGCGCCGATGAAGCTCACCGGGAGCGAGAACATGATCGTGAAGGGATGGACGAAGCTCTCGAACTGGGATGCCAGGATCATATAGACCATGATCACGGCGATAATAAGCGCAAAGGCGATGTTCTTAAAGGCGTCCAGCATGGCATCGCTCATTCCCACGTGGCGGAACGAATACTCGGGAGTCAGGTTCTTTTTGATGATCTGTTCAAGTTCTCCGACAGCCTCGCCCATGGGCTTGGACTTGTCGATGTTCGAAAAAATCACGGCGGCCCGCTGGCGGTTCATATGCGTGATAACCGTTGGGCCCGTGCCGATGGTCTGATTCGTCACGTCCTGGAGCTGCACGAGTTCTCCGGTGGATGAGCGGACGCAGAGCCCTTCGATGTCCGCCGGCAGGTGCCGCTCGGAAGCGGCCAGCCGGGCCGTCACGTCGTAGCGCTCCCCTTCCTTCTCATCCTTATATTTTCCGACGATTTCGCCGCCGATCAGGGTGTTGACGACCCCGCCGATTGCGGCGGCGTTTACGCCGAAATTGGCAGCCTGTTCCCGGTCGATCCGGATCCGGACTTCTGGTTTTCCGGTTTCAATGGACGTATCGGCGTCAACAATGCCGCGAACCTTGCAGAATTCGTCCTTGATCGCAAGGGTCCGTTTATTCAGATCGTCCAGGTCCCTCCCCTGAATCATGACCTGGATGGGAACGGCCCGCATACCGCCGCCGACCATGGCGATCTCTTCCACCGAGGTCTTGATGTCCCGCGTTCCGCCGAGAACGGCGCGCACTTCTTTCATGGAATCGAGCTGATTGAGCGAGCGCTCATGCCGTTCTTTCAGATTCACGTAAATCCTGCTCTTGTTTACCTCCTGGGCGACTTCGGATCCCGTGACGTAGAAGGTGCTCGCGATTTCGGGCCTGTGGCGAAGCTCTTCGTCGATTTTTCGCATGACCTCGTCGGCCCGGGGGAGCGAATAATCGATGGGCGTTTCGAGCCGGACCATGTACCTGCCCTGGTCCGCGGCGGGAAGGAATTCCTTCCCCAGAGCGACAAAAAGCGCCAGACCCCCAATGACGCTCGCCCCCGCGAGCATGACCACTTTCCAGCGGTTCCGGAGCGACCAGGCAAGGACCGGCCGGTAGATATCGTAAAGCTTGTCGAACCCCTTCTCCAGGAAAAGGTAGATTCTCCCGTGTTTCGGCCTATGACTCAGAAACCTCGATGTCATCATGGGCGTGAGCGTGAGCGACACAAAGAGAGAAACGAGCACCGCCACGGTCACGGTGATGCCGAACTCGAAGAAGAACTTGCCCACGATGCCCTTCATGAATGCCACGGGCACGAAAACGGCCACGATGGACAAGGTAGTTGCCATGACTGCGAGGCCGATCTCCGAGGCGCCCTCCCGGGCCGCCTGCATCGGTGGCTCCCCTTCTTCCATCCTGCGGTAGATGTTCTCCAGCACCACGATGGCGTCGTCGATCAGGATGCCGATGGAGAGCGACAGCCCCAGCATGGTCATCATGTTCAGGGTGAACCCGAAAAATTGGATGAAGGCGAAGGTTGCGACCACCGAGGTCGGGAGCGCCACGGCGCTGATGAGCGTGCTCCGGACGCTCCGGAGGAAGATAAAGATGATCAGGACGGCGAGCACCGCGCCGAGCCAGAGCGAAACCTGCACGTCCTCGATCGACCGGCGGATATACTTCGACTGGTCGAAGGTGATGTCGAGTTTCACTCCCTGGGGAGGAGTAATCCCTGCCACGGCGGCCTTGACCCGTTCGGCCACGGCCACCGTGTTTTCGCCGGATTGGCGTTTTATGGAAACGCCGACCGCCGTCTTGCCGTCGAACCGGGTGATGGACCGCTGGTCCTCCAGGCCGTCTTCCGCCTGGCCGATGTCCTTCAACTTGATGAGAGCGCCGTGGCGGTAGGCAATCACCATGTCGTTGAATTCCGCGGGCGTCTCGTATTCCCCCTTGGTCTTGACGATAAACTCCGTGCGGGAGTTTTCTATCCTGCCGCCGGGGACCTCCTTATGCTCGTATCCCAGGGCGGATTTTACGTCCGACGACGTCAGGGCGGCGTTCTCCATCTTCTTCCGGTCGAGCCAGAGGCGCACCTGCCGGGTCCTGCCCCCGCTGATGGCCACCGACCCCACGCCGGGAATTTTCTCGATGTCGCGTTTCAGGACTTTGTCCGCGTAGTGCGTCAGGTCCTTGATCGAGCGTTCGCCCGAGACCGCGATCCAGATAATGGGCTGATCCTCCGGGCTGATCTTCTCGATGACCGGCGCCTCGGTGTCTTTCGGAAGCCTGTTCCGCACCGCCGCGACCTTGTCCCGCACGTCCTGGGCCGCAAGGTCGATGTTTCGTTCGAGGTGGAACTCGACGGTCACGATCGAAAGCTCTTCCATGCTCCGCGAAGTGATGGACTTGACGCCGCTGATGGTGTTGACCGCCTCTTCGATCACGTCGGTGACGTCGACCTCCAGAATCTCAGGGCTTGCGCCCACGAGCTTTGTGGTAATATTCACGACGGGGAAATCGATCTTCGGAAAGAGGTCAAGCGACAGCTTCGGAAAAGCTATGAAACCGAACACGATCAAGGCCGCAGCCACCATGGTCATGAAGACCGGGCGTTTAATGGATATTTCTGGGAGTTTCATAGTTTACCTCGTTCATTCTATTGTTAAACCACAGATGAACACAGAAAAGTGTAACCATCTTAGGACGAAGCTTTCCGCAGAAAAATTGGATCGGGCTTTTTTCTTTGCGTCCGTTCGCGGCCAAACAAGTCCTTTGCTTTTATCCGTGTTAATCTGTGTCCATCCGTGGTGAAAAGTTCTTCCCCAGCAACCCCAGGCTCTTTTCCAGCCGCAGAATCGCAAGCTGGCGGTCCCAGACGGCCGAAACAACCTCTTTCTCGGACAGAGACAGGGCTGATTCCGCGTCGATGAGCGACAGGCTCGGCATGAGTCCCTGGGAAAACAGCCCTTCCACGGTCTCGAAGTTCTTCTTTGCGTCGACGAGCTGAAGCTTGGCGGTTTCGAGCACCGAATCGACGGTCTGATAGTTGATGTATGACTCGTGGACGTCGCTTTCGATCTGGCGTCTAAGCAGGAAGTAGGAAAGTTCCGCCTGACGCTGCTTGGATTTTGCCTCGGCCACCTCCGCTTTCATGAGCCCGCCTTCGAATATCGGCACCTGAAGCTTGATGGCTGCATAGTATGTCGTTGCATCCAGACCGGTCTCGGGATGGGATTCCTGGTATCGTACTCCCCCTTCAGCCGATATCTGAGGATAGTGCGAACCCTTGGTAATCGTCACGGCTTCTTGGGCAACTTGCTGGCTAAGTTGTGCGCTCATGTAATCGTCACGGTTCCTGAGGGCGGTCTCGCGCATCGTTTCAAGGCCCCCCTGGGGCGCGGGCAAAGGAGCCGGCTCGGAAACAGCAAGATTTTCCGGCAGCTTCGTCAGCAGGCTCAGCTTTTGACGGGCTATCCTGAGCCCGTCCTCAGCCCGCAGGAGCGTGATGCGCGACTGGTTCACGAGCGTATTGGCCCGCAGAAGCGCAGACATGTTCGCTTTGGACCTGCGCGTGGCGGCTTCCCGCTCCGTAACCTTTTTGTGCCGTTCCATACGTTCGAGGGAGTTTTTGCTCACTTCCACCACTTTCTGCGCCTTGAGCACGGCGTAGTACGCCTCGGCAACACTCAGAATGACAACTTGTTTCGTCGATAAAAAATCACTTTTGCCTGATTCACGAAGCGTCTTTGCGGCACGGAGAGCCGCCAACGTCCTTCCACCGGTGTAGAGCGGCTGGGTCAGTACCAACGATGCATTGGTCTGGCCGAGCGGCTGGAAGATGAACGACCCGCCTCCCGGAGGGAGAACATCATCAAACTGGGTATAGGAGGCGTTTGCCGTAACGCGCGGATAGAGGGAGGTCCATGCTTGGTCCACTTTGCTGTCGACCTGGATCATGTTTTCCTCGGCGAGTTTCAACGTTTCGTTCGACTGAAGCGCGGCGTCATAGGCCTCCTGGAGCGTGTACTGCTTGCTCTCCGCGAAGGCGGTTGTGGCGAGCAACAGAAATGTCAATGCCGTAACAACTGATTTTGTACTCATCACGCCATCTCCTGCTGTTTGCTGAGGGACTCTCTCGGTGATTTTTCGCCCAGTCCGTCGAAAAAGAGATCGAGGACAAAGGCCCCGAATTTCCGGGACGACAGGTTCGTGCGTTTTCCCTGTACGTGCTCTGCCATGGGCTGCATGATAAAGTTGTGAATGACCACGCCGATGAGCGACGCCACGGCCATGGACGGATCGACCTTCCTGATCTCGCCGTTCCGTATGCCCTCCCGAAAAATCCGGGTAAGCCGGGAGAAATTATCGGCGAAGTAATTCTCGCAGATCCAGGTGATGTTTCCCCCGCTGCCGGCGAATTCCATTGCCATGATGCGGCGAAGGTCCTCATTTGATTGATGGAAGCGGATATATCCTTCGATGTACTTCTTGATCTTCTGCCGCACCGGCGCGGAGGATTTGAAGATGCCGTCGTCCCAGATGTCCGTCATGGCTGAAAACGAATCTGCCAGGACGGACCGGTACAGATCGTCCTTGTCCTTGAAATGGTAATAGATCATCGCGTTGTTGACGCGCGCCGCAGCCGCCACCTCGCGGGTGGTCGTTCCCTCAAAACCTCTGCGCGCAAAAACGCTCCGCGCGGAGGCAAGGATCAACGCCCGGGTGGCCCTCTCGGGGGAAGTTGTTTTCGGCCGCCTGCCCATGATCGCTTTTTTCGAATTGCTCTTTTTTGTCGTCATGCTATTTAATCAACCGGTTAATTAATTAGGTGCTCAGAATACCTCGACGCGAGCCGCTTGTCAAGAGCATTTTTGCCGTGACCGACCGGGGAATGCAGTCAATTTCGATAAAGAAGGTTGAAGAGTATCTCGCCGGTCCAGGGAACTGATGATGTGAAGATGATGAGTTAAATCTCCAGCCCCTTGTCGGAACGGTCAGGATAGACAAACGACACTTCCTGCATGATTCTGATCTCGCGGGAGGAGGTGCTCTCCAGCGTAAAGCGCAGCCGGGTCACCCGGTCGACAAGGTCCTTCCTTTTTGCGGAAACATAGATCTTCATTGTTAGCGAAGTATTGGGAGGCATCATGAGAGGGTTCTGCGGAGCAAGCAGTTCGGCGTTGCTTATGCCGGATACGGAAAGACGGTAAGACTGCGGTTGAAGGGAACGGTTTTCCACAACGAGTAGGTAAGCATTCAGCAGGGCGCCTTTTATCCCAACGTTGTGATATGCCTGCGCTTCATCGCGCATAACCCAAAAGTCCACGGGCATTCTGGTAAAGACCTCGTAGGCAAACAACGCTGCGATGAGTGAGAAGGCCGCGGAAAGGCCGGCAACCCGTGTTCGAACGCCTTTCCTGACCGTTTCGTTTGTTGTGATGTCAAAACCCCCGACGAGGGGCTTCGCGTCCTGTAACCGTGTAAGCGGGCAGACGGAGCCGCAGAACGCCTGGCGCACAAATGCAAGGTTGGCATAGGTCAGCATCCCTAAGACGGCCCATGACCAGGATGTCCAGGGTCCCAAAGACCCCGACCGTATATCGGTCATCACATTATAGGGGGAGACGAAGTACCAGATAAGACTTGCGGACACAAGAGCCGAGAACAGGAAAAGCAGGACATGAGACGCGATGGACCGAAGAACACGATGTCCCGTGAACCACAGAGCGGCCCGTTCTATGGAGCGAGTGATACCGGACAGGACAGACTGGGGGCACATCCAGCCGCACCAGATGCGGCCGTAGAGCGCGGTAAAGAGCATGACGCCGACGAAGAATAGGAGAAAAACGAGCAGAAAAAAAGTCGCCTCGCTGATCCAGATGACTGAGCCGAAGAAATAGAGTTTAAGGGACGGAATGTCGAACCGCAGGGCGCTCTCTCCGCTCACCCGGACAAAAGGCAGCCCCAGCACCAAGAATACTTGGATCCAAGCTGCCACCCAGCGCAGGCCTTTATGCGAAATGGATTTCATATCAGATAGACCATAATATGCGGCACAGGCCGATTAAATATTCTGCCTTGCTGCCGCCCTGCCTCTTACTTTCATGTCAGTCTTGATTTCGCCTCTCATTATCATACTTCTGATTTCATCCTATCACAAAAAAAACGCCAGGGATACGTGATCGCTTTTGGGGCCATTTAAGCCACCGTCTACGTCGGCGGTCACGACTTAATCTATTTGTATCGCATTGAGAGGGATTTTCTAAGAAACTTGCCGATGACAAAAAAACTGACCGGTGCTGGCGCAAATGACCCATTGAGTCTACCGCAAAACTCTCAACTCCGCTGTTTGATGTGTTCAAATTCCTTCGATGCCTTCAGAAGTCATACAATACATTGATAAAAAAGCGAAAATATTAATAACGAACAGCCTATAAGCATGCTTTAGTATTAAAAAAATATTTTAAAAAAGCAATAAATGCCGAATGATTTAGCAAGGAATGCCGAGACATTCACTTTTTTTTGTGCTATACAATCACCTCATGTGATTGAAATAGAATTTTCGGGTTTCCCTGTTTGGCGGAAATCTCATTGCGTACGTGCTTCTGAATTGTGGGAGGAACCAATGCATATGACTAATAAAGGCAAGTGGGCTATCTTATGTACGCTGCCCGTTTTCATCATATTCTTTTTCGCGTTTACCTGTTACGCTGCCAGCAGCAGTCCCGCTCTCGCGCCCAAGTACGCACCAGGGTTAGATGAGGGGGGTGGAGGCGGTAGCGAGGTTGGAGGCAGTGGCACCGTGCTGCCGGACTTATTCACCGGAACAATGAGTTACAGCATCCCGATCGAGGTAGCGCCGGGGCGCAAAGGAATGCAACCCAATCTTGCGCTCACGTACCGAAGCAACAGCGGCAATGGGTGGGTTGGCGTTGGCTGGGACCTTGAAGTCGGGGCTATCGAGAGAAGCGCGCGCACCGGTGTTGATTTCAACGGAGATAATTACGTTCTCCGCATAGCGGGGGCTTCCATAGAATTGGTATACGACAGTACTGCCGGCTTCTATCGTGCGAAGATCGAAGGCGGCTTCTACAGAGTCCAAAAAATATCATCGGGCGGTCTTTTCTACTGGCAAGTAACGGACAAAACTGGTCGGAACTATGTGTTCGGGCAAACGACAGCTTCTCGTCAGGACGACCCCGACGCCCCCGACGATGCGAATAAAATTTTCAAATGGTGCCTGAACCACGAAGAAGACACAAGCGGGAATTATATGGACTATGTCTATGTGAAACAAGTAAACGGCCTTCCATATCAAGGCCAGATATATCTTGATAGGATTGACTACACAGGCAATTCGATAAACGGGACGGGAACGTCGAACTACGTTAAATTTTATTTGGAGAGCCGAACAGATGCCCCTAATATGTACTCTACAAATTTCCGAGTCAATACCGCATATCGACTCAAGACAATTGATGTCAATGGAGGGGGACAAACAGTAACGGCATATCAGCTTAAATACGGAGTCGATTCGAATGTACCGGACGCACAATATAGTATTAATACCCGCCGCAGTTTACTCACCAGCGTGAAGCAGTTTGGAAAAGACGTGCAAATCGATTCGGGTACAGTTACAGGCGGCAGTGCCAAACCTCCAATAACGTTTATGTGGAACGATGCTGAAAGTGCTTTTAGTGGAGAACATTGTCCAACGCAAGGCTGGGATTTAATGGCCGAAGATACCGCTGTCATAAATGGTGATTTCAACGGTGACGGTAAACAAGATATTGCATGGAGGCGTCCTGGCTGGGAAACATGGCAAGTAGCACTGTCTGCAAGTAATGGCTGTGATTTTTTCCCTTGGGCTGCACCGGACACCTTGTGGGATGTAATGGATGATGGTACGGCTATGCTTAGTGGAGATTTTAATGGTGATGGAAAAACGGATATCGCATGGCGGCGTACTGGTTGGGAAAAATGGCAGATGGCAATATCTACGGGTGATGGTTTCACTGGTGCACAATGGCCTGCAGAAGGGTGGGATGTAATGAATTTGAATACGGCCGTTAAGGCTGGTGATTTCAACGGTGACGGTAAGACAGATATTGCATGGCGGCGAAGTGGTTGGGGCGGTTGGCAAGTTGCAATATCCACAGGTAACGGTTTTACCAGCAGTCATTGGGACACACAAGGAGCTGCTTGGGATCAAATGGATTCTTATACGGTCGTTGTGGCTGGTGATTTAAATGGTGACGGTAGGACAGACATTGCATGGAGGCGATTAGGATGGGGTGCGTGGCAAGTAGCAATTTCCACAGGACAGGGTTTTTCTGCGAACGAGTGGCCAACATCAGGTGCTACTGGTTTCGCAACATCTATGCCTAAAGTAGTAACAGGCGATTTTAATGGTGATGGGAAAATGGACATTGCCTGGCGGACTATAAGCTTCTTTGAAGGAGGATGGCAGGTGGCACTCTCCGCAGGGCATCGCTTCATCTATAACGAATGGGAAACGTCGGGACTCTTGGCGTGGCCATTGTATACTTTCAACGAAACTGCCATGGTGTCCGGTGACTTTAATGGAGATGGCAAGACCGATATTGCTTGGCGGAGCAAAGATGAGAACGGGTGGTCGGTAGCGCTCTCAACAGGTCAAGCTTTTATCGGCAAAAGACTGACCAGTTCAGGTGCAGCGTGGGATGCTGTGGATGACAGTATTGCAGTTGTAGCCGGTGACTTCGATGGTGATGGAAAAAGTGATATAGCTTGGCGACGTAGTTCCTGGCTAAGCTGGGAAGTTAGCAAAAGTATCGGTTCAACATCAAATTTAATATCTGGGATACATAATGGTCTCGGTGGATCTATTTTGGTTGCATTTGAACCTTCCACTCAATACATAAATTCGCGCTTACCATTCCCCATTCAAACTGTCAGCTCCATTTCTGTGAACGACGGAAACGGCATTGAATCACGCACAACATATAGATATTCCGGCGGTTACTATCATATAGGCGAACGTGATTTTCGTGGGTTTAACTATGTCAAAGTAACAGGTTCTGCCGGTCCGAATGGGGAACAGGATGTAACAGAAACCTGGTTCCACCAGGGCAATGATGAGCAAGTAGATTGGAATCACCCAGAGGATGCGATCGGTTACATGAAAGGCAAACCCTATAGAGTAAAAGTATCGGACGGGTTGATGAATAAATATTCCGAGAAAACGATCGGCTATTGGACCAACCACATGAGTGCTTCGGCCGGCATATATTACACGCCTATTAGCCCAGTGGACACCTATGTCTGCGACGGTGACTCCTGTGGGATACACACACATACAGACTATGGATATGATAGCTATGGGAACGTGAATTATGAAGCATTATCTACTAATACTGACAGCATATTCAATCTAACGGACCGGACCGTCTACCGAAGCTTTACAAATAATACGTCTAATTGGATTTTGGGGTTGCCCCTGACTGAAGACGTATATGCAGGAATCGAATGGATAGGTGGACCGAGTGGCAGTCCTGATCATCCGCATGTGGCGAGCACAAAATATTATTACGACGGTGTGACCGATTGCGGCACCGCCTCATCGAATACCGTGCCTACCAAAGGCAATCTTACACGAATCGTACGCCTGCCTTTTCAGTATGGAGAAACCGCTATCGAGGTCAGGATGGCATATGACGCATACGGCAATCTCGTCTGCACCCGCGATCCCAATGCGAATGCAGCGACCATCCCCTATGATAGTGCGACCATTACGTATGATACCAACACGCATACTTTCCCTCTGCTCGTCAAGAATGCCTTGGGACATCAAACAGAGACCAAATACTACGGTGTGAATTATGAAGCGTTGGATGCCGGGCTTTATGGCCAGGTAAAAAGTGTCGCGGATCAGAATCAGAAAGCAGCCGGTAAGGCAACCGTATTTACATACGACACCTTTGGACGTAAGACCGGAACAACCCTCCCTGACGGGACTTGGACAAGCTGGCAGTACAATAATTTTGGTCGTCTGGACACCACATCTGACTCGCAACACGTCCAGGTTGATACGAGCATCGGAGTCAGCTCCTGGACGTATTTTGACGGCTTAGGCAGGACAATTTTACAGAGGCAAACCGGGCCTGGCGGAAGGATCGTCGCAACGGAAACGAAATATAACGCCACGGGCACGGTAAAGCAGAATTCGCTGCCATACTTCGAGAGTTCGGATTCTCCGCGTTGGATGATATACACCTATGATAAACTCGGCAGGACCACCGAGGTCTTAAAGCCGGACAACACAAGAGTAACCGCCTGCTCTAACGACGGCGTGACAGTAGAAATAGACGCAGAT